>CANQXD010000021.1 GCA_947627755.1 uncultured Clostridia bacterium | reverse complement strand
CACCAACATTGTATCATAAGTTTAATTATGTGTCTTTTTATTTTTATAAAAACGGTAATTTAATTTTACCATTTATAGAAGATCTTTTTAATTTTATAAATTTTTCTATTATTTTCCTTGACTTTTGCTTTCATTTGTATTAGAATAATATAGCGTAGTTATGAAATGAGCTTATTTTAATATAGGAACTTCTCCCCGGTAGTTCCAGTGTTAGAGTAGTTTCATATAAATTATTATTAAATGAATGGAGGGTATTTATTACCATGAATAATACAACACATAGCGTAAAGAAAAGTGAAATCGAAAGAAAATGGTATATTCTAGATGCTGCTAATAAGCCTTTAGGTAGAGTAGCAACAGAAGCCGCTAAAATTTTAAGAGGAAAACATAAACCAACTTATACACCAAATATGGATGTTGGAGACCATGTTATTATTATCAATTGTAAAGATGCTGTTTTAACAGGAAGAAAATTAGACCAAAAAGTATATAGAAGTCATTCAGGATATATTGGTGGAATGAAAGAAACCTCTGCAAGAGTTATGATGGAAAACAGACCAGAACAAGCTATGATGCTTGCTGTAAAAGGAATGCTTCCACACAATAGCTTAGGAAGACAAATGGTAAAAAAATTAAGAGTATATGCTGGTAGCGAACATGAAAACATCGCTCAAAAACCAGAAGTTTGGGAGGTAAAATAATATGGCTAAAGCAAAATCAGTAAAAACTGCTTTTTATGGAACTGGAAGAAGAAAAAAATCTATCGCTAGAGTAAGATTATTAGAAGGAACTGGCGTTATTACTATCAACGGAAAAGACATTAACGAATATTTTGGAACAGAAGTATTAAAAACTATTGTAAGACAACCATTAACAGCAACTAATACAACAGCAAAATATGACGTTGTTGCCAAAGTTGTAGGTGGAGGATTTACAGGTCAAGCTGGAGCAATCCGTCATGGTATTGCAAGAGCATTAAATGAAGCAAATAGCGAATTTAGACCAACTTTAAAATCAAACGGATACTTAACAAGAGATCCACGTATGAAAGAAAGAAAGAAATATGGTCTTAAGAAAGCTAGAAAAGCTCCACAATTCTCTAAGAGATAAAAATACAAAACTCGGAAATTTTATTTCCGAGTTTTTTGTTGTGCAACGAAAAAAGAAAGCTTCTATTTTTAGAAACCTTCTTTTAATTTTGCTTAGTATATTTATTTTATTCTATCTTAAAATTACATTGAGTATGTAATTTGCTTTTTCCTAATTTATCTTAAAAATCCATCAATAATTGCTTCTTCTGCTTCTTTTTCATTTAAACCTAATGTCATTAGTTTCATTAGCTGATCTCCTGCAATTTTTCCAATAGCCGCTTCATGAATTAAATTGGCATCTACGTTATTGGCAATAATTTCTGGAATAGCAATTACTTTTGCTTTGTCTTTAATAATAGCGTCACATTCTACATGTCCAAAACATTGCGTATTTCCTGTTACTTTCGATTCAAATTGTTGCACAGAGTTTTCGGTTGCTACTGACCTAGATGTCACTTTAGTGCTAGCATTTTTTCCATTTAACTCGACTTCAAAAATGGTTCTAGCTTTTTGCAACCCACCTGTCATAATTTTTTCAGTTACAACGAAGTTGGTATCTTCTTCTAGGACACCTTTTGTTGTTCTTATGGTAGAATCAACTCCTTTTATTTGTGTCGATTCCATCTCTAAAGTTGCGCCTTTCTTCAAATGAACTTCCGTTACTGGATTTAAAATTCTTTTGCCTGTTCCTTTGCCTTCTCCATAATGTTTTTCAATATATTTTACTTTGGCTCCTTCTTCTAAAAAGAAACGATGAATGCCATCATGCTGCGAGTTTTTGTGGTGGTCATTGTGAATACCACAACCTGCTACAATAATCACATTAGCATTTTTTCCGATATAGAAATCGTTATAAACAACGTCATTTAAGCCACTTTCTGTAATAATAACAGGAATGTGAACAAATTCAAATTTGGTGTTTTCTTTCACATAAATATCAATTCCAGAAACATCTTTTTTGGTTACAATATTGATATTATCAGTTACTTTTCTTTCAATACCTTGGCCATTTTTACGAATGTTATAAGCACCTTCAAAAGTTTCTCCTTGCATATCTGTAATTTCATGTAATAGTTCAATATCTGTTTTATCCATTTTCTTGGTCACCTCCTAGTTTGCTACACATAGACTGTCCAAATACTTGTCCTAGTAATTCTTCTTTGCTTCCTTTTGCTTGTATTTTTCCTTCCTTCATTAAAATAATTTCATCTGCAATGTTTAAAATACGCTCTTGGTGAGAAATAATAAGTGTTGTGCCTTTTACTATTTTTCTCATATCTTCAAATATTTTTATTAAACTTTGGAAACTCCATAAATCAATTCCCGCTTCTGGTTCATCAAAAATAGTAAATTTTGAATTGCGAACAGCAACGGTTGCAATCTCAATTCTTTTTAATTCTCCTCCAGATAAAGAGGCATTTACTTCTCTATCGACATATTCTCTAGCACATAGACCTACTTTTGATAAAATGTCGCAAGCCTCCTTTTTATTCATTTCTTTTCCTGAAGACAATTTTAGTAAATCATAAACTGTGATTCCTTTAAACTTTACTGGTTGTTGGAACGCAAAACCAATTCCAAGTTTGGCTCTTTCATCAATTGACAAATTTGTAATATCTTTTCCTTCTAATAGTACTTTTCCTTCGTCTGGCTTTTCGATTCCCATAATAATTTTAACCAAAGTAGACTTTCCAGAACCATTAGGTCCAGTAATTACTACAAATTTATCGGTATCTATATTCAAACTGACATGGTCTAATATTTTTCTATTTTCTCTTGTAAAACATATATCTTTTAATTCTAACATATCTTTTCCTTTCTAATTACCATTAGGGACAGACCTACCAAAAGGAAACGTCCCCAATGGTACTTCTACTTTTTATTTTAATGCCTAGAAGAAAAAGTGTCAAGAAAAAGCATGAAAAAAAACGCTAGTTCTCTAGCGTTTTTTTCTATTGCATTACTTGCATTGCATCGCTTGCTGTCATTCCTTCTAAGTTGTAATACGTGTCTGGAGTTGTTCCTACAATAACCGCTTCTGCAATTAACACTTGATTTGTAATTGTTTGTTCTACTGTGTTAATTGGCGTTAAGACTACCACTTCACATTCTACCTGCAAATATATTCGATGAAGCGTTTGGTTAATTCCTGTAGAAGAAAATTCTGACCTTAAATCAGTATTTATATTTCCAATGGTTGACATTCGAACATTAAGTTTTGGCCCTCTTCCTGAAAGTAATCTACTACCTGTAAGGCTTCCCATTCTTATTGTGAAGTTGCTATTTTCTTGTTTGTTTAGTTCGTCTTGAATTTTTACTGCGACATCAGAAATAATGGCGTTTACTGCTGCTACATTAGCATTTATCATTTTTATATTGCCGAGAAGTATCTTTTGTAATGATGCATAAATCTTCATATTGATATTTTGACATTACGACAGTTGCTTGTTCATTTGAAATTTTTGTTGCAATACTTTTAGCAATATTGATACATTGTTTATCAATAATTGGAGAAATGGATCTTGCAATTAGGCTTGCAGTAATTATTGCAATAAGAATTACACTGGTAATTTTCCATCTTTTGCCCGTTTCTCTATTTTCTGGTCTTTTTCCTTGGTGATACACAAATGCAAATTTTGGCAATATAATTCGCCTTCGTGAATAAATTTTATCCATGCTTTTTCCTTTTTCTTAATTTAAACACTGTCCCAAATTGTCCCATTCTTCCCAATTGGGGACAGTCCCCAATTGTTCCACTTTCTCTATATCGCACTTGGAATAAATAGTTGCTGTCCTATGCTAATTTTATTTTCATCTTCTATTCCATTCATTTGAGCAATATTGGCTACTGTACTTCTAAATTTTTTGGCAATTTTCCATAGTGTGTCACCTGGTTTTACGAAGTAAATAATTAAACTACATCTTTCGTTAGCTCTTGTTTCATCTATGTCAATTTCTTCAATAACTTGAATGTTTTGATTGTTTGATAGGCTAACGGCAAATTCTAAATCTACTTTGATATCAATATTTTCATCCGATAATACAGTGAAGTCTTGCAAATTAATTCCAATTTTTGTTTCTACTTGAGAAGTTGGCATTGCTCCCCTGCAATCCATTGTATAGTTAAATGGTACTACTATATTTTTGGTTCCTATTCTGCTACTATTATCAGCATCAAATAAGAAGTTTAGTTCCATTTGGCCTTCATACACTATTTTGTCTTTTAAAATTGTTTGGTTTAAAATGCTTGGCTTTACTTCTACATCATAAATTTTATGATTTCCTATTTCTGATATGAATTGTTTTTCACGTATAGAATATACGTCTTTGATTATTTCTTTTTGTGAAATGGCTTGAATTTGTTTTTGTTTATATGCTAAGTTTACACTTGGGCTATATAAATCTTGAAGAATAGTTAGTTCTCTGCTTTGAGATACATAGCATACAATTTCTAATTCTGCTTCTACATAAATAGAATGTTCTTCTACATTATTTGGTTTTATGGTTAAATTTTTTAGCTGATAACGCACATCACATAAATTTTCATCTGCTACATCTGGCATATCTATAAAGCCCATTACTGGAATAATTTGTGATGTTGTGCAAATTCGATTATCTTCTGTTAAATACACAATTTTGACACAACTATCGGCTTTGACTAATACCTTATTGTAACTGATTTTTGTTTCTTGGTTTGTGATAGTAAAATCGACTTTCATAATTTCTGCTAAATTATCTACATTATCAATTACTATGGTGTCTTTTGCATACACTTTTGTGGTGCCAGAACCTAACAAAGAATTTAATGTTACATTACTATCTAGTACCTGCACATCTTTAATGTCATCTACTTGCTTTACAAATTCGACTTCTTCGTTAGATGTTATTTTTATGTCGAAGTCTAACAATGCTTTTACACTTACTTTTCTTCCGTTTAATACTCTACATTCTAATGATTTTAAGATGACTTTATCTTCTAGTGTCATTCCTTCCTTTACAATGTCAAAATCAATGATTTTTGAAAAATCAAGTGTTACATTTAAACTTCTAATGCAGGATGATTCATCGTCTGCTAAATACATAATATACACTTGAATTGCACCGTCTATCTTCACCTTTCCTTCCATGATTTCTTTTTTATAGATGCAAACATTTCCATTTGTACGGATTGTATTTAAGATATCTGGCTTGATATCTGGAACGACAAAATCCTCCTCTACCATGGCTGTATCTGTTTTTTGTCCTATCACTTGGTTAATACATATTGTCTCTTTACTGGTTGCTACTGCCATTACAATATACCTCCTTCATTTTTTATTATTAAATGTATATTGCTTGGGCACAAAAAAAATTCCTAAAAATATAGGAATTTTTCATTTTCTTATTTTTTTACTTTTGTTTTTCTTTGCCTATGCTTTTACATTAACAGCTGGTGGAATTAGTGGAGAATAATTTTGCCCATCAAAAACATCCACTTCTACTGTTCTTGTTAGAACATCGGTGTAACTATAGGTAACATTTCTTTCGTTTTCTTCGTATTTTACAACAAAGATATTTGGATAAGCTTTTTCAATAGTTGCTTCTTTTTCGAAAGTTTTACTTCTTCCTAAAGAACCTTTCACAATAATTTTTTGCCCTACCATATCTCCAATATCTGTTTTTAGATTTGCTATATCACTTTTACAAATCATATACATCACCTACTTCTTTAAGATGACCTCATTCTATCATGAAAGGCAGAAAATGTCAAAAAGAAAAGTTTTATGTCATAACTTGTATTTAGCTCGTATCAAGGATTTTAAAGTTTTATTACATTTATATTACAATATGATTACTGTTTTATTACAAAATGTACCATTGGGGACGTTTCCTTTTGGTACATCTGTCCCTTTTGGTACATTAATAATGATAAAAATAATGGTAATATAAAATTCAATATCCATTGGGGACAGATGTACCAAAAGGAAACGTCCCCAATGGTACCCCAAAAGGTAACTAAGGATGTTTTTTGCCCATAGAGCCTATGCCGGCTTACTCCCTCTTCTCCATCTCTTAATTCGTCTTTGATGTCACGTATAGTTAGGTATTTTGTGTTTTCTGTTGTTGCAATTCTTTCTGCTACTATTAGAGGGTCAATGAAATCTATCATTATTCTACCGTGGCGAAGAAGCAAAGTTTGCACCTGCTGACATGATAGCTTCATAATAGCTTTGGCACGCTCCTGCAAAAATAGCTAAGTCTTTCCCGTGTGAATTCCATTTTCTTGCTTCGTTTACGGTATTGATAAAATGTCTAGAATTTCGATAATTGTAGATATCGTTAAAGCCTGTTCCTTTTTTTATCATGCCATCATGCCCTGTTAATACTAAAATGTCTGGGTCGTATCTATCTAACAGACTTCTTACTACTTGTGCTTGTTTATATTCTGGAACATTTTTTACGATAGCATCTAGTCCTAAACTTCTGTAATATTTCATAGATTTTTCACTATATCTTTTATCTCCGTCCAAGTGCAAAATTCTACCTGTGCTTGCTATGTTACTACTTCTTTCTTGTCTAAACCCAAATAATTTTTTTGCCTCGCAAATGCAATATTTAGGGTCTTTTACACATTCTTCTATACGATGCAACATTTGTGCTTCTAATTTTTGCATTCTTTCTTGCACTATTCTTTTATCCATGATTTCTAAGTCTTCTTCTGGACTATCTGCCTCTATTCTTTCAGTAATTCCTTTTAATATCATAATTTGTTTATGATTGCTTGTCTTTATAATTTTTGTAATTTCAAATAATACGTCTTTATTATAAGAAATTCTTCCTACTATATCGCCTTTCTTAAACTTACTCATTTTGCCACCTCATATATTTTTCTACTATATGATATGTCGTATTTTGTAGAATGGTGACAAAAATTTTTTTGAGAAAAGATATATTGGCTCCCTTATAATATAAAACTTAATTATATATATTTTTTATGCAAAAAGGAAAGATTTGGACACGTCTCAAATCTTTCCTTCTTTTAATTTTCCTTTTTAATTTAGCCTACTTTATTTTCTTTTTGTTGGCTATATTTCATTTTCGTTGCCATCCCCCCTCTTATGTGTCTTTCTGCTTTATTTTCGTCTAAAATTAATCTTACTTCTGCTGCAAGTGCAGGATTTATCTTTACAATTCTCTCACTTAAATCTTTGTGTACTGTAGATTTGCTTACACCAAATTTTTTTGCAGCGCCTCTTACCGTATCTTTTGAATCTATGATATAGTGTGCTAGCTCATTTGCACGCTCTTCGATTGAGTAACCTCTCATAAAGAAAACCTCCATCTTGAATACTTTTGTTTAAGTGTATTCAAGTAGAGGTTGTATTAGAACGCAAAGATTTTTTTATTTTTGTATTTGTTTTTATGTATGACTATTTTGGCTTAATAGCATATTTTTCATTTCAATTATATTATAGAATATATAAAAATGTATTTGAATTTGGTGTAACTCCAAAAAGAAAAAGTAGGTAACACCTACTTTTTCCTTGTTTACTTAAAACATTATTTACCAATAAATTTGTGTTTCACAGCCACATACATCAAAATCAAAAATCTCAACCATACATCCATTGTTTTTTAATTTATTTATCGTTTCTTCTGCAAAACGATAATACTTTGTATAAGCTGTGTATCCGTTTAGGTGGAAGATTCTTGCTCTGCAATTTATAATTGCTAAAAGATATAAATATTCAATCCAAATAAAGAATTTGTTTCTTTCTTTACTTTTTAAAATTGCTTTATTGAGCTTTTCTCCTTTCCGTTTTTCTTCTTTTGACCATTGATTCCTAATGTCTTTTGCTAAAACCATCATGTTTTTACCTCCTTTTGCTTTTTCAAAGTAAACATTCAGCTAATTTATACATTCTATATTATATATCATTTACATAATTATTTCAAGTCTTTTTTAAAAATATTATCTAATATTTAATTTGTAATACTTTACCTTCTTCAACTTTTAATACTTTATCTACATCTTCGATGGTTGCAGGTCTATGTGCAATAATAATAACAGTTGAATCTTTTGATAGATTATCTATAACTTTTTTTAATTGCATTTCACTTTCAACATCAATATTTGATGTTGGCTCATCAAATATATATATACTTGTTTCTTTTGCAATTGCACGCGCAAAAGCAAGTAATTGTTTTTCTCCTTTAGAAAACACATTATCTTTTACATTTTCATATATACCATTTTTAAAAGACTTTATTTTTTCATATAATTGAACTTGTTTTAATATATCAATTATTTTCTCATCTGAAATATTATTATTATCATTTATTATAATATTTCTTTTTATTGTATCATCAAATATGTATGGATTTTGCTGTATGAATGATACATTCTTTCTTATACTCTCTAATGAAATATCATCCATATTTTTTCCATCAAGTAATATGTTTCCAGAATTTATTTTATAAAATCCTAAAATTAAATTTATTATTGTTGTTTTTCCTGCTCCTGTTTCTCCTACTAATGCAACTTTTTCACCTTTATTAATAGAAAATGTTACATCCTTTAACACCTGTTTTCCCTCTATATATGAAAAATTAACACTTTTAAATCTTATATTTCCCTCTAATTTTTCTGTATTTTCTCCTTGGTAAATATTTTCTATATTGTCTTTTTTATTCAATAAGTCATCAATTCTTTTTATTGAAACTTTTCCTTGTTGTAAATTTTCATAATGATATAAAATATGTCCTAATGGTTCAAAAAATTTATCTATATAACTCACAACTACATAAATTATACCAATATCAATTCCTGCTACTTTCCCTTGTATGCATAAATATATTATAATTGCAATGATTAAATACTTAGTTGTTGATTCTACAGGTCTTAATGCACTTTGAATTGTGAAATATTTTTTTGCTATATATGTTTCTTCACTATTATATTTATCCAATTCTTTTTTTCTTTCTTTTTGAATGTTAAAAAGATTAATTGTATTTATTCCTGAAAAAGTTTCGCCAAAAAAGTTATTAAGTTTTTCTGTATTTTCAATACTTTTTTTGTTATAGTATTCCATTTTTTTACCCAACTTAAGTAATGCAAAAACAAGTATTAAACTGCATATAACCATTACTAGTGCAAAATATATATTTATAAAACACATTACGCCAATAATTACTGTTAAAAATATTCCTGCACTTATAAACATTGGTAATATTCTTCCTATAAAATCGCCTATATTATTAATATCTGCCGTCATTCTTGTAATCAATGTAGATATATGCATATTTGAAAATGTATCCATATTAAAGCTAATAACTTTTTTATAAGCTTCTTCTCTTATTTCATATGTCAAACCTTCTGTATTTTTTGTTAACAATACATATTTTATATATTCTAGAAAAGCACAAATTATAGAAAAAGTCATATATGTAGAAACTATAACTAATATTTGACTAGATATCTCATTAAATGATGTTACATTTTCTGCCAAAGACATTGCTTGTTTTATTATATATGGTAATAAAGTATTAATTAATGATGTGATTATCATTAATATGATGACACATAAAAATTTATATTTGTACTTACTTATTAGACTTTTTATATTAAGCATCATATACCTCCTCTTCCATATTCATTTCAACAAGCGTTTTGTCCTCTAATTTGTATATTTTATCTGCATTTTTTATATCTTCTATCATACTTGAAATTACAATTAAAGTAGTCTTGTTGTCTTTATTGCTCAAATTCTCTACTACTTTTTTTCGTGTATCTATATCTAGACCAGTAAACCCATTATCTATTATTAGCACATTTGGATTTGTTACTAAATTTCTAGATAAAATTAATCTCTGCTTTTGTCCTCCTGAAAGTTTGATACCATTATCTCCTATTAAAGTGTTATATTTCTTATCCATTCTCTCTATTGTATCATATAATTCAGCTTTTTGTGTTGCACTATCTATCTCATCTTGACTATAATCTTTATATAGCTCTATATTATGTTTTATTGTATTATCATATATATAATCATCTTGCATAACATAAGCAAACTTATCGTAATACGATTTTCTTTCAATATCATTTATATCTATATTATTAAAAAATATTTTTCCGTTTGGTATTTCATAAAATTTTGCTAAAATATTGGCTAATGTTGTCTTACCTGAGCCAGTTTTTCCTAAAATACCAACAAAACTGCCAGATGGTATATCTATATTTATATTTTCTAATATATTTTCTTTTTGTCCTTTATATTTAAAATTCAAATCAATTATTTGTATATCGGCATTTTCAGGCATTTCAACATTTCCATCTGTATTTGTATCTATATCATATAGAAATTGTATTCTTTTATATATAATTTTCAACATATTTGCTTTAGCAACTAAAAATCCAGCATATAAATAATCTTTCATAACTTTTTGAATTATTGAATTAAAAGCAACAAATGTACCAATTGTAATACTTCCATTTACTAATAAATATAATCCAAATATACAAGAAATTGAAAATCCAAGTCCTTGAAAAAAAGTTACTATTGAATTTATACTCGATGTTATTTTATTATACTCAATATTTTTATATTTTAAATTTTTATTTATCTCATTAAATTGTTTTAATGTTTCTTCCTCTGTAACATATGATTTTATTACACTAAATCCACAAAAACTATCATTTATTTGTTTTGAAAGCTTTGCTTCCTCCTCTTTTTTCTCATATAACAATTTTTGAGCCTTAGCATTTTGCCTAAATATAAAATATATAAACATTGGGAATGTTATAAATACAGCTACTGAAAGTGTAAAATCAACATATTTAGCAGCAATAATAAATCCAACAACTGTATATGATATTAATCTTATTAGTTCTATTGCTCCATGGCTCATTATTGACCATATTTCTGATATATCATTTATAATGTAAGATACAAATTTTCCTTTATCAGTTTTTTCAAAAAAATCTATTTGTGCCTTTTCTAATTTGTTTAGTATACTATTTAAAATTCCTTGTTTTACTTTCCTAGCTGTTGGAAATAAAACCCTCCTGTATATAAAGTTTGCGATATATTGTAGTAATAATATTGTACCTAAAATTAATATGTTTATTTCTATTTCATAATCTATTTTTCCTGAATTATTTACGATAAGATCCAATATTTTGCCAAATATAACGGGCTCTAGCAATGCTAAGACTATGCTTATAAAATATAAAATTAAAAATATTAAATATTGTACTTTATATTTCTTTAATTGTTCTATGATTAATTTATGCATTTTGTTTTCTCCATTCCTTACAAATACGACTTAATTTTAACATATTCACTATAATTTTACAATAAAAATAAAAAATAACAAGATATAACCAAGTCATTAAAACTTTAGCTATATCTCGTTATTTCCATTTACTATTTTAGTTTATTAAAAACCAAGCTCTTGCGTTTTCATCAATATGAATACAATGTGATTCTAAAAACTCGTGAATTTCTTCACACATTTTTTTCTCCTTAATACTTGCAGTATTGGGTTACTTGTAGTTCATTCCTTGTTTCATTTAAATAATGTTGTCCAAAATCTAAACATCGTAAATCTAACTCAGATTGAACATTAGGAAAGTCAAATGATGGATTAGAGTAAAATCTCATATCAATATTGCTTTCCCTAATTTTTACTTTTGTAGTAGATTTGCTTTTTTTCTTTGCAAAATATATCCTAATTCGATAAATAGCAAATGCTACTCCCATAGAAAGAATAATACTGGCTAATGTGCTACTCATAGTAAGTTCCTCCCTTCCAATATTTATTGGGTTGTTTTCTTGTTCTATATGTCAACTCCATAAGAGATTGTATGATAAGAATTATTTATATTATATCATACCATATTGTTAAAATAAAGTACTTCAAGAGTATTTATACTCAAAATGTTTAATTTTTCAATGCCAATTTATATTTTTTAATATTTTCAATTAAATTCATAACTTGGCTATGATATAAATCTTTCATTTTTATAACTTCTTCTGTACTTAAGCTATTTTCATCCATCAATCCATCTTCTAATTTTTTTTGCATTGCTAATAAATTAGTTGTCTCATTTTCAGCTTTAATTGTGTTTACAAAAGCTTCTTTTTCGTTAGAATATTGGTTTTCTACTCTCGTTGTAGTTTCTTCTAAAGCTGGCAGTTTTTTAAAAAATACTTTTTTTATCCATTCTATCCATTTTTTCATTAGTTACTCTCTTTCCCCTTCCTCTTTTTTCGTAAACTTTTCTTCAAATTGTTTTTGTAATTCTTGTTCTTCTTTTTCTAATCTTCTCCTTAATGCAATATAATCTTTTAGGCTTAACTCCTCTATACTACTTTTCCCTGTTAAATCTAATATTATCTTTTCATTTTTTGCTTTTTCTTCTCTTATTTCATCTGTTTCTTGATATTCTGCTCTTGGTCCATATCCACCTGTATATTCTACATTTTCATATTTATTCATAAAGTTTTCTAAATAATTATCTACTGCTTCTATTTTTTCTTCATTTGATGGAAATTGCTCTAATTCTTCTTTATGTTTTTCATAATATTCATTTCCCATATCTAATGTCCTATACTGAATTCCTCCTACAAAATATTGTGGTTGATACCCAAAGTCTCCTACTCCTTCTAGCTTAATTGGTTTATCAACAAAGAAATATAATACATTTCCCCATGTTCCATCTACCATTTTACGATAATTTTCATCATACTTTGATGTTCCGTCCATATAGTTAAACCCAAACATACCCCTTTTCTTTCCATCTTGCTCATATACCTCTAAAGCTACACTTTGTCCATCAAGAATTGCTCCATTTTGTTCTATTCTTTTATTATACTCTTCAGGTGTTAATGAAAAATACAATGCTACTTCTAGTCCACTTGGAATATGATGCTCTTTGAAATCTTCCATAATAATCTTTTCAAAATCTGAATCAATGTCTACTCCATAATATTTTGCTAATCTTTCTTTCCCTGCTGTATTAATAATTTTTTCAATTCCTTTTATTTCATATTTTTGTTTCATTTTCATTCCTTCCTTTCTCTTTTCTACTGCTACTATACCATAGTAAAAAAAGAAAGAGTAAACAAATCTGTTTCAAAATTTGTTTACTCTCTCTTTTATGCTACTACCGGAATACACAAATAGCAATTTTCTCCTACATAATATTCTATTGTATAATCTTCATCAACATTGATATTAGTTGATTTAAGCCATTGTGTATAAACTTTTTCTTCTGCTTTTACGATATCTTTTTGTTCTCTTGTACCTACTGCAAAAATAGCATATTTACCAGCTGGAATTTTCTTTTTTTCTTTAGAAGTATATTTGTTTTTACTACCAACAGCATAATAATTTACTCCATTTTTATAATAAGAAATGGCATATTGTTTTTCCTTTTTTAACTTTTGATGAATTCCTTCTTCTTTTAAAGATTGATAAAGTTCTCGTATTTTGTACAATAAATCTTCTTGCTTTTCTGCTTTGACTTCATAGCAATAAATTTCTTGTTCTTCTAACTCTTTTATTTCAAAATTTAATGCTTCATAAGATTGAGGTTTAAAAGTTATGATAGGAAATTGTTGATAAGGAATACTCCCATTTTTACATTCCATTGGTGTTATTCCAAATAATTTTTTAAAAGCTCGACTAAATGAGATATTGGAATTATATTGATATTTTAATGCAATATCCATAATTTTAGTATTGGTTTCTCTTATTTCCTCAAACGCTTTACTTAGTCTTCTATTTTTAATATATTCGGTAAGCGATATTCCTGCTATAAAATGAAAAATTCTTTGCAAAGAATTTTCCGAAATTCCTACAATTCTTGCAAGTTTTTTCATAGTGATAGCTTCTTGTAAATGCTCTTCTATATAGTTTATCATTTGATTTAAATGTTCAAAGTTCATAATAATTACTCCCTATTTTTGGCATACCTTTATTTGTTCTATTATGTTTTCCCACAATTCCAATTATTGATTTACTCATTTATCTTTAACTCCCTTAATGCATAACTATAACGCTCATTCGAACCATATTGTATTAGTTTAAAGTTATGGCTTTTATATATGTTATTTAATTTTTCATTTGATTTTAAACAATCTAATCTCAAATATTTCTTACCATTTAATTTTGCCATTCTTTTGCAGTTTTCAAAAATAATTTTTCCTATATTTTTATAACCAACTTTTGTCACTACTTTGTATATATAATAAGCTGGCGTAATATCATCTTTCCAGTCTTTACTATTAGTAGATAATTCAAAACCTGCTATGATTTTATTTTCTTGTTTAATGAGATAATAATCTTTATGATCAATAGCTTCTATAAACTCTTGTTTTGGATGATTTTGAAGATATTTACTCTATTGCTTTATTTCATTTTCTTTAAACCATTGTGTTCTTTCGGAATATAAATTTAGTATTGTATCTAAATCCTCTATATTAGCTAATTCACATGTATAATTCATAGTTCCTCCTATGATAAAAGATTGATGTTATTAGCATTATAGCATATCCTTTTTGATATAACAAACTTTTTGGTCAATTTCATGTAAAAGTTTTCTAATATCGACTTAAATTTCTTCTTACTTCCATTAGTTCTTTTACCCCTTGACTTTGTTCTTGTATAATGGTTTCTGCTACACTTCTTAACCTACTATCAATTCGGTATTGTAATAGATTTTCACACATAGAAATAGCTCCTTCGTGGTGTGGAATCATTTCTCCGACAAAACTTAAATTGATATTACAATATCTAGGACTATGCTCCATTTTTTCGAGCATATTGTGCGTAATTTTTAAGTAATTTTCCATATAACATCTAACATCTGCCATTGAATTATAAACCCTAGGGGTAGTTCTTGCAATTTCCTCCATTTGCTCAATTCCTCTTGTTTGCATTGCAATAATGCCTTTGGCTATTTTTTGAAGTGGTGGATAAGTAGTATATTTTAATAAGTTTTCACTCATATAGATTGCTGCCTGATGATGTGGAATCATACAATGAATAAAATCTAATGTAATATTATTGGTAATATTGGCATTTAGCATTTTTTCTGCCATTTGGCATAAAATCCTATCAAACTCGTTTAAATATTGATTTGCTCTTCTTATTTGTTGATTTTGCATTTTAAAACACTCTCCTTTGTATATGGTATGAAGCAAAAGAGAAATATGTTATTTTCAAAATTTGGTATATCTTTTTTGCTTTTGGAAATAATGTGTTTAGGTGGTGATAGAGATGACAAGTAAAGAGCTTTTATACATTGAAGATGCATTAGGACATGAAAATTTTATGAAATCATGTGCAAAGAAGACATCTGGAAAATTAACAGACCCTACTCTTTCTACTTATATGGCAGAGTTAGAGCAAAAACATGCTGCATTAGCTAGCAAATTTTTAAATCTATTATAGGAGGTACTTATGGAAGATAAAGATTTAATGGAAAGTGAACTTTTAGTAATAAAAGGTGTTTGCGATTTATACCTTCATGGAACAATTGAATCTACTACAGCAGAAGTTCATACAGCATTTAAAGATGCGTTAAATGAATCATTAGATATTCAAAATAAAATTTATAATTTAATGAAAGAAAAAGGTTGGTATCAAACCGATAACGCAGAACAAACTAAAATTGATACTGTTAAGCAAAAATTTGCTTCTCAAAACTAATTTACAATGGAAAGATTTGGGACGTGTCCATTTCTTTCCATTATTTTTTATAAAATTTAATTTTTCATAAAAAATAAGAAGGGGTGTCCCCAGCGTTCCAAAATGGAACGAAAAGGGGCGTCCCTCCTGTTCTATTCTTGTTCTTCTTTTTTCTCACTATCTGGTAAAATTACTTGTTCTTTTGCTATATCTTCTTTTTTCAAACTATCTATCATCATAATGAATTTTACATTGCCTTCTGCATTTTCTTCTGCCATAGTGAATGTTTTATATTCATTTGCTAATTGTTGCATTTTTTCTACTCTTACTTGTAAGTCTTTTACCTGTCCGTTGATAGTATTGTAAAGAACTTGAATTCCATCTTTATTGAATTGTGTAATTCCGTCTGTTAATGTTTCAGTTCCATCGTTAATTGTTCCTGCGCTTTCTGTTAAACTTTTGCTTGCATCTTTTAACTGACTGCTTCCACTATTTAAAGTATTGATACCAGCTTTGATTTGTGCAGAACCACTGCTTAATTGATTTGTTCCTGCTTTTAATGTTTGTGTTCCTACATATAAGTCTTTACTTCCATCTGCTAATTCTTTTGATGCATCAGCTAATTGGCTAGTTCCAGCTTGTAATTTTCCTAAACCGGCATTTAAGTTTGTTGTTCCATCTTTTAAATCATTAAGTCCTGTTGCTAATGCTTCCATTTGTGTTAAATCTGTTGCTTCTAATGTTGCAATCGTTTGCTCAATTGCTCCATTATTTGTTTTTAATAAAGTAATGATAGAAGAATTGGTTGTAATTTGTGTTTCAATATTTGCTTTTTGTGCTTTAATTTCATCTGTTTCTGAAAGTAGTTCTAGTTGATCTAATGTTGCTTGTAGGCTTGTATTTCCGTTTTCTAATTTTTGGATTGTTCCATTGTTAGCTTCCAATATTTTTTTCAACTTTGTTATTTCAGCACTATTATCTACTGCTGTAACTTGTGATACCCTACCAATAATTTCATCTAATCCTTCTGCTATATCTTTTCCACCTTCTGTTAATAATGTTAGTTGTTCTTTTGTTCCGTTTAGAGCATCATTAATTGCTATTGCTCCTGTATTTAATTTTTCAGCTCCAGTATTTAATTCTCCAGATTTGGCATTTAAATTATTAATTCCATCATTTAAGTCTTTATAATTTTTGTTTAATGTACTAGCACCACCTGCAATTTGTCCTACAGCATTATTGAATTCTTGTGATTTTTCGTAATAAGTATTTGTTCCTTCTTTTAATGTATTTGCTCCTTCTTCTATTTGATTCATAGAAGTTGAAAGTGTGTTCATTTTAGCATATAAGCCGTCTAATTTATTAAATATATCTAAGTCCTTTTCTTCAAATACTTTTGGAGTAGCAAAGATGTAAATTGCATTGCTTTCAAAGTCTTTTGCTTCCATTGAAATTTCTACTGATTCTGGAATTTCAAATTGGCTTTCTGATATAGCTAAATTTTCTTGCATTCCTGGCATAGCAACACCAAATACCATTGTTTTGGTTCCATCATCCATTATTTTTCCGTTTGTAACTGTGATGTTTTTATTGTTTTCATTATCAATAATAGTTCCTATTGCTACTACAAAAGGTACATACATTGTTTGTCTTTTTCCATTGATAGTAACTTCTCTTTCTTCATGATTTGTAAAATGAAGTGTTATTTTTACATTTCCACTTTTTCCTACGATTTCTTCTTTTGAAACTTCTTCTCCGTCTAATTCATAAATAACTTGACATTCAATTGGTAATTGTTTTTCTGTTTTTCCTTCATAATAGATGTCTTCTCCTTCTGCTTTCCAAGTTAATGTATTATTTTCTTGCTTTAATTCTTGATCTCCACTTACATTTTCAATATTTATTAAATCTGATAAGTCTTGTAAAACACTTTCTTTTTCAGTATTTTTTAAGTGGTCACTTACTATTGTTTGATATGCCTTTCCATTTGCATCTAATTTAGAATATACACTTTCCTCTTTTGTATAAGCTAAAACTGGTAAAGTATAGGTAAACATTGTTCCTAATAATATAGTTGAAACTACTTTTTTAAATTTTGTATCCATAATATTCATATCCTTTCTCTTTTAATTTTTTATCTTCTTTGTTGTTTTTGTAATTAGTCCATCGAAAATCATTAAGAATGCTGGTAATACGCAAATAACTGTAAACATACTAATGATAGCTCCTCTTGCCATTAAGTTGCATAATGCACCAATCATTTCAATTTTCGAGTAGACTCCTACGCCAAAGGTTGCTCCAAAGAAACATAGTCCACTTACTACAATGGAACCAATTGATGTTCCTAAGGCTTCTGATACCGCTTCTTTTTTGTCTTTTCCTTCGCTTTTTGCTACCAAATATTTATTGGTAATTAAAATAGCATAGTCGATGGTTGCTCCGAAGTTGAATTGTTCCAATTACGATAGATGCAATGAATGGTAAGATTGTTCCTGTATAATAAGGAATACCCATATTTATAAATATAGCAAATTCAATTACGCACATTAATATAATAGGAAGACTTGCTGATTTTAATACAAATATCATAATTACAAATATGACTGCAATTGAAACTGTATTTACACTATTAAAGTCATGATTACTAATTTCTACTAAGTCTTTCATTAAAGGTCCTTCCCCTGCTAGGATTGCATTTTCATCATATTGTTTTACTACTTCATTTATTTTTTCTACTTGTGCATTTAATTCGTTAGTTGCCATTTCATATTTTGAATTGATTAAAATCATTTGATATGTGTCATTTTGTAACATACTGCTTATTTCTTCTGGTAAAATTTCTTTTGGAATTCCCATGCTTCCTAATTTTGAATAGCTAAGTACCCATTCTATTCCGTCCATATTTTCTATTTTTTCTGTCATTTCATTTACTTTATATTCTGGAATATCTTTATCTACTAATAGCATTTCCATGGATACCATGTTAAAGTCTTCTTTTAGTGAAGTGTTTGCTTGCACACTTTCTAAGTCACTTGGTAAAGATTTGTCTAGGTTGTAGTAAATTTCTGTGTGTGAATATCCATAGTAAGCAATTGGTAGTATTATCACAAATAAAATAGCAATGGCAATGTAATGCTTCATAATGAAATTTTTTACTATTGTAAATTTTGGTAATATTTCTTTATGTTTTGTTTTTTCAATTAAATTATCAAAGGTTAATATCATAGTTGGTAGAACGGTTACTACACTGATAACTCCTAGTAATACACCTTTTGCCATAACTATACCAATATCTTTTCCTAAGGTTAGGTTCATACTACATAATGCTAAAAATCCTGCAATGGTTGTTAAAGAACTTCCAAGAACTGAACTGAATGTTTTAGTAATTGCATTTGCCATTGCTTCTTCTTTACTCGCGGTTAGTTCTTTTTCTGCTTTATAACTATGGTATAGGAATATTGCAAAGTCCATTGTAACACCTAATTGTAAAACAGCACTAATTGCTTTTGTAATATACGAAATTTCTCCTAAGAATATGTTGCTTCCCATATTATATAAAATTGCAATTCCTATGTTTAGCAATAATAAAATAGGAGCAAAGTAAGAATCTAAAGCTAGTTGTAAAATGATTAAGCAAAGTATTACAGCAATTACAACATAAATTACAATTTCTGAATTAGATAAGTTTCTAGTATCTAAAACAGTTGCTGTCATACCACTAATTTTGCATCTTTCATCTGTTATTTTTCTTAATTCTTCTACAGATTTAATCGTAGCATCTGCTGAAATTTGCTCTTTAAAGGTAACTAACATTATTGTTTTATCACCTTCATAAGCAAGGTCTTGTATTTCTTCTGGTAACATTTCCTTTGGAATTTCTGTTCCAACTATATCTGCTATACTAACTACTTTTTCTACATTGTCAATTTGTTTGATTTTGTCTTCTAATTTTAAAATCTCTTTTGGTTTCATATTGTCAAGTATAACAACAGAAAATCCTCCCATGTCGAAATCTTCTGATAGAATTTTTTCTCCTTGTATAGTTTCTATGTCTTCTGGTAAATAAACTAAAATGTCATAATTGATTCTCGTTGCTTTTATTCCTAAAATAGATGGAATGAGTAGCAACAAACTGATGATTAAAATGATTTTTCTGTGCTTACAAATTGCTTCTGCTATGTGTTTCATTTTCATTCTCCTTTCTTTATGACCAACGGTCATTTTTTATTATAATATTAAACTGACCATTAGTCAATACATTATTTGAAATTTTTTCACTTTTTTTAATTTATTCCCAAAAATGCATAAAAATTCCTAATTTTTTTATTGACTAATCGTCTAGTTTGTGTAATAATGAAAGCATAAAGGAAAGGAATGAATTTTTATATGAAAGAGGAAATAGAAAAAGATAAAAAATCGCGTTTGCTTGATACTGCTTTTGAACTTTTTACAGAGAAAGGAATAAAGAATACTTCTATTCAAGAAATTGTAGATCGTGCAAATGTTGCTAAAGGTACTTTTTATCTTTATTTTAAGGATAAATATGAAATTCAAAATATTTTGATTACTAAAAAATCGGAAAAATTATTTAGTGATGCTTTGAAAGAGCTTCATAAAAATTATATTGAAAATTTTTCTGACCAGATTATTTTTATTATTAACTATATTATTGATCAGTTTAAAAAAGAGCCTACTCTTTTAAAATTTATTTCTAAGAATTTGTCGTGGGGTATTTATAATAAGTCTATTTTAAAGTTATATGATAATACTGATAAAAAAGAAGATAGTATTTATTCTTTGTTTTTAAAGGGAATTGAAAAAAATAAGATTGCTTTGAAGAATCCAGAAGTTACTTTATTTATGATTATTGAGCTTGTTAGTTCTACTTCTTTTACTTCTATTTTGGAAAATGAGCCACTTCCTATTGAAGAATACAAGCCTTACCTTTACCATGCAATTAGACAGTTGCTTTATAGTTAGTTTTAATTAATTAAAAAAACGAGCCTAAGATTTTCTATGAAATGAATTTCTTAAGAAACTCCTAGTCTCGCTATATTTATTTTATATTTGATAAATTTTGAATCTGCTTTTTATATAACTCTATTAAATCCATTACTTGAAAAGGTGTTAAATCTTCTTCTGAAATAATTCCTTCTTCATATTGCTTTTGCAAAATTCTTATTTTTTGCTCATCTTTTACATCTAAACTAGCTTTAAAATCTTTTTGTTCATTTTTTTCAATTTTTTCTGTTGGTAAATATTTAGCCTCTTTTTTGAACTTATGAAAGAATTGTTTTATTTTTTCTAAAATTTTATTCATGCTCTTTTTCCTCACTTGTTTCTTTTGTGTTTTTTAATTGTTGTAATTCTTCATTTTCTTTTATTTTTGCTTGTCTTTCTTCTTTTAATGCTTTTAATTCTTTTAGTGCTTCTTGCATTTTACTAGAATTTTTTATAAAGTCTAAGCCATTTTGGACAGATTCTTGCATCCATGCTGTTTCTGGTATGTTTGGAATAGCTACTCTTCCTATTTCATATTGAATTCCTTCTTTTATATTATGGTGGTCATCACTTCCTCCAGATGCTTTTATTCCATGTTCTCTTACTTTTTCTAGTAAAGTTTGTCTAAATTCATAAGAATGGTCTGGATAATATACTTCTACTCCATCTAAGCCTTTTTCTATCATATCATCAATGAAATCTAATACAGGAAATTTATCGTTGTATCTTCCTGGATGAGCTAATAGCGCTATCCCTCCTGCTCTATGAATTGCATCAATTGTATCTTCATAAGAAGGTCTCGCTTTAGACATATCTACAAATAGAGGAGATTGCTTATTATAAAGATGTTTATTAATAAATAATTTTAATGTATCTGCTTGCTTTACTTCTCCGTTTTCATCTGTATAAGTTAATAAAGGTAAGTTTTCTTTATATGCAATAAGTTCATTGAAGAAAGGTTCTAGTAGACGACCATTTCCTTCTTGTTTTATTTTTTTATACGCTTTCTCTAAAATTTCTTTATTAAAAGTAATATTTTTTTCTTCTATTATTTTGTTAAATCCTTCATATAAAGCTTCATCAGGTTTTTGCTTTACTGTTTCTTTTAGTTTTTGAATTTCTTCTCCCATTTTATCAACATCAAAATTATAACCTAATACTTCAATAACAACTCCATTATAAGTAGTAATTAACTCTGTACCTTTCAAAATTTTAATGTTTTCTAACATTTGTATAATTTTTCTAGGATCATAAGACTTATCCTCACGTATAGTTTCTAGAACAGAATATAAATCATCTTCTAAGTTTTTGTAACCTCTTACACTATCGTGGTCTGCTATAGATATAATGTTTTTTCCTTGATGAGAGGCTCTTAATAAAAAACGAAAAGAAGATTGCCTTCCGTCTGAACCTTTTGTATGATTATGAATATCACTATTTACATCTACTGAGGTAATTTCAAATTTTTCTTCCATTCTTTGCCTCCTTATTTATGATTATCCTATCTTAAATACTATTTCTTGTCAATGCACAGCAGAAAAGATTTAAAGCTATAAAATAAGCCAAACACATTCCCATTACTTGCACAATTTCAGTTTGCATTGTAGCAAATGGAGCAATAGAAAACCACCAATCAAAAACAGTTAAGCCTACTATAAATAAAACGAGCATTGCTATTGCTAAACTAAGACGAAAACGAGAAAATGGATATTTTTTGTGCTCTGACTTTCTTGCTTTGGCTAGGGTAAATAATAGCAAAATGGCAGAAAAGCCTGCTGCAATGACGCATAAACTAGAATATATTTCTTCTGATATTTTACTATGCTGATATGCAATTGTAATTGTAAAAATGCTGCCTATAACTGTAAGTGCCGTTGGAAGTGCTTTTCTTAAAATATTTTTCAAAAAGTTTCCACAGATTCGGTCTTTATTAGGTTCTAAGGCAAGTAAGAATGAAGGAACACCTATAGTTACCATACTAATTAAACTAAGTTGAATTGGCATAAATGGATATTCTTTCTGCCATAGTAAAAATAACAGTGCTAAAACAGTAGAATATATAGTTTTTACTAAAAATAGAGATGCACTTCTTTCTAAGTTATTGATGCTTCTTCTTCCTTCTAGTACAACTTGTGGCATTGAAGCAAAGTTTGAATCTAATAAAATAAGTTGTGCTACATTTTTCGTTGCATCACTTCCATTTGCCATAGCAATACTGCAATCTGCTTCTTTTAAGGCGAGCACATCATTTACTCCATCTCCTGTCATAGCAACACTTCTTCCTTGCTCTTTTAATACTAATATAATTTGTTTTTTCTGCGAAGGTGTGACTCTTCCAAATATGCTATAGCTTGAAACTGCTTTTTTTAGTTCTTCTTCTGTTTTTATTGTGCTTGCATCTATATAATTTTCAAAATTTTCCATTCCCACTTGTTTTGCAATTTGTGATACGGTAACTGGGTTATCTCCTGAAATGATTTTTATATCTACTCCCTGCTCTTTAAAATATTTTAATGTGTCTTTTGCTTCTTTTCGTACTTTGTCTTTTAAATATAAAAATCCTACTACTTCTATATTTTTTGGTAAATTTTTTTCTTCTTTATTTACGAGTTCTGTGGTATGTACTAAAACTAATAAACGAAATTCTTTTGCTTTTTCGATTACTTCACTTTTATAGTTTTCTATCTCTTTTTGTAAAATAATTTCTGGTGCTCCTAATATATAGGTTCCTTTTTCTTTAAAAGTAACTCCTGACCATTTTGTTTTAGAGGAAAATGCTATTATTTCTTCTGCTTCCCATATTTCTTTTCTTTGAGGAAATTTTTCTTTTATAGCAAGTATAGTAGAGTTACTATCTGTTGATGCAAAAGAAAAATTAGCTACAATGTTTTCAAATTCCTTTTCATTTCCTATTGAAAAATAATCTTTTACTTCCATTTTTCCTTCTGTTAAAGTTCCTGTTTTATCTAAGCACAAAGTATCAACTCTTGCCAAAGTTTCAATACAATATAATTCTTGTACTAAAACTTTTCTTTTAGATAAACGAATAACGCTAACTGCTAACACTGTACTGGTTAATAATACAAGCCCCTCTGGTATCATGCCAATCATGGCTGCTACTGTTTTTACTACCGCTTCTTGCATGCTAGATTTTAAAACAAAGTACTGATTGCTAAATAGAAGTATGCCAATAGGAATAATGGCAAATGTTAATATTTTTATAATTTTCTTTAAGGTTTGCATCATTTCGGAATTGACTTTTTTTACATATTTAGCACCTTTTGAAATTTTTGCTGCATAGTTTTCTTCACCTACATGAACTACTTTTGCTTGGCACTTTCCAGATAAAATAATACTTCCAGAAAAAATGCTATCTCCTTTTTGCTTGTAAATTGAATCTGCTTCTCCTGTTAGAAAAGATTCATCTACTTCTACAAAACCTTCTTCTATTATACTGTCTGTTGCTACTTGATTTCCTGTTTCTAATTCTACAATATCATCTTTTACTAATTCATAAATAGAAATTTCTTCTTTTTTCCCATCACGAATGACCTTTGCTTTTGCACTTGCAAGAACAGCTAATTTATCTACCATTCTTTTTGAATGAATTTCTTGCACAGTGCTAATGGAGGTATTTATTATAACTAACAATAAGAAAAACATATTTTTATAGGAGCCTACTGCAAAAATGCTAAATGCTAATAATAAATTTAATATATTAAATAAGGTAATAAAATTTTCTTTTATAATTTGTTTGATGCTTTTTGTAGGAAGTGTTGTATCTGCATTTACTAAATTTTTATTTTTTCTTTCTTCTACTTGCTTAGAAGTTAGTCCTACTTGCACCTTTTGTTTTTCTTCTACCATTGGTTTCTCCTATGACATAAAATATTGGCTTGTTTCTTCCAAATTTTCAAATTGTTTTTGCCTTAATACTTCATAAACTACAATTGCTACAGAATTTGATAAATTTAAAGAACGAAGAGTTTCTCTCATAGGAATACGAATCGTTTTACTTAAATATTTTTGAAGTAAGTCTTCTGGCAAGCCTTTGGTTTCTTTTCCAAATAATAAAAATACTTCTTCCATGTTAGAATAGTTTACCTCTGAATAGCAAGTTTGACCTTTTGTTGTTACAAAATACATATTGTTTTCTTCTGGTTTGTATTTTTCTAAAAATGCTTTTAAAGAAGTATGTCTTTCTATATCTAATTTATCCCAATAATCTAGCCCTGCTCTTTTTAAGGTTTTATCGGTTATATCAAACCCTAAAGGTTCTACTAAATGTAATTTTCCTCCTGTTGCAGCACAAGTTCTTGCAATATTCCCTGTATTTTGTGGAATTTCTGGCTCTACCATTACAATATTAATTTTCATTGTTTTTATTGCTCCTTTTATATGTATAAAATGAATTTATTTTTATTCTTGGTTTCTTTTCCAAACTCTATGTATATTTTCTTTTTCTTTTTCCTTTAAGCTATTAAATAAATCGATATTGAGTTTATTACAAATACTAGATAGCACATAAAAGCAATCTGCTACTTCACTTTCTATCGTATCATAATGATATTGTTTATTGATATCGATGCACATATTACTTGCTGATTTTCGAATCGCTTTGGCAAGTTCTCCTATTTCCTCTGTTAAAAGAAGCATCGTATCTTGCACAGGTTGCGCTTCAAACCCACGAACTGTATTGATTTCTTTTATATAGGCTTGTACTTCTCTTAATGTATTATTTTCTTGCAAGGCATCCCACAATGCTTGCTGCTTATTTGTTTTTTCTTCATTGTTCTGTATCATTTTTTTCTTTCTCCTTTTATGTTTTGTATTATATGTTACTAAAAGAAAAAAGTCAATATAATTTTACGAATTTTTGTTTGACTTTTATCTTTTTATATGTTATGATGTATACAAACATTTATTTGTAGGAAGTGAAGTGTATGGAATTAGAAGAAAAATTAAAAATATTAGCCGATTCTGCCAAATATGATGCTTCTTGTAGTTCTTCTGGGAGCAGACGTGCTAATACCAAAAATGGTATTGGAAATGGTGATGTTTCTGGTATTTGCCATAGTTGGCGGAGCAGACGGCAGGTGTATTTCCCTTCTTAAAATTTTAATGAGTAATGCTTGTATTTACGATTGCAAATATTGTATCAATCGCTGTTCCAATTCTGTAAAAAGAGCGACTTTTACACCAAGAGAAATTGCCGATTTAACCATTCAATTTTATAAAAGAAATTATATTGAAGGTTTATTTTTAAGTTCCGCTGTTATTAAAAATCCTAACTTTACAATGGAACGTTTATATGAAACTATTTTTATTTTAAGGAAAGAATATCATTTTAATGGTTATATTCATGTAAAAACCATTCCACGGTTCTAGTAAAGAACTTATTGATAAGATAGGCACTTTAGTAGACCGTACTAGCATTAACATTGAACTTCCTTCACAAAATAGTTTGAAATTACTAGCACCCCAAAAGGAAAAAGCAGGTATTGTAACTCCTATGAAATATATTTCTCAGGAAATTCAAATTTCCAACCAAGAAAAATCTAAATATAAAGAAAAGTTTGTTCCTGCTGGGCAAACGACGCAACTTATTGTAGGTGCTACGCCAGAAAGTGATTTACAAATTATGAAGTTATCCGAAAGTTTATATCAAAACTTTCATTTAAAACGTGTGTATTATTCTGCTTATGTATCGATTAACCAAGATACGAATCTCCCTACTCTTGCTAGTCCTCCTCTTCTTCGCGAAAATAGACTATATCAAGCAGATTGGCTTTTGCGCTTTTATGGTTTTAAAATGGATGATTTATTAGATGAAACTCATCCTAATTTTCATTCTTTGTTAGATCCTAAGTGTGATTGGGCACTTCGTAATTTGCATCTGTTCCCTGTTGAAATCAACAAGGCAGATTACCAAACTCTTTTAAAAGTTCCACGGAATTGGCGTTGTTTCTGCCAAACGTATTATAAAAGCAAGAAGGGAATTTCACCTAACCTTTGAAAACTTAAAGAAATTGGGTATTGTGCTAAAACGTGCACGCTATTTTATTACTTGCGATGGAAAGTATTTTGATGCTATCAAGAGTTTTAATCAGAATTTTATTTCTGAAAATTTACTCTTTTTAGAACGTGCCTCGTCTGGTTCTTCTCACTATGTGCAAACTTCTCTTTTCGACACATTTGATGCACCTTTGTCAATACCTTCTTCGAATCGTTCTTTAGAATGTAACCAAACTCTTTTAAATAAAAATTTAGATAGCAGTGCATCACCTTTTGAAACTTTCATGCCAACAAAGGAGGACAAACAAAAATGTTTAACTGGAATGTTATAGAAAAAATTTATGTGTATGATGGAAGTTTTGAAGGCTTATTAACTATAGTATTTGATTCTTATGTTCAAAAAAGAATACCTTGTAAAATTATTTTGCAAGATGATTTTGAAGCAAACTTTTTAGAAAATTTTGAGCAAAAACAAACAGAAGAAGAAAAGGCAAATCGAATTTTTAATGGAATTGTAAAAAATATTTCTTATGATACTTTATATAATAGTTACTATGCTTTTCTTTCCAATACCCAAGGGAAGGAAATGGCTATTTTAAAATACTTATTAAATGGTTTTGTTGTTGGCCCTAAAATCAATAATATGCTCTCAATTGATTTTGTATTTTCTGTTCATTCTATGAGAAAGAAAACTTTAAGCGAAGCTCATAAATTAAAAGGACTACTTCGTTTCATAGAAATAGGTAATAATGTTTTTTATGCTTCTATTCACCCTACTCATAATGTTCTTGAAAATGTGGGGCATCATTTTATAAAAAGACTTCCTACTCAAAATTTTATTATTCATGATAAAAATAGGAATATTGCTTTTCTTTACAATACGAATGAATATGTAATAAGAGATGCTTCTAGTCTATTGCTTCCTAATATTTCAGAGGAAGAAAAGAAATATCAAATGCTATGGAAGACTTTTTTTGACACTATTGCTATAAAAGAAAGAACAAATCCAAGATTACAAATGCAATTTATGCCAAAAAAATATTGGCAAGACCTTACTGAGTTTATTCAATAATTTATTTAAGAAGGTATTAACAAAATTTTACGAATTTATTTTTATTTATACTAAAAAAATTTTATAATATTTTAATTTTTTTAGTATATTTTTTAATTTTTTTGAAAAAATATATGAAAAAAAATAATTCTATAATTTATGTTTACTATCTAGTTTCTGTTAATCTATACTATTAAATGCTATAGTCCAAATACATAAATCTTTACACTTAAATCAAAAATACGGAGGTGAATATGTATGGCTATAGACTATAGTGTAATTGGAGAAAGATTAAAAAGAGCAAGAAAAGAAAAAGATTTCACCCAAGAGCAATTAGCAGAAAAGCTTGATGTTTCTATCGCTTTTTTAAGTCGTGTTGAAAGAGGTAGTTCTCAAATCAATTTAAAAAGGTTAAGCCAAATTTGTGAAATTCTAGGTATTACTGAAGGAGAAATTTTAAATAGTGCTTCTAGTAAATCTGCTAAATATTTAGATGCTGATTTTGCTAACTTACTTAAAAATTGTTCTTCTGATAAACAAAAGTTAATTTATGATGTTGCAAAAGTAATTGCAGGAAAAAATTAAAAAAGTAAAAAGTTTTTATCTAAACTTTTTGAATTATTAAATCATCAAATAAAATTATTTTATTTGATGATTTTTTTTGATTTATAGCTCTATTTTGACTCATTAATATCTGTAAATTTTACCCTATTCATGCTATATTTACTAAAAAGGAAAGGGGATTAATATGGCAGTAGATTTTAGTATTATTGGTAAACGTTTAAAAGAAGCTAGAAGAAAAAAGGATCTAACTCAAGAACAACTAGCAGAAAAAATGGGAGTTTCTATTGCCTATTTAAGTAAAGTAGAAACTGGAAAAATTCATATAAATTTAGAAAGATTATCTGAAATATGCCATATTTTAGGTGTTACCGAAGGTGAAATTTTAAATGGTGTTTATAATCACTCTGAAAGATATTTACATTCTGAATTTTATGAGCTCTTAAGACATTGTTCTGCAAAAAAGCAAAAATTAGCTTATGAAATTTTACAAGTTATTGTAAAAGATGTATAGCATCTATTAAGAATATATATATTTCTTTATTTATATAAAATATAATAAGCATATCTTTTGTTTTTATAAAATTATTTTTTAAAAGAAATGCACAGGGAAATTCCCTGTGCATTGATAGATTATAGATTTTTTTGTTTAGCTAAAACCTTTCATAAAAAAATTTCTCATTTTATCCTCTAAATCTTGTGAAAAACGTAATCTATAAATATCATTAAGACACCATATCTCGTGTTTTTTAATCATTTCGGCTTTCAATTTTACACTTTTATCTACAATGTCATAGATAATGACTTCCATCCATTTTTTCGCATTATGGTATCTAAGAACATAGATATTATCTCCCACTTTGTAATCACTTGTATTAACAATACTATTCTCTCTTGTAACTACATAGTTTATATAACATCCTTTAATAGGTGTTATATATATGCCTTTACTATTAATAAAAACTTCTTCTGAATTTGTTTTATATTCCTTTTTTACTTCTTTTTGTGACTGATTTTCAGAGTATGAATGAGATTGTTGTTTTTCCTGCTTCTGTGCAACACTTGTAGCACTGCTTATTGGCTCCGTATTTATTTGCTCATCTTCAGGAAAAATATAAGGAATATTAAAAGCTTTCGCCTTACTACAAAGCCCGTTGTCACAAGTAAGAATAGTAGTATTCTTATGATGTCTACAATACTCAATAATGTTATCATCTTCATAAGAATATTTTTTATAGTCTGAAACACATAAATACTTTTGGCCTTCAACGTCCTCTCGGCTTGCTTTAAAAATAGTGCGTATATTTTTTCCATATAAAGTTTTATCTTTCTTGTGTTTGTCTATTTCTCGTATTGTCCCTACTATCATAATTACTTTAGGGGCTTTTTCAATAAACTCCATTGCTTTTTGTGTTTTTAGAGCAGATGCATCTAAAATAATGACTTGCTCCCGATTTTTTTCTTTTGTAAAAAAAGAATGAATTTTTTTTATCCATTTCATATTGTTTTTCCTCCTTAAGCTAAACTACTAAACAATAATCTATCCTCCTTTCAAAAATGACGCTTTTTGTTTTTATACATTGAATAGCCTTATTATACCACGAATTTACATAAATGTAAATCTTTTTCACAAATTTTCGTTATAAAATTCTTGAAAAGAATATGTGAATATGGTAATATAAATATGATATAGAAGAAAAAATAAAAAAATTTAGTTGAAAAATAACTAAATTTTTAAAACAATGTATATTTGAACGAAAGAAGGAAAGGAAGGATTTTTTATGGACTTTAAACAATGGGAAGGTTTTAACAAACTTGGAGAATGGACCAAAGAAATTGATGTTAGAGGCTTTATTCAAGCAAATTATACCCCTTATGAGGGAGATGATTCTTTCTTAAAAGGAGCAACAGAAAAAACAAAAAAATTATGGGATGAAGTGCTAGAACTTTACAAAAAAGAAAGAGAAAAAGGTGTACTTGATGTTGACACTAAAACCCCTTCTGGAGTAAACCGCTATGAAGCAGGCTATATTGATAAAGATTTGGAGCAAATTGTAGGTCTTCAAACAGATGCCCCTTTAAAAAGAGCAATTATGCCAAATGGTGGTATTAAAATTGTAGAAAAATCTTGTGAATCTTATGGCTATAAAGTAGATGAAGAAACTGATTACATTTATAACAATTTAAGAAGAACTCACAACGACGGAGTTTTTGCAGTATACACCCCAGATATTAGAGCTGCTAGAAGTTCTCACTTAATTACTGGTCTTCCAGATGGTTATGGACGTGGAAGAATTATTGGTGATTATAGACGTGTTGCTTTATATGGAGTAGACGCCTTAATTGAACAAAAGAAATCAGAATTAGAAGAACTAGATGCAGATACTTTTACAGAAGAAATTATAAGAGCGAGAGAAGAAATTTCTGAGCAAATGAAAGCACTAAATGCATTAAAAG
>CANQXD010000020.1 GCA_947627755.1 uncultured Clostridia bacterium | reverse complement strand
AGCTAACAATGAAATTTTCAAAGTACATATTTACATTATTTAACAGTTTTAAAAATTAGATTTTGAAACTGTTATTAGTCATGCAAATTTTTATCTATTTAAAAATATTAAAAATTTTTTAATATTTTTATTGACAATTAATAGTTAGTCTTTCTAAAATGCAAAAATAGAGCTTACCAAAATTGATAAGCCCTATTTTTATAACTGATTTTTTTGTTGTCCGCCAACGATAAGCACATTATAAATTATTTTATTTTCTTTGTCAATATTATTTTACATTTTTTGTAAATTATCTTGCATTTTTACACATTAAAGGAGCAAGAAATTCTTGCTCCTTTACGTTTTAGCTCTTATTATTTGTTATAGTTAGAACATTTGAAAGTTAATTATTGTTTTCTCCCTCTTCCGGCTCTTTCTCACTTTCTTCTAAAATAGAATAGTAGCCCAAGAAGTACCTTTTGCCTATTTCCTCCAAAGGCAAATACTCTCTTTCATTATGGAACTGCACAGATACATCAATGATATCACTATCTTCCCGAAGTTTAGCAAAAAACTTGGCTTTAGTAGGCAATTCCTCCAAAATGAACTTTTTATATTCATCTGCCTTGATAGGAATCACTTCTGTCCATGTTTCTGCTCGCAAACATCCTTCTGCTAATGCTGCAGATATTTTACCTTTTTCTTTGTCTATTATATCTTGGTAGTACGGAAAAAATATTAGGTATCCAAAAAGAATAATTATTATTTGCATTATTGTTAACACAATAATTTTATCAGTATTAGCATTCTGCATCATCATTGTAGCAACAGCTATAATCTCAAAAATGAATGCCACAACTAAAGCCCTCTTTATAGTCTTCCTTTTTGCCTTCTTCTTGATTTGCAGTGTCTCCTCTACATTTAAACTATTCCGCATTTCTCCCATAACATAAATCTCCTTTCCTTATTGAAATTATTCGTTGTAAGGTTTCTATTTTCATTACATTATGTGTATTTTATCATAAAGTACTTAAAAAAGCAAGAAAACACTGTTAATCGTTTTTATTTTTATACACTTTTATCATATCTTTTAAACTCATTCTACTTCCGTAATTTAATATAGCAGAAGAATAAATTTTAATAGATACTTTAGCAATAATTGCAATAGTAATGATTAAAATCACAAGAGAAATGGCAATTTCACTAGGTGTTGCTATTCCCATCATAACTCTAAATGGCATACAGAATGGTGAAGAAATTGGGAAAATTGCTGCAAAGCTATTTAAACTGCTTGTTGGATTCATCATAGTAAAGTATGATAAATAAAATCCAATTACTGCTAAAATGGCAACTGGTCCATTGGCAGATTGAATATCCTCTGGCTTTGCTACAGTAGAGCCTGTTAAAGCATATAGTAAGGCAAATAATGAATATCCTAATATGTAATATACAATTGTAAGAACTGCAAGAACCCATGTAATATTTGACATATCTAGTACCATACTAACCATTTCTGGTGTTAAAAATGCGTTAGCACAAATAATTGCAACTACTACTAAGGCAACTGTTTGCATAATTCCTGCTATTCCTATTCCTAGCGTTTTTCCAAGGACAATGGTTCTTGGTGAGGTAGAAGTAACTAACGTTTCTATAATTTTTGAAGTTTTTTCTATTGTAATAGAAGTAGAAACTTGGTAAGCATAGAAATAAATCGCATAGAATAACACTATGGAAAGTAATAGCATAGCAAGAATATTGCCACCTACTTCTTTTTCTTCTGTTTGACTTACTTCCATTTCAAAAGGCATATTGATAATGTTAAGTTGCTGTGGTGTTATTTGTAATTTTGAAATTTGAAGATTTTTATATGTATCTTGTAATATTGTAATAAGTTCTTGTGGAACTTCGCTCATCATACTCATTGATTTTACAATATATTCTATATGAATACCATTTTCTCCTTTTGTAATTCTTATGGCTTCGTCTAATTCTTCCTCGTTGATTTTTTCTTTAACTTCTTCTAAAGCAGTATTTTCCATAATTTCAATTTCATATCCAATATCTAGTTGTTCTAATTGTTTTAGACTACCTTCATAAACATTATCTTCGTCAATAATGGCAAGTTTAGTTTTTCCAAAGGATTCGTCATCTCCTTGTATTTTATTAATGATATTTGGCACGTTAAATGCAATAATCATAATTAGAAAAATTATGATATTGGAAATAATAAACGATTTTCTTTTTACTAAATCTTGAAAAGTATATTTTGCTACTAACCATAAATCTCTCATGCTACTCACCTACCTTTTCTATGAAAATATCATGAAGACTTGGCTTCTTTATTTCAAATTTATCAATTTTTACTTTGTTTGCTACTAATTTATTTAAAAGTTGTTGTGCCTCTTCTTCCGTATTTATTTTTATTTCATATTCATTTTCTTTTTGCATAAGAATAGAAAGATTTGCTTCTTTTATTCTATCTTGAATGTTTTCCTTTGTGATAATTTCTAATTTATTTGCTGGATAGCTATTTTTAATTTCTGTTAAGTTCCCTTGCAATACTGTTTTTCCTTTATTTAGAATTAAAATGTCTGTGCAGAATTCTTCTACTACACTCATTTGATGTGCAGACATAATAATATATTTTCCGTCTTTTACAAGGTCCATAATGATATTTCTTAAAAGCTCGGTATTTACTGGGTCTAGCCCACTAAATGGCTCATCTAAAACAAGAAGTTCTGGATTATGCACAACTGCTGTAATGAATTGTATTTTTTGCTGGTTTCCTTTTGATAGTTTTTCTGCTGTCATATCTTTATATTGTTCTATTTCTAATTTTTTTAGCCAATAGTTAATGGCTTCGTCTGCTTCTTTTTGCTTCATTCCTTTTAGTTTTGCAAAATACATTAGTTGGTCATAAATTTTGGTTTTAGGATAAATTCCTCTTTCTTCTGGTAAATAGCCAAAGTTTACGTGTTTTCTTTGTACTTCTTTTCCATTCCACGTGATTTGCCCTTCGTCTTTCTTTAAAATTCCGAAGTAACATACGAATGGTGGTTGTTTTTCCAGCGCCATTTGTTCCTAAAAGTCCAAATACGCCCGGAGCGTTGATTTCAAAATTTATGTTATTGACTACTTTTTTATCTCCATAGCTTTTACTAACATGACTGATTTTTAATCCCATTTATTTTCCTTCTTTCTTTTTGTATATGCTTTATTTTAGCATAAGCAATATTTTATGACAATAGTTTTTTGTAAGATACTTGCATCTTATTTACATATTTTTAATTGAGTTTGCTTGCAATTTTATGTAAAATTTGATATAATAATATTATAAGTTTTTTTGTTACCCAAAAAGATTCATTCACATCTTGGAGGGTAATACCTCCAAGCAATAAAAGGAGGTACATTATGAATAACTACATTTATAGTTTTGTCATTAAGGACAAAGGTGCAATTGGTGTATATATGTATAATTATACCAAGTATTTTCTTCCTGGAAACAAGGTAAAATTCCGGTTGAATCCACAAGGAGTAAAAATCCTATCAGTCTCATATCATTGGAATGATAGCGAAGAATGTGTACGCCCTAAAATATTTTTTAACCTTTGCTGTTTTAAAGCGCGTGTACCAAAAACTCTTGGAAATGCACCTGTGTTGAAACTGAATATTAGAATGCAGTATTCTGATGGAACTATAGATAATTTTGAGGATACTTTTGACATCAACAATATCTATTAATGTATGTAAAGAAGGATGTAAACAAATACATCCTTCTTTATATATTATTGTATAATAATAATGTCATACCCAATAAAAAGTCCGTTTTCAATTACGCCTTCTATTTGGTTAATTTTTTCTTCGAAATCTGGTTCTATATTCTCAAACCACGCATATAAAATATAATTTCCATTATCCGTAACAAGTGGCCCTTGCTCTACATTTGATAGTTTTATTTCTACTTTTGTTGCCCCTAATTTTTTTAATTCTTCTTCTACTTGTTCTACTTTATCTTTTTCTACTTCAATTGGTACAGGATGCTTTTCTCCTAATTTTTCTACAAATTTTGTATGGTCCACTAAAATATAATTTTCCCTGCTTTGCTTTATATTTAGTTTTTCTTTGTATAATGCTGCTCCCATTCCTTTAATTAGCCAATTATGCTTGTCTACTTCATCTGCTCCATCAAAACACCAATCTGGCTTTTCTTTATCTAGCGTGGTAATTTCAATTCCTAGCTCTTTGCATAAATTTTCTATAATTTTTGAAGTTGGAATAGCTTTAATACTTAGCTTTTCTTCTTTTACTCTTTTTGCAATTTCTTCTACTGCCATGTAAGAAGTACTGCCAGAGCCAAATCCAATTACTTCCCCATTTCTTACTCGTTTTGCAATTCTTTCTGCCAGCTTTATCTTTTCTTCTTTTTGACCTATATTATTTTTCCAATCAAATTCTTGCATTTTTTTCTCCTTTTTTATCTACATTATACCATTTCCTTTTGTTTCGTCAACTATTCTCCTAATTTCATTGTTTTTCTTTACTTTTACAAAAAAACTCCATATTTATATCTATTCACCTATTATAAAATAATTATTTTAAGGTTTTTATCTATATTACACTAAAAGAGGAAAATAATTAACACAAACAAAACACAAGAGGGTTAGCAAAATTGCTTTTCTTCTTGTGCTTTTCTTTTTCTATAAAAAATGGGGTGGTACAAATTGTCCCAAATGAACCAATTTGGGACTGTCCCCAATTGTCCCATTTTTATTCTATGCTTTTTAAACTTTCAATCATATCAATTTTCTTTAATGAGAAATAGGTTACTATATTAACAATTGTTGTGAATATAATGGTTATAATGACAGCATATAAATAGCTTATTGGACGTATTTCTTTACTGAATCGTAATACATTGATTTCGCATGTTCCCATGATAAAATAATTTAAGAAATAGCCTCCAATTAGTCCTAATACAATGCCAATAGCTGTTAAGATAACGGTTTCTCTTGTAATATATTGATATACTTCTTTATCGTAAAAGCCTAATACTTTAATAGTTGCAAGTTCTCTTATTCTTTCACTAATATTGACATTAGATAAGTTATATAGTACTACAAAAGCAAGCAAACCTGCAGATACAATTAAGACAATTACGACATAATTTAAAGAGCTCATCATGTCATTCATCATATTTTGGATACTAGAATTTAAAGAAATGGCACTTACTTCTTCTTTTTCCAATAATTCTTTTGATAAAGCATCTTCGGCTTGGTTATTATTTAATGTATGCTCCACCAATAACACATTGGTGCTGTATGGTTCATATAGCTTTTCATACAATTCTTTTGGCATATATACATAATGATAAATGTAATTTTCTACTATATTTGAAATTTGTACTTCATGTTGTTTTTCGTCTGCATCTTTTAGAATAATTGTATCGCCTTTTTGCACATTTATAAGCTCTGCTACTTTTTCGGTAATAGCGATTTTATTATTTTGTAAATTGACTGTTTCTTTTGTTTTGCTATCTGCTAAATGAATTACTTCTTGTAAATTTTCTTCTTTTGGAATAATCATTTGCACATCTTGCTCTTTTCCTTTATTTACAAGCGTTCCTGAGGTCATTTGGGTTTCTACTATTTTTTTAATACCTTGTTTTTCTTGCAAGCTTTTCATTAAGTTTTCTAATTCTGTATTGGTAATACCACTTTTTAGGCTAATTTGCATTTGATAGTGATATACTTTTTCATATTGATTTGGCAAAATAGCAGAAATGGCATCTTTAATTCCAAAGCCTGCTAGTATTAAAGCCGTACAACCTGCAATTCCAATAATCGTCATTAAAAATCTTTTCTTGTATCTAAAAATATTGCGTACTGTTACCTTTCTAGTAAAGCTTAAATGCTTCCATATAAACGGAATTTTTTCTAATAACACACGTTTTCCTGGTTTTGGTGCTTTTGGTCTCATTAACTCTGATGGTGTTTGATTTAGAGTGCTTAAAGCTGTATATAGGGTGGCTCCTATAATGCAAATGCTAGCTAAGCCTAAGCCCAATATTGCATAATGCCAATTGAAATGAATTGATATGTCAGGCATAACATACATCATGCTATACATCATCCATATAATTTTTGGTAGCAATATGAAGCCAACTAACATTCCTATACTTCCACCAATTATACAGGCAAGAGCAGCATATAAAAGATATTTTCCAGCAATTTGTACTTTATTATATCCTAATGCTTTCATAGTTCCAATTTGCACTCTTTGCTCTTCTACCATTCTTGTCATAGAAGTTAGAGAAATTAAAGTAGCAATTACAAAGAATACAATAGGAAATACTTTTCCTAGATTTTCTACACTTTGAGTATCTTGAATGAAGCTATTATAGCCAGTGTTAGCACTTCTATCTAAAATATACCAAGTTGGCTTTTCAATTTTTTGAATTTCTTCTTCTGCATCTTCTATCTCTTTTTCTGCTTGCTCCATTTTTTCTTGATATTCCTCTTTTGCACTTGCTAAAGCTGTTTTTCCTTCCTCTAATTGTGTTTTTGAATTATTTATTTCTGCTTGTGCTTTTTGAAATTCGCTATTGGCATTTTGCTGAGATTTTTGTAGTTCTTCTTCTTGATTTTGAATTTGTACTTTTCCTTGTTTTAATGCTTCTTTTCCTTGCTGTAACTCTGTTTGAATTTTTAAGATAGCATTTTCTATTGTTTGTAATGTAGCATCAAGTGTTTCTTTTTGCCCTTTTATCATAGTTAAAGAATTTTCTATTTGTGTTTTTTGTGCCTCTAGCACTTGTTTTTCTTCTGGGTTTAAATTCTCTTTTTGTAATTCTTGTTTTACTTGGCTTAGTTGTTCTTCAGAAGATGATATGCTTTGCTTTAAGGCAGTTAAATTTGGTTGTAATTGTTCTTTTTGTGCATTTAATTTTTCAATTTCTTGTTGTGCTTTATTTTCAAGATTTGGTAAATCTTGTTCTTGCTTTAAAACTTGTTCTTTTGCTTCTTGTATTTGTGTTTGTGCTAATGTAAATTGTTCTTTTGCTTGTTTTTGATTAGCATTTAAGGTAGCTTGTGCATTTTGCAAACTTTTTTGTCCTTGTGTAATTTCATTTTCTTTTTCTTGTATTTCACTTTCTGCTTTTTGCTTTTCTTCTTCTAATTCTGTTTTTGCTTTATTTAGTTCTTCTTCTGCCTCTATTTTTATTTCTTGATATCTTGCTTCTTGCCTTTCTTCTTTTATTCCTTCTATTTTTTCTTTTACTTGTTCTACTACTTCTTTATACTCTGTAGAGTCTGTTTGATATTCTTTTGCCTTTTCTAAAGTAAGGTAAACTTCTGTATAAACTTCGGAATCAAAACTTTCTTTTGGTAAATACATGTTATAACTTACTCTACCAGAGCCAAGTTTTGAAGTATCTCTTTCTCTTGAAGCATATAAAGGGCTATTCATTGTGCCTACAATCACCACTTCTTTTTCTTTGATAATACTATCTTCCGTTTCTTCTATGGTAACAATATCTCCCAGCGTTTTTCCTGTTTGAGTGCAAAAAGATTTTTCTACTAAACACTCTTTACTATTTTCTGGCATTCTTCCTTCTATTATAGAAACTTGATTTACTTCATCTAACGATAGCACTTTCGTTACTAGCTCGGTATCTTCAAAATTCAATAAAATATCTTCGCTATACTCTCCATAAACTCCTTCTATGCCATCTATTTGCTTTAAGGCTATTATATCATCTTCCGTTAAACCTAAAGTAGAAAGAAGTTTCATGTCATATACATTTTTATTATCAAAATATTTGTCAACAGTATCTACCATATCTGGCGCAGTTGCTCTAATTCCTGCAAAAAAGCCCACGCCTAAAAAAGCCATTAGTAAAATGGAAATAAAACGCCTATATGTATTTTTAATTTCTTTTAAACTATCTTTTAATAATGCTTTTTTCATTTTTACTCCTAAGGTACCATTGGGGACGTTTCCTTTTGGTACTAATGGTGATTCTACCATTCTATTTCGTCAATGGAAATTGGATGTTCGTTTATAGTGATTTCTTGTGCTTTACCATTTTTGAAGTGAATGACTTTGTCTGCCATTGGCGCAATAGCTGTATTATGAGTGATGATAATGACTGTCATGTTTTCTTTTCTACACGTTTCTTGTAGTAGTTTTAAAATTTGCTTTCCTGTTTTATAGTCTAAGGCTCCGGTTGGCTCGTCGCATAAAAGTAATTTCGGATTTTTCGCAATGGCTCTTGCTATGGCTACTCTTTGTTGTTCTCCTCCTGATAGTTGTGAAGGAAAGTTTTTCATTCTTTCTTTTAAGCCTACTTTTTTCATTATAGTTTCTGGGTTAAGTGAGTCTTTACAAATTTGTGAGGCAAGCTCTACATTTTCTATTGCCGTTAAGTTTTGTACTAAGTTATAAAATTGAAATACAAATCCAATGTCTTCTCTCCTATATTTTATTAACTCTTTATTTTTTAGTTTATTTACCTCTTTCCCATCTACGAATACTTTTCCAGAAGTAACACTATCCATTCCACCTAAAATATTTAAGCAAGTGGTTTTTCCCGCACCACTTGGTCCTACAATTACTACTAATTCTCCTTTTTCTATTTCAAAACTGGTGTTGTCTAGTGCTTTAATGGTTACTTCTCCCATTTGGTATTCTTTTTTTACATTTTGAAATTCAATGTATGCCATTTGCTTTTTCCTCTCTTTCTTACGTTACTATTAAATATATCACATTTTGGCTTTTTTTACTAGCTTTTATGTGAGTTTTGCTTTTTAATTTTTAAAATTGCGTATAGATTCATTTTTTCGTTTTTTACTTTACTTTTTCCTTAAAAGATGTTATAATTCACATAACGTTTAGCGATAAGCTATTCTTATTCTATTGTCCTATTTTTTCACCATTAGCTATATGCAACTATTGTAAAACAACTATTTTAAGGAGGTATCCAATATGAGTATCGATTACACTGTAACTGTAAAAAAGAACAATGACATATTGAGGACATATTAGGCTTCAAAGCATATTTTTCTATGTGTTAAATCTAGTTGTAAAAGAAAGGGTAAAAGCAATTGCTTCTACCCTTTCTTTTTACCTTATGTTAGATTCTACCTAGAACCTAGTTTTCCCCAATATAGGCCTTAATTAACTGTTTTATAGTAATGCTAGGTAACTCAGTATTACTTCTCCCGTAACAATTATGAATATTTAATACATCCATAATAGGACAGGATATGCCTAAATGTTTACGAAGTCTTTCTTCATCTTTCTCAGGCCAACGATAAAACAATGTTTCAACTGCACCAACCATCGCCCTCATCTGAATTGGAATTTCTTCTCCAGTTTTTGCAACTTCAGCGCCTGTTTCATCTGTGTACTTTACTGTTGTTTCTTGCAAACCTTCTAACTTAATAGATTTGTATAACCGGTCTGCGTCTTCTAGCAGTAAATAGCTTTCTACGTACTTCTTACTTACTGCTACATTGTATAAAACTTGTGCCTTCAGTACCATAGTTGTCCTCCTTTTAGGGTTATATTATTTATTTGAAACATAATGATTTTACCATATATTATCATAAAATTCAATGTGTTCTACAGAATTTTTAAGTAATTTTATTTTCTCTTTCCAATATAATTGTTTTTCTTTCCTCTTTTTAGAACGATGTATGTATCTTCAATGAACATACTATCATCTATTATACTATTAGTATCGGTTATTTTATCTCCATTTACTGAAATAGCACCATTTTGAATAAATTCTCTTGCTTCTCTTTTACTAGAAGCTGCTCCTAAAGCTACTACGATATCTGCAATATTTTGCCCTGCTTCCACTTCTGTAATGTTTTCTCCTTTGAATAGTTCTTCAATATCTTTTTTTGATAAATCTTTAAATTTATTGTTAAATAAATGTTCTGCTAGACTTACAGCTTTTTCGTATTCTTCTTTTCCATGTAAGAAGGTAATAATTTCTCTTGCTAATGCTTTATGTGCTTCTCTTAATTCTGGATGCTCTTTATTGCTTTGTTCTAATTTTTCTATTTCTTCTTTTGATAAGAATGTATATATTTTTAAATAATCAATTACCATGGAATCTTCTACATTTACAAAGAATTGATATAATTGATAACTAGATGTTTTTTCTTTATCTAACCACAAAGCATTACCTTCGCTCTTTCCAAATTTCTTTCCTTGGGAATCGGTAACAAGTGGCATAGTAAAGCCATATACCTCGTCTCCTGTTGATTTTCTAATTAAATCGATTCCTGCTGTAATATTGCCCCATTGGTCAGAACCTGCACATTGCAAGTTTACTCCTTTATGTTCATGTAAGTATTTGAAATCTAATGCTTGTAAAATCATATAAGAAAATTCTGTATAAGTAATACCAGACTCTAATCTTCTTCTAATAATATCTTTATCAAGCATGTAATTAATATTAAAATATTTTCCATAGTCTCTTAGAAAGTCAATTACATTGATATCTTTGTACCAGTCATTATTATTTACTACTTCAAAACCAAAGATTTCTTCTACTTGCTTCTTTAGACTTTCAAAGTTTTTGGCTACTTCTTCTTTAGCAATCATAGCTCTTTCTGTGGTAGGTCTTGGATCTCCTATCATGCCAGTTCCACCACCTACTAATAGAATTGGGTGATGTCCTGCTTCTTTTAATCTTTTTGAAATTAAGAAACTTGATAAATGCCCTACATGCAGACTATCTGCTGTCGGGTCTGTTCCAATATAGAAGGTTAAACCTCCCTCATTTAGTTTTTCTTCTAATTCTGGAGATGATATGTCTTTTATTAACCCTCTCCATTTTAATTCTTCTACTAATGTCATAATTACCTCCAATTTTTTACGTTGCATATATATTTACTTTATAAAATATCATTCTTCGTTTGTTACTGTATTTCTAATAGTTAAAGCATTATTTAAAATACTCTCAATTGCATCATAAGACACATCATTATAGATCATTGTGTATTCTTTTATTCCATTATTGGTAACAGAATATACACTTTGTAATCCTGTTAACATTAGTACTTTTCCTTGGAAATCAACAACTCCATAATAATTTTGTTTTCCTTGCTTTTCGATATCATAAAGCTTAGAAACTACGATTGCTTTTACATCTGGAATTAATAAAATACTACTTTTTGTTTTATCGTTTGTAATGCATCCAAATCCATCATATTCAATAGGAAGTATTAAATTTCCTCTAATATCATACATACCCCATTTTCCATTTTGCTTAACTGGAATTGCATTATTATATAAAATATATGGATTTTTTATATCATCATCTTGGAATTTTGAAGTATCAAGTCCAATTTCATCATATTCTAAATAAATTAATATTTTTCCGTTTTTTTCGATAACTCCCTTTTTATTGTTGCTTGTTGCTAAATATAAATTTAAATCTTTATCTATTTGTTTTAAACTATCATATTGTGGTTGTACCTTTGTTTTTCCATCTGCGGTAATAATTCCAACTTGATTTTCGGTAGTTTTTACAATAAACTCTTGTGTACTTTCAATAAATTCAATATCAGTATATTTTGTGCCTACAACTTCTGTTATTCCATTTTCACCTATCTTATAAACACCATAACGAATATTACGGCTAGCAGATTGTGTATTATCTATGTTTTGCACTACTAATAAATTATATAATAAAGCTTTTTGATTTTTAAAATTTTCACTAATAGCAGATGTTTTATAGTTTGTAACATAATAATTTGTATAATATGGTAACGTATAAATAGTTACTTGATTTTTATTTGCATCATAATAAAATTTTAAGTTACAAGCTACACTTATTCCTTCTGCCGTTATATATAATTTTCCGTTTATACGTTTTACTGGTGTTGTTAAGGTATAATATTCATAATCTAAATTTTCTGGTGGTGTTTTATAGATAATTGTAGAATCCATTTCTAACGTACAAACTTCATTTTCACTTTCAACATAGCACTTTGTTTCATCTTCTGTGTATTGTTTATATCCACCATTATAATATTGATATCCGACCATATTTGCAATATCTCTAATAGATACATATACTGTATCTCCTTCAAAAATAAATAAATCATCCGAAGTTTTGGATACTTTACCATCTATATAAAGTTTAAATTGACCTTGTTTTAAATAATAAATAACTCCTAAAATTATAAAGCTAGCAATTAGAAGTAAGACAATTGTAATTATAATACCAATCATAATTTTTTTTGTCTTTTTATTTTTTTCTTGCGCATTTGTTCCAATAAGTTCCATAGAAGATACATTCCTTTCCTTTTTAGAGGCATTTATAAGTTTGAAAATTATTGTTTCAAATTTTCCTCCATTTTCTTTTGTTTTAATTTTCGTGATAATACTTTTTATAAAATTCTTGTGCAAAGCTTGCTAAATTATCATTTTCTATTTCTATTCTAACTCTTTCCATTAGTTTCGTCAAGAATCTTAAATTATGAAGTGATAGCAAGCGAATTCCTAAAATTTCATTTGCTTTAACTAAATGACGAATATATGCTCTAGTATAATTTTGGCAAGTATAGCAATCGCATTCTGGGTCTAACTTTGTAAAGTCTTTTTCATAAGTTGCATTTCTTACTACTATTTTTCCTTGGGAAGTCATAGCAGTTCCATTTCTTGCAATACGAGTTGGAAGAACACAATCACACATATCAATTCCAGCAATAGCCGCTTCTATTAAATAGTCTGGCGTTCCTACTCCCATTAAATATCTAGGCTTATCTTTTGGCATAAGTGGAGCAGTATATCTTAAAATATCTAAGAATTCTTCTTTTGGTTCTCCTACACTAATTCCACCAATGGCATAACCTGGTAAATCTAGTTTAATTAAATCTTCTGCACTTTGCTTTCTTAAATCTTTATAAAAGCCACCTTGAATAATTCCAAATAATCCTTGCTTTTCCATTGTGGTATGGGCTTCTTTGCAACGAATTGCCCATCTTGTCGTTCTTTCCATTGAGTTTTTAGTATATTCATAAGTAGAAGGATAAGGGCAACATTCGTCAAAAGCCATAATAATGTCAGCACCTAAATCTTCTTCAATTTCCATTACTTTTTCTGGCGTAAATAAATGTTTACTTCCGTCTAGATGAGACTTAAACTCTACTCCTTCTTCTGAAATAGTGCGTAAATCACTCAAGCTAAAAACTTGAAAGCCTCCACAATCTGTTAGTATAGGCCTGTCCCATCTCATAAACTCATGAAGTCCCCCTGCTTGTTTCACTAACTTGTTACCTGGTCTTAAATATAAATGATATGTATTGCTTAAAATAATTTGTGCTTGCACATCTTCTTTTAATTCTTCTGGCGTAAGCGATTTTACCGTTGCCTGCGTTCCAACAGGCATAAAAATTGGTGTTTGGATATCCCCATGAGGCGTGTGAATAACTCCTCTTCTTGCCCCTGTTTGCTTACATTCGTGTAATAATTCATACGTAATTGCTTGTTTCATATTTTTTTACCTTTCTTTTTCTTTATCTTGTATATCTTCTTTTTGAGTATTTGTAATTTTATCTAATTCATTTACTTTTAAATTTTCTTTAAAAGTATTTTCTTTTGTTTGATTTTCTTTCATTGTTCTTACTTCATCTAAAGCCTTATTTTGTGCTTCTAGCCCAAACTTTTCTTCAATTTCTTCTAAACTAAGCTTTGGATTTTTATAACTTTGTATATAATCTCCTATAGTATTTGTAATACCATCTATTCCACCCTTATAAAACACTGCACTTACATACTCTTTTGATTCAAATTTTAAACCATTTTCATCTGCTGAGTTTAGCATAATAATTTGACCGTTTTTATATATTCCAATTCCGGGATTTGTTGGATCTAATACTAGAGTTAAATTATATTGATTTAAATCAACTAATGTTACCACGTGATTTCCAAAAATATTTTGGAATATATTCTTTAACTTGATTTCTTTTTTATTTTCTTCATTTGGGGCTACAACTGTTGAATTTGTTTTTATAATATTCTCATCTATATTTGTTTGTATAATATTCTTATCTATATTTGCTATTTGATAGCTCCCACTATTTCCCATCTTTACTACAATAATTCTAGCATTATACTCAGGATTTATTGCATTTAATTTTTTTGCAACATCACTTGCCATATTTCTGCAAACACCATATCCATCTTCTGTAGCTAAATCTAGTTCTAAAAAACCTAATATATCTTTTTGTGGAGTAGCATATCCTTGTATGTTTCCGCCACATATCATCCATTACCTTCATAAAAATTTGTATATCACTTAAATTTAAAGATTTCACTTCATCAGCATATTTAGAAATAATATTATTATATTGCTCAATTTCACTTTCGTATTTTACCTTGTTATCCATAATAGTATCTTCAGTCATTGATGACATACCTGCTGTAAGTTGCATAATTGAAAAAGCTGAAGTAAAACCTATTTTTTTTAGCGCATATTGAATTTTCCATAAAATTGCTTTTATTGTCCCTTTTGCATCTTTAATCTCATCATACATAGCTTTTACTAATATAGTATTATAGCCATATTTATTATAAATATCTTCGTATCTTTTTTCTTTTTTTAATCTTTTAAGTTCTTCTTTCTTATATTTAGCAGGAGCATAATTTATATATGCTTTTTTACCAAATTCTAAAAAGATTTCATCATATTTTTTATCTTGTTTTAATTTTTTTATTTTTTCTCTTGAAATCTTATCCATTTTTTATAACCTCTATTTTATTATACTAAATCTAATACTATAAAATCAATGTTTTATGTAGAAAAAGTAGGTAAAAACCTACTTTTTGTTATATATTTCTTATAAAATTAACATTGCATCTCCAAAACTAAAGAAACGATATTTGTTTTCTACTGCATGCTTATATGCTTTCATGATATAATCCTTTCCTGCTAAAGCCGATACTAACATGATTAGTGTAGATTCTGGCAGATGGAAGTTTGTTATTAAGCTGTCTATACATTTGAATTTGTAGCCTGGATAAATAAAAATACTTGTATCTCCTTCTTGTTCTTTTACCATTCCATTTTCGTCTGCTATGGATTCCAATACTCTACAAGAAGTAGTTCCTACTGCGATAATTCTTCCTCCATTTTTCTTGGTTTGATTGATTTTTTCTACATCTTCTTGTTTTATATAATAATGTTCTGTGTGCATTTGATGCTCTTCTACATTTTCTACTTTTACTGGTCTAAAGGTTCCTATTCCTACGTGTAAAGTTACATTTGCAATTTCTACGCCTTTTTCTTTTACTTTTTCTAATAGCTCTTCCGTAAAGTGAAGTCCTGCTGTTGGCGCTGCACTAGAACCTTCATATTTTGCATACACAGTTTGATATCTACTTTTGTCTTCTAATTTTTCTTTAATATATGGTGGAAGTGGCATTAGCCCTATTTGGTCTAATATTTCATTGAAGATTCCTTGATATTCAAATTTTACTTTTCTATTTCCACCTTCCATGATGTCTAATATTTCTGCCTTTAACAATCCTTCTCCAAAGTTTACTTTTGTTCCTACTTTTAGCCTTCTTCCGTGGATGTACCATAACCTCCCAAATGTCACCTTCTATTCTATTTAGCAATAGAAATTCTACATTTACATTGGTTTCTTCTTTTATTCCATATAGTCTTGCTGGTATTACTTTGGTGTTATTTCTAACTAAGCAATCACCCGGTTGTAAGTAGTCTAAAATATCTTTGAAAGTTTTATCTTCCATGGTTTGCTCTTTTCTATTTAATACTAGAAGGCGCGATTCATCTCTATTTTTGATTGGTACTTGTGCTATTAGCTCTTGTGGTAATTCATAATTAAAATCTGATACTTTCATTTTTGCTGTGTTTCCTTTCTATTGTTACAAATGTCAAAATAAATCAAAAGGGTGGTACAAATTGTCCCAAATGGGACAATTGGGGACTGTCCCTAATTGTTCTGCCCAATTTGCTCAAATAAAATTTTCACTTTTTCTACCATATTGTGCAATTCTTCTATAATATTGTCTGGCTCTTTGAAATAGTTTAATTTGTGTGAAAAGCTGAAATCACTTGTTTTAGCTGGTTTTTTCGTGTATATTTCACTTGGCAGACCAATTGTTCCATTTTGCGTTTTTATAGTATGGTTCATATAATCTTGATACCAATTTTTTAAACCTATTAACTGCATATTTTGATATCCATATTTTTCATTATCGTGTAATTCTGGTCTTTCATAACCATACTCTTCTGCGTTTCTTTCTAATGTGTGTAAGAATTCATGCACAAATACTTCCTCTGGAAAGGTGTTAATTCTTGAATCGTACTTGTAAGTATAGTCATAGTCATCTTCTGGAAGTCTTATGTTAGAAAAACCAACTCCTCTATATTCCATATAGCCAAGTCCTATCCAGTCCTTTGCAAGATTTTTTTCTTGATTGATATCTCCTGAACGGAATGCAATAAATATATGGTCATATTTTCCTTGCTTAATGTATGGATCAATAACTTCTTTTACGTTATAACCAGATACATAGTAGCCATTTTCTTCGTCATAAGACATTTTCGTAATTGGTGTAGTAGTTTCTACAATGTCATAGTTGACTTTCATTTTTCCTAAACTCATTTCTTGCATTGAGCTTGCAAAGCTTCTCATTGAATTAGTAACATCATCTTTATGAATTTGTGTTAATTGAAGTTTAATATTTTTTGGTGTGCTTCCCTCTTCAAATGTAACATCTACATTGTCAAATAATACACAAAGGAAGTTCCATGTATTACTTTCATCCGCAATTCCAGATTCTATAGTAAAGTCTGAAAACCATGCTGTTCCTATGCAACTGTCTTCATAACCACCAAGACGGAAACCTACATTTACTTCTGTTCTATTTTTTGAGTTGAAATAGAATGTAACTTGCGTCCAATCTGTAGTTCCTACTACATTGTCTGATTTTTCTAATGTGTCAGAAATACTAATGTGAGCTCCACTATCTGTATTTTCATGTTGTGATTGCACATTTTCTGTTTTAATTTTACAGCTTACACGATAGGCTGTGTTGGGTGTTACTTGTACTGTTTCATAAAACATGGCATCATTATAATCTGTATTTTCTATTTTATAACTATTTGCTTCTCCACATTTTACTTGTGAATCTCTTTCAAAATTAGTAAGACCTAAGGTATATTGAGCTTTTACAAAATCATTATAATTGTATTTTTGATAAAAATGATAGAATACCGATAACACAATTATAATAAAAATAATTGAAATTATATGTTTTACTATATGACTTTTCTTTTGCACTCTTTTTCCTCCTAAACATTAAGAGATATTTTCTATCTCTTATATGCTAATTTTTATACATTAAAGCGGAATAATACAATGTCCCCGTCCTGCATAATATATTCTTTTCCTTCTGAACGTACTAGCCCTTTTTCTTTGCAGGCTAGCATAGAGCCTTCTTTCATCAATTCATCGTAAGATACAACTTCTGCACGAATGAAGCCTCTTTCAATGTCACTATGTATTTTTCCTGCTGCTTGTGGGGCTTTTGTTCCTTTTTTGATGGTCCATGCCCTTACTTCTGGCTCTCCTGCAGTTAAGAAGCTCATTAGTCCTAATAAATCATAACTTGTTTTTACTACTTTGTCTAAACCAGATTCATTAAGTCCCAATGCTTCTAGCATTTCTTTTTTATCTTCTCCATCTAAAGAAGATAATTCTTCTTCTATTTTTACGCATAAAGGAATTACTTTTGCTCCTTCTGTTTTTGCAAATTCTTCTACTTGTTTTACTTTTTCATCGTTTTCTGCACTTCCAATTTGTGCTTCTGAAACATTAGCAATATATAGAACTGGCTTTGCTGTTAGTAAATATAAGTCTTTTATTTGTTCTTTTTCTTCGTCTGTTAGTTCTACTGTTCTTGCGCATTTTCCTTGTTCTAAGGCTGCTTTTATTTTTTCTAATACATCAATTTCTGCTTGTGCTTTTTTGTCTGCTTTTAGTCTCTTTTTTGCATTGTCTAATCTTTTTTCTAACATTTCTAAATCTGAAAATATTAGTTCTAAATTGATAGTTTCAATATCTCTTAAAGGGCTAATGCTTCCGTCTACGTGAACAATGTTAGAGTCTTCAAAACATCTTACTACATGTGCAATGGCATCTACCTCACGAATGTGTGATAAGAATTTATTTCCTAAACCTTCTCCCTTACTTGCTCCTTTTACTAAACCTGCAATATCAACAAATTCAATTATAGCGTGTGTGGTTTTTTCTGGTTTGTACATTTCTGTAAGCTTGTCTAATCTTTCATCTGGCACTGGCACTACGCCTACATTTGGTTCTATTGTGCAGAATGGATAATTTGCACATTCTGCTCCTGCATTTGTTATACTATTAAATAAAGTAGATTTTCCTACATTTGGTAGTCCTACGATTCCTATTTTCATTTTTGTAATTCATCCTTTCTATGACATATATCTATTTTTCTTTTTACCTATGCTATTATACCAAAGAAATTAGATTTTGTATATATTTTTCTTAATTTATTAACATCTAATTGAAAATAAAGAAGAAAAGAAAGCACTCAATTGAGTGCCTTCTTCTCTTTTTACCTATTTACTATTTCTGGTCCAATCAAGGTTTCACATCTTTCTTTTTCCTTTATAGCTAATTCATAGTTTTCCTTTGACCAGGTTTCTTCACCAGCTTCATAACTTCTGATAATTTCATTTAAGTCTAACAACTCATACCTATCTTTTTCTCCTGCTCCTTTAATATTAACGTAGATTGGAATATAAGTAGCTTTCTCGATGCTTACTTCTTGTGTTACTCCATCTTTTTTTACGCCTATATTAAAGATAGCAGTATTTCTGGTATTCGTATCCCTCTGGTTAGAAAAGAAATTTCCTTGTGAAAAGATTACTAAGCCCTCTTTTTCCTCTCCTTCTTCGGTTTCTACTTTTACCATTTTCATAGGTTGCAGTACATGTGGATGACATCCAAGAACAATTTGAACACCATTTTTTACTAAAAACTCGGCTAGCCTATCTTGCTCTGCATTTTCTGTAGTTTGATATTCTACTCCCCAATGCATTGAAACAACAAGTAATTCTGCTCCTTCTTCCTTTGCTTGTTCTATCTGTGATAAAATTAATTCTTCATCAATTTCATTAACACAAAATTCTTTGTCGCTAGGAATAGGAATCCCATTTGTTCCATAAGTGTAGGATAAAAATGCAGTTTTTATGCCATTTAAGTCTTTTAAAAGAATAGCGTTTTGCTCTTCAGCTGTCCGCGCAGTTCCTACATGAGCAATTCCGGCATCATCTAAATGATCTAAAGTAGATGATAAACCACTAAAGCCTTTGTCTAAGCAGTGGTTATTGGCTGTTGTCATGATATCTGCACCTAGTTCTTTTAAATCAATAGCTAAGTGTTCTGGTGCATTAAAGGTTGGATAACCACTATAACCTCTTTCTGCTCCTGCCATAGGTGATTCACAATTTCCAATGACAATAGTAGAATCTTCAAAATATTTTTCTATATATTTAAACATATAAGAAAAATCGTAATCTTCTACTTCTTTGTTATAGGCTGCATTATATAGCGGTTTATGACAGAGTGTATCGCCAAAAGATGTAATGGTTGCAAAAGAATCACTAGGAACTGGGGTTGCTGTTGGTTGTAGAGTTATTTCTGGTTGTTGTGTCTCTGATGGTTGCAATGTTTCTACCTGTTGTGAATTTTCATTGATAGGTATTGTTTCCATCATTAACGTACTTGAATTCTCTTCTTTATATTGTGCTATCCGATTAGTGCTACAAGCAGTTAATAATACTGCCATCATCAGTAATGTTACTACTTTTTTGGCTGTTTTTTTCATAATATTTTCCTCCCAATAATATTTATTATTTAGTATTTTACAATTTATAAGTTCTTGACTTAACTTTTTATAGTTTAACATAAAATTGGAGGAAAAGCAAGTAAATAATGCCTAAGATAATATATTTTCTTTTACCACATATAGATATACATACTCATGAATAATTACATACAAATTATTTTCATACTGAATAATATGGCATTGATTTTGTTCTGCTACATCAATTAAATCTTCTAATTTTGTAACATACATTATTTTTAAGTTACTAATATCTGGCTTATTTGTTACAGTAACAATTAAATCTCCATAGTTCTTCAAAATATGATTTATTGGTTCATAATGTTTTTTTGCATTTTTATAAATTCTAATTATTAACACAATACTAGCTCCTATTATAAATATGCTACCAATGCTGTAACAAACTATTGATTCTATTTTTGTATTTTCTGCTTCACTTATGATTTCTTTTGATGCTATTTTTTCATTATTTGCTTTTGCCTCTGTTATGGTATCTGTAATTGGTATTTCTAATTCTATTGTATCTTCAATTGTATTGGTTTCTATCGTAGAAGAAAGAAAACTAATGTCGTAAGAAATGATAAAGCGAATTTTTAAAATAGGCTCTATTTTAATTTTATATTCTTTTTCATATTCATTAACCAAATTCAAATAATCTTCATACTTAATATTTATTGGACATTCTACAAAAAATTCTTCTATACTTTCTTTTTCTTGGGCATTATTCTCTAAAAATTTAAAACTTCTATTCCAAACTTCTTTTTCTTCATCTACTTCTATTACCTTACCAATTAGATTTCCTACAACGCTATAATGATACTGAATATCTGCTTTTTGCTCTGCTTTAAAATGATATTGGAAATGAATAGTAAATGTTTCAATTGCATTAGATGCATAGCAAAGTCCAGAAGAAAGTGTTTGGCTTTCATAGAAAGTATTCGGCTTTAATAATACTTCATAATCGTCTTGTTTTTCTACTATATATTGATAAATTGATTTTTGATTTTTTTCTATATTAAAGCCAAGTTTTATAAAAATAATTCCTACTACCATTGCACTAATAATTAAATAATAAATAATAATTTTTCTTATATTTTTATTTATTTTATATTTTTTCATAGCATATCTCCTTACTTATGAAAATACTCATATAACCAAACTGATGGAAAACCTGCATATTTTACACAAAGTACATAAATTCCCTTTATTTGGTCGGTTCCCACTAAAATTCTATCTTCTACATTATTCTTATCTCCCTTTGTTTGATAGAAAATTTTATTATTTTTTTCTATTTTATTTACAATTCTATGAGCCACATTTTGATTTCCTATTTGATAAACGATAATTGTATTTAGCTTTATTTCTGTTAATTCTTCCTTATTTAATTTTTTATAAATTAGAACATCTCCACGAGAAAAAGTTGGATTCATACTATTAGAAAGAATAGCAATGGGTTTATATGCAAAAATTCCTAACATAAAGCAAACGAAGCTAATACACAAAATTAATATTATGAAACTTATTGGTTTTTCTTTTTTATTTTTTCTTACTTTTGCAAATTGATATTCATATATTACATATATTAAGGTTGGAAATATTAAATCAATACAGCCACTAGCAAACCAGTTGACATTTGGCAAAATTGGTAGAAATATAATGGCAATTTTTTTCACGCTACGGTAAATTATTGATAATAGGAAAGTATATTTGCCAGATAAATATGTACATATAAGATTGTAGGCTATAAGAGGTAATATTGTGCTACAAGTGTATTGAAATAGTTGTTCTTTGCTATTCCATAAAGATAGAATCGTATAATAATTCAGTTCTAGTAATATAAATAAAATGATGTTCTTTTTATTTTTCGTTATTAGCATTTCTCTTGCTGTTTCTATACTGATAATAGGTAGTATTTCTATTATGATATTTTTGAATAGAAACAAAATATCATGTCGATATGGGCTCTTTGAAAAGCCAAATGAGAACCCAAGATAGAAATAAAAAACAAGATAAACAGAGCAAATAGCGACCATATAAATAATTTGTTTTTCTTTTCTATAAAATCGAATATGAGTATTCTTTTTATTCCATAGAAAATAAATTAAACAAATACCCCAAAAAGAAGGATTTATTATATTTCTGTACAAAGTTACATTAGTCATATTGAAGTAAATTGTAATAAATAAGTATCCTATTAAAATTAGTAATATTGTTTTCTGCTTTGAATTTGTCATAGTTTCCTCTTTTTCTTTGTATTGTTTTTATATTTTTCTCTTTTGCTATTTTCTATATAATAACAATAGGAAAGCTATTCCTTTCCTATTGTTTTGTTATTTTTATTATTTTTGTACATATTCAATAGTCCCTGTAATTGTTTTTGTTTTTATAGATGGCACTTCTGTTGTTTTTGGGTCATAAGTAATGGTAACTGTAAAACTGGTTTCTTCTCCTGCATTTAGTGTATTTTGTAGTTCTGATGTTTTATATTGGATAGCCGGTAAATCTCCTTCACTATCTTCTTTAAATATAACCGTACCTAAAGTAGCATTTATTGTTCCTTCATTTCGAATGGTAATAACAAAAACAATAGAATCGCCTGGTTTCTTTAGAGTAACATTAAAAGTAGCATTTGTGTCCGTAAATTCTGGAGTTTCGTAGCTAGCATCACCATTTACACTTTGTACTTGGATATTGGTAATTTTTACATTTCATTCACCTACAATTTCTGCTGTTCCATTTAGTGTTAATTGCGTAGCAAATGTTGAATAGCCTACTGCCATAACTAAAATTGCCAAAAATAGTGTGGCAATTATTGTATTTTTTGTGTTTTTCATATTTTACCTCCTTCCTATGTAATGACATAGTGTTTTCGTATTTGTCCATTTTTTCGAGGTAAAATGATTTGAGTTTCTAATAATATTATATGCATTTTATTTTCGGATGTTATTTTTGGGCATGAAAAAAGCACCAGTTAAGGTGCAATTTTTTAAATTTGGAGCCAGTTAATTTCATCAAAGATTTACAAATACAAAAAATGATGTAAAATCAGCTAAAATTATTTTATAAATTAATAATCTTTTCTATAATTTCCATATCTTCTATTTTGTTAATTGCAAAACATTTTTTACCTAAATCTTTTATAGAAGCACCTAAATGGTACATTTCTTTATTATCTATCACAATAAATCTGTCATGGAATTTATTTGTTTTAGCAACTTTTAATATAGGATATTCTTTATTGAATTTTTTAATATCTAAATTATCAATATTACTTTTATCTGATGTTAAAATAACTACTTCTACATTTTCTTTCCTTTTGGATAGCATTTTCAAAATACTATCGTCAATATAATTATCTATGATTAAAATTTTCTTATTTGCTTTTTTTATAATGTCTATAATTAAACTATAGCTATCCCATATTTGCCCATTAAAAAATATTCTTTGCTTGATATTATCTTCTAGTTGGAGTTGATTAAAAACTTCGTCAAATTTTTTATCATGTTCTTGCAATTTATATTCTACATTTGTTAATCTTTCAAATACTTGTCCATTAATCATTAAAAATTTTCTCATCTCAACAAAAGCATCCATAATATGTATACTTACTTGAACAGCTATGTCATTTTTTAAAAGACCAGATAACATTGCTATACCTTGTTCTGTAAAAACATATAGCAAATACTTTTTTCCTCTATGCTTACTATTATCACTTTTTGAACTGGTCACAATTTGTGACCAGTTATTTGCTTTTATATTAATTTTATTTAAGGTTCCAAATTGGAACCTTAAATTTAAAAATTCTTCTTCTGTTAGCTGAAAACAAAATTTTTCTGGAAACCTATTAATATTTCTTTTTACTGCTTGATTTATTTTCTTAGTTTCATAATGATATAACATGGCTACATCACTATCTAACATAACTTGCTTTCCTCTTATTGTATATATTAGATTTTTTATATCTTCATTAGTTAATTCATTTTGAATTGCTAAATTATTTTCTTCCATAAATTCACATCCTTTTTTATTTGTGTATATTATAAAACATTTGTTTGATGTTGTCAAGCATTTTATGTTTATTATTTTGTTTTTTATACAATGATAATTTGGATTGAACGTCATAGTTATCTACAACTTTTTTCACTTAATGATTGATACAATTATCAATTAATTTATTAAAGAATATCATATTTAAAAAATATAATAAATTTATAAAAATATTAAAGAGCCCTTATTTAAGGCTCTTTAATAAAACATTCTTTATAAATCATCGATTCCAATACCAGTTGCACGAGCCGCCAATATTCTTCCTTGCAACGCATCCTGAAAGCTATCTGAACTTTCATCTTCTATGCAAAACAAATACTTTGCAAGCTCACTCTCTTCTTTTGATTTAACAACATCTTTACCACAATTCGATGCAAAACAACCATTTAATTCTTTTACTCTTTTTAGATTGTTTTGTACACCTGCTTTTATTGCCAATTCTTTAAGTTTTTGGTCTCTTTCGAGAGCCCGTCTCCACGATTTCTCAGTAAGATTGTGTAACATAAAAAAAACCTCCTTAAAATAATTATTTTATAAAAATGTCTATATATCAACCTGCCAAAACAGGATTAAGAAATTTATATAAATGCATTATATCATATTTTTTTATAAAATGTAAATGACTAAGAAAATTAATTGTTTTTTATTTACCTAATTTTTTCTAAACTTTTATTATTTTCTTTTGCAAGTTGTTTTAAGCTTTTCTTAGGTGTAGGTAAGTCTTCTGGCATAGTTCCACCATTCTTTTTTATAACTTTTCTAATATTCTTGCCAATGTTATAATGGACTATATTGGCAGTTTTATCGTTTTGTCGGCGCTGACAAAACGTTCAAATGCACTTATACTGCTATTTTGACAAGTTATTTTTGTTTTTTTAATTACGCCTAAAATTTTCTTCATTTTTAATATTTTATTTACAAAAAAATCAACCAGTTTAATACTGATTGATTTTGTATTTATCTGTTCTATATAAAAGTTCGAACAGATTTGTCGTTGGAGCTACTAACCAGGATCGAACTGGTGACCTCTACCTTACCAAGGTAGCACTCTACCTACTGAGCTATAGTAGCATATATTATGAGTGCCATTTTTGACACTCATTTTTTACTTTATTAGAATAACATATTTTAACTTTGAATGCAAGCATTTTTCAAAGTTTTGCCACTTTCTCTACATTTATGATGGCTCTCCCATACTTTTTATTGCTTTTTTACGAATTCTTTGAATAGCATTATCTATTGACTTAACAGGAGCATCTAATTTTTCTGCAATTTGCACATAACTTTCCCCTTGAATATAGCGGTTCAATACTTGCTTTTCAAAATCACTAAGAGATTTATCTATAGCATTTTCTACTGTTTGATAATATTCTTTTTTCGTAATAGTTTCTAATGGATCTTCCATTTGGTGAGCATCAAATATGTCTAGTAAATTAGAATCTTCATCTTCTTCATAAGCAGTGGTATTTAATGATAAATATGAATTTAGTGGGATATGTTTTTGGCGATTAGAAGATTTTATTGCTGTAATAAGTTGTCTTTCAATACATAAATTAGCAAAAGTTTTAAAAGAATTTTGCTTTTCTGCATTATAGTTTTTTACTGCTTTAAATAAGCCAATTAACCCTTCTTGCACAATATCTTCTCTTTCTGCCCCAATCATAAAGAATTTGCTTACCTTCATGTTGACTAATTCTTTATATTTGTCTATTAGAAATTCAAGAGCAAACTTGTCCCCCGATTTAATTACTTTAATTAAATCTTCATCACTCATGTCTTTATAATTATTTGCTGTAGAAAAGTATGGATTACTTTCTTTCATATTGTTTTTTATTCCTTCCTGATGAATTTCTTTATTTAGCTGTATTATAAGCCCTGCATTCTTAGAATGTCAAGAGAAATTTGACTTTTTATTGCTATTTTTTTGAATTTATACTATAATGGTAACAAATTTATATTAAAATTTAAGTAATAAGTGCTAGAAAGGAATAATGTTCAAATGGCGTTTGATGGAATGGTATTAAAGCAAATTGTTCGGCGAATTACAGTCTGCTTTAATTGGAGGAAAAATTAATAAAGTATATGAGCCAAGCAACAATGAAGTAATACTTGGTATTTATTCGCAAGGGAAAAACTATGCCCTTCTTTGTAATATTTCTTCTAATAACTATCGTTTTCATTTAACAACAACAAGTAAGCCAAATCCTTTGAATGCACCTAATTTTTGTATGTTACTTCGCAAGCATTTAATTGGCTGTCGCATTAAAGCTATTTCTATGAGTTCTTTGGAAAGAATAGTAACTATGGAACTTGAAGGTTATAATGAATTAAACGATTTATTACCAAAAACCTTAGTAATAGAGTTAATGGGCAAACATAGTAACATGATTTTATTAAACGAAAATGGAAAAATTATTGATAGTTTACGTCATTTAGACGTTTTGTCTGGTTCTTTACGTGATATTTTACCTGCTCATGACTATGTACTTCCTTCTTCTGAAAAAAGCGATTTTACCACTACTTCCAAAGAAGAATTTTTGAAAATTCTTGATAAATCTACAAATATAAATGAAAATAGCAATAAAAATATAGCAAAATCTATTTCTAACACATTTACTGGCATTAGTTATACTTTTGTTTCTTCTTTGCTATCTTCTATGAATATTTCAGAAGAAAGTATGGTTTTATATGATACTATGCAAAAGCTTCTTTCTAATTTAGGAAGTAAAAATGTAACTTGCGTTTCTGTTGCAGAAAATGACTATAGCCTTCTTCCTATTTCTCACAAAGAAGATTTGCAAACGAATTTCTTTTTAGATGATTTCTATTCTAAAAAAGAAAAACAGGAAGCTGTTATTACTTATCGAAATGAACTTTTAAAATTAGTATTAACAGCTGTGAAAAAGATTTCAAAAAAATTAAGTAATATAAATAGTAAGTTAAAAGAATGTGAAAATATGGAGCAATATCGTATTTATGGAGAACTGATTACCTCTCATTTATACGAAATTGATGCAAATAGAAATTTAGAAAATATTACTTTACAAAATTATTATGATGAAAATAAAGAAATTGTAATTCCTCTTGATAGTAGTATTTCTGTTTCTTATAATGCAAAGAAATTTTTTAAAAAATATCATAAATTAAAAAATACTTTGGAAATTGTAACAGAGCAAAAATTAGAAACAGAAAAAGAATTAGATTATTTAGAAAGTATTGTTTATGAACTTGAAAATGCTAGTTCTGTTTCAGAGTTAGATGAAATTTATCAAGAAATTTGTGAAAATGGTATTTTTAAAGTAAACGCCAAGGCAAATGTAAAGAAAAATAAAGTAAATAAAAGAAAATTCCATGATGAATATGAACCTATTGTCTATACGATTGATGGCTTTCTATTCTATGTAGGAAAGAATAATAAACAAAATGACTATATTACAACGAAACTTGGTAAAAATGAAGATTTATGGTTTCATACCCAAGAAATTAGAGGTAGCCATTGTTTATTAAAATGTAATGGGCAAAAAGTCAAAGATTCTACTATTCTTGCCTGCGCACAAATTGCAGCATTTCATAGCAAAGGGAAACTTTCTTCCAATGTTCCCGTTGATTATTGCTTTAGCAAATATGTAAAAAAGCCTTCCAATAGCAAACCTGGTATGGTTATTTATACAAATCAAAAAACGTTATATGTAGAACCTACAATTCCTGTTTTTGGGGACGGAGGAAAAAAACAGGTTACATTTTAAATAGATAGAAACACAAAAAAACTAGTATTATTCTAGTTTTTTTATTAGTTTAATATATTTTAAATTTTTTTAAAACTGTTTTTTCCTTCGTTCCCAAAACAGTTAATTCTCTCTTGCTTTGTATTCTATTTTTTCCATAAAAGGAAACATTTCTTTAATTCGCTTTTTTGTTAGCATCTCCATTACAGGATGTGGATTTTTCTCGTGAATAGATAATAGCTTTTGTGTATAACAATTTTCAGAAGTTTTAAATAATAAATAACGATTTCTTACATAAGTATAATATAATTGATAGCCCTGTTCTAATTCTTCTTCAAATCTCTCAAATGTATATTTTCCGTCCATGTTCCCTCCATTATTTTATCATATTTTCAAATTCTGCTTCGCTTATGATTGTAACTCCCAATTCTTGTGCCTTTGTAAGTTTTGAGCCCGCTTCTTCTCCTGCTAATACATAATCTGTTTTTTTCGATACAGAAGAAGATACTTTTCCTCCATGTTTTTCAATAATATCGCTTGCCTCTTGTCTAGTATATTTTTCTAGCGTACCTGTTAATACAAATGTCTTTCCTTCAAAACGATTGTCGCTTGTTTCTTCTTCTAACAGTTTCATGTTAACGCCCGCTTCTTTTAATTTTTGCAAAGTATCTTTCGTTTGTTCTTGACTAAAGAATTCTATAATGTTATTTGCTGTAATTTCTCCTACATCTTCTGTCATGGCTAAACTTTCAAAAGAAGCATTTTGCAAGTTTTCTATGGTTTTATATTTTCTTGCAAGCACTTTGGCAGCTTTTGTTCCTACTTGCCTAATGCCTAAGGCAGTAATTAAATGGAATAAATCTTGCTCTTTACTTTTTTCAATAGAATCAATCAAGTTCTGTGCAAATTTTTTACCATTTTTCTTTAAAGAGGCAATTTCTTCTAAGGTTAAGGAATAGATATCTGCAATGTTATGAATTAAGCCTTTTTCTAAGAATTGCTCTACTACTTTGTAGCCAAGACCATCAATGTCCATTCCTTCTTTGGAAACAAAATGCACAATACTTCTTAATAGTTGTGCCGGACATTCAATTCCAATACATCTAGTAGCTGCTTCTCCTTCTTCTCTTACAGCAGGAGCTCCGCATACAGGGCAAACAGTAGGCATGTGAAATTCTACTTCTTTTCCAGTTCTTTTTTCTTTTACTACTTTAATGACTTCTGGAATGACATCCCCTTGTTTTTGAATAACAACGGTATCGCCTATTTTTAAATCTTTTTCCTTTATAAAATCTTCATTGTGCAACGTTGTTTTTGAAATGGTAGAGCCTGCTACTTTTACTGGCTCTAAAATAGCCATTGGAGTAATGGCTCCTGTTCTTCCTACTTGGCATATAATATCTTTCAAAATGGTTTCTTTGGCTTCTGGTGGATATTTATAGGCAATAGCCCACCTTGGCGTTTTTGCAGTCGTTCCTAGTTTTTCTCTGAAAGTTAAACTATCGACTTTTACTACCGCTCCGTCAATGCCAAAGCTTAGCTTTTCTCTTTCTTCTCCTATTTTTTGAATCGCCTTTTCTACTTCTTTTTGGTTTTTACAAAGAATACGAACAGGGTTGACATTGAAGCCTAATTCTTCTAAGTAATTTAATTGTTCATAATGAGAGTTAAAAGGATTCTTGTCCCATTTTTGTACATTAAAAATGAAAATATCTAAAGGTCTTTCTGCTGTAATTTTAGAGTTTAATTGTCTAACTGAACCTGCTGCTGCATTTCTAGCATTAGCAAATAAAGGCTTTCCTAATATCTCTTGTTCTTCGTTTAATTTTTCAAATTCCTTCGTTCCAATAAATACCTCTCCACGAACCGTAATGGTTTCTGGCTTTTTTAGCACTTTTGGAATGCTTTTTATGGTTCGTAAGTTATCTGTTACATCTTCTCCAATTAGTCCATTCCCACGTGTTGCTCCTCTTACAAAAATACCGTCTACATATTCTAATGCCATGGATAATCCATCAATTTTGGTTTCTACTACATATTGTAATTCTTCTTTTTCCTCTTGTGCCTGTTTTTTCACTCTTTCGTCAAACTCTTGTAATTCTTCAAATGAAAAAACATCTTGCAGGCTTTGCAAAGGTACTTCATGCACTACTTCTGTGAAGCCTTCTTTTACATGACCTCCTACTTTTTGCGTTAATGAATCTTCTGTAATGAACTCTGGAAACTCCTTTTCCAAAGCTTTTAGTTTATTCATTAACATATCGTATTCGTAGTCTGTAATCTCTGGTTTATCTTCATCATAATATTTTTGAGCATAGTACTCTAATTTTTTTCTTAATTCTTCTATTTGTTTTTTGGCCTCTTGTTTTTCCATGGATTTTACCTTTCCTTTTTATAACTTGTTTTTATTATATACAAAATGGAAAAAAAAATAAATAGTTTATGCAGAAAAATAACAATATAATACTTCTTCCTCTCTTAGTTTGTGTTCTTGCATGAAATCGTCGCATTTCCTCTCTAATAGCCTAAAGTTACAACATCTTCTTAAAAGTGCTTCTGTAGTATGCCCATTTAAAATAAGATAGTATAAGTTTCTTGCCCTATTATGAATGCGTAGTTCATTTTGGTTAATCCATTTCATTTGATTTCTTAACATATTTCTATATTTTATATCTTCAATATTTGAAAATTCAATTCTTTCTAAGTAACTTTGTGGAATTGGAACCATATTATTTAGGTTGATTCCTCCTAATTTGCCACCATCTATTTTTAAAAAATCTTGCATATCTTTCATTATAAGATGCTTCTTTTTTGGTGATGTTAAAGGGGCAAAGAAATTTTTTCCATTCACATTTAGAACAACTCCAATAAATGGCCTATTTTCTTTTTCATTTTCAATATATGGTATTTTCGGTTCGTAATAGTGTAAATAATTGCAATAATCAATATCTACTTTATAAAGTTGCATTTTGTTTCCTTTCTCTTATTATAATATTAATTTAGTTATTTTTTCATCACAAATAAAAGTCAACGTTTTCTATATTGACGTTTTTATGAATTATTCTTTTTACAATAATTTGTTTTTCTTTTTCTTGGATTTCATAAAAGATTAAATAATTTTGATAAATTAAAAATCGATGATATGTACGGATTTTTTAGTTTATTTTTTATATAGCTTTCAATTCTTTTCATGTTACTCATAAACCTTTTACTGTAATCTATGTAATAGTTTATAATTTTCTTCTCCTAAAATTTGCCCCCAAACTTCTGCATGTGAATATAACCTATTCCCATTTTGCTTTTGTTCTTCATCTACCTCTGCTAATAGTCTGTCTATTCTTTTTATTTCTTCTTCTGTAAAATGAATGTCTTGTTGTTCTAAATTAGGTTCTTCTAAAAGTTCTTCACTATAATCAAATTCTAGTTCATTTCGCTCTTTCATATTTTTCACTCCTTGTATAATATATTTAGGTTTTTAATTAAGGTTTTACCTATAAACCTATTGCCACCATTGTTATATTTTTAT
>CANQXD010000019.1 GCA_947627755.1 uncultured Clostridia bacterium | reverse complement strand
TTGAACACTCCTTTCCAAGCGTATAAAACTATTATAACATTTCTACGCTTTCGTGTCCAAAATCTATCTTAACACCATACTATTTCTGTATGATATTTATTCTTATTTGCATTAGCCTTTTTATGTGTTGAATCTGTAAAGAATGTTTCGCCTTTTACCAAACCATATTTTATAGCCTGTTCTACTATATTTACAAATATATTCTCAAATACATCTGTTCCAGCAAATCTTCTTATATAATTTTGACTGAATGTTGAATAATGTGGGGTAGGTTTTCCAAATGGTATTCCTAGAAACCATCTATATTCTGCATCTACCTTTATTTTTTCACATGTTCTTCTCATAGACTTCAAACCATCTAATGTCTCAATAAATACTAGTTTAAATAGTACTACTGGATCTATAGAATATCTACCATTTGTACTACAATATAAATCTTTTACTTCTTCATAAATAAAAGTGAAATCGATATATTTATCTATTTTTCTAAATAGACTTTCTTCCGGAACTAAATCTTCCATAGTATATAATATCATTTCACTTTGTTCATATTCTTTTATTTTTAACATTTTCATCCCTCCGAGTAACCAAATAAATTATACCATAAACTAAGAAAAAATGCAGTCTTTTCTTAGAAAAAAACTACATTTTTTAATCCTTTTATTTGGTTACTTGGGATTATATTTATTTTACTATATTTTTTTAAAAAAGAAAAGACTGTTGAGCAAAAAATTTTTATATACTTTGTCAACAGTCTGAAAAAACAAGATATCAATATCTTGTTTTCTTTTGTTTTTTATGCTTATTATTTTATCTTTTGATTAATCTTTTTTTATTAAAGATGCTGGCATTTTTGGTTGATGCATAATTCCTAATAAAACACATGCTGTATTTGTTGTTTTTGCATATTTTTCTGCCATTTTAGCTAATAATTTTAACATAATAATTCCCTCCTATTAATTTAATACTATATAATAAAGTATTGCCGGCTAATACTTTTATTACCTTAAATTGTAACTTGTTGTTTTAAATATTCTTCATATCCATATTTATTTTTCGTTATAATATAAGCGATTCTTGTAATGGATAGAGTTTGTATAAAAGTACCTATTATCATTAAATTAGAAATTATTGTATTTGGTATAAACAATGCTACTAACATATTAATTGATAAAAATATATATGATAATAACTTCTTTGTATGTCTTTCTCTTTTTGTTAAAATTGGTAAATTCTCTGTATCTGCAGGTGCATATAAACTTACCATCATAATTCCAAAAATCCAAATCATTGCTATTGTTATATATTTGATAGTTTCATTTGGAAAATTCCATATTGTACTAAGGTATGCATTTCCACAGTATACTAAATTCGTGCAAATAATACATCCCAGATGTGTTTTTAAATGAAACCCTCCTGATGCTGCTTTATATGGTAGAATTAAGAAAAAAGCAAGTAGTGTTTGCCACCATAAACCAAGTAAAATTCCTAATGCAAACATAAAAAATATCTTTGGTATTTCTCCCACAATCAGTTGTATCCCATATAAAATGACTTCTGCCCTTTCATCATCTATTTCTGGCATTTGTTTTCTTATTTTATTCACTAAATAATTGCAAAATTTATCTACCATTTTTTACCTCATTTTTGTCTTCTTTTGTCGAATTTATTTTAGCGAAAATAAGAATAATTTTTTTATTTTCTATATAAAACGCAAAAAATCTTATATAAAAATTTTAAAATTCATTTTCATATAAGATTTTTGCTGTTTTATAAAATTAACATAAACTAAATATTTTTAACTTCTTTCAATATAGTCCAACTACCCTCACTTTTAGGTAATACTTGAAATTTCATTATTTCTCTTGTAATGGGATGTATAAGTGTTAGTTGATATGCCCATAAGCAAATTTGTTTTCCTCTCCCTCTTGTTCCATACTTTTGGTCTCCACAAATGCTATGCCCACTATTAGCCAGTTGCACACGTATTTGATGATGCCTTCCTGTATGTAAATTGATTTTTAGTAGTGACAAATCAATTTCTTCATTATACTTTAATACTTCATAATCTAACACTGCTAATTTACTATTTTTAGTACCTTCTTTTACTACTTTGCTAGTATTTAATTTTTCGTTTTTTAAAAGATAATCTTGTAAAGTTCCTTTTTCTTTTTCAAACTTTCCATCTACAATAGCTAAATATTTTTTTTGAAATTGCTTTTGTCTGACCTCATCGCTTAATCTTGCAGCTGCTTTTGAAGTTTTAGCAAATACCATTACCCCACCAACTGGTCTATCCAGTCTATGAACTAAACCTAGATAAACTTCTCCCGGTTTATTATATTTTTCCTTAATATATTTTTTCACAATACTTAACATATCGTCATCACCAGTTTTATCCCCTTGAGAAGGAATATTTACTGGTTTTTCTACTACAATAATATGATTATCTTCGTATATTACATTTAATTTTTGCATTGTTTTCTCCATACATATTTTTAAAATGCTCCAAAAGTGACAGATATACCAAAAGGAAACGTCCCCAAAGGTACCTTAAGGTAATTTTTCCCATCTGCCAAAGATTCCTGCTGGTAAAATTAGTTTTGAATTTGTCATTGGAAGCCCTATTTCTCCATTTTCTACTTTTCCACCATATTCTTTCGTGATATTTAAGTTTAATATGTTTTCTAATACTGTGCTAGAGATTCCTGTAGTATAAGAGTTTATTAAAAAAAATAGTGGATTATCAGATAATACTTGTTTGCAAAGTTCTACTAATTCTCCAATGTTTTCTTCAAATTTCCATGTTTCTCCATTTGCTCCTCTTCCATAAGATGGTGGATCCATTATGATTGCATCGTATTTGTTTCCTCTTCTTATTTCTCTATTTACAAATTTTATAACATCATCTACAATATATCTTATTTTTTTATCTTGTAAGCCAGATGATATTACATTTTCTTTTGCCCATGCTACCATTCCTTTTGAACTATCTACATGGCAAACGGATGCCCCTGCAGATAAGCATGCTACACTTGCTCCACCTGTATAAGCAAATAGGTTTAATACTTTTATTTCTCTTTTTTCTTTTTTTATTTTTTCTATCATCCAGTCCCAATTTGCTGCTTGTTCAGGAAATAGACCTGTATGTTTAAATCCCATTGGCTTAATATTAAAAGTAAGATTTTTGTAGTTTACTTGCCAAGAGGAAGGCACTTTTTTCTTATATTCCCATGCTCCACCTCCTGTGTTACTACGATTATATCTCGCATTTATATTATTCCATTTTTGAGGAAAAGATTTATTTTTCCATATAATTTGCGGATCTGGACGTACTAATATAATGTCTTTCCATCTTTCTAATTTTTCTCCATCTGCCATATCTAGTATTTCATAATCCTTCCAATTATTTGCTAGTATCATGTTTTTCCTACTTTCTTCTTTTTTTGCTTACTTATATATTTTTTAAATGCCTACTTATTTTAATAATATGAATTATTATAATTTTTCTATTTTTTCTTTTGGTAAACCTGTTATTTCTGATATTTTTTCAATAGACATATTTTCTTGTTTTAATTTTTTTGCTATTTTTATACTTGTTTCTTTTATTCCGCTCTTTTATTCCGTTTTTCTAAACCTTCTTTCAATCCATCTTCTCTTGCGTACTTTAGCCCGCTTTTTTCATCTCTCATTGCTTTTTCTCTTAATTCTGCTATCCTTCTTAATTCTTTATCTTTACTTATTTTTTCTAGTTCACTCATTGCTTCTTTTATTTCTTCATTCTCATTCATAATTTTGGATACCTCACTTTCATTGGGGTTATCTAAAAACATGACCCATTGTGCTAATTTATTATTTGGCTCTTTTTTTAGTATCTCCCTTGCTTTTGGTATTTCGATTATATAAAATTCTAATACATCTGTCAACACTATTTGCTTGCCCGTACTTACTTCTGTTATTTTCCATTTTGTACTTAATTCTTTAATTTCTTTTGTTTTTTCTATTTCAAAATCTAGTATGATTATTCCTATTACTTTATTTAGTTTTCCATAATCATCTCCTTGAACTAATTGACTTGAGTAAATTTTACTCCAATAAAACAAAAATCTTTCTGCTGTATAGTGATTGTCTGCAAGTTGAATTTCAATATCACATATAGTTCCATTATCTAATGTGGCTTTCAAATCTACAATTCCTAACTTTTCCTCTGGATAATCTTTCATAAGATATCTATCATTATCTAAGTTAATACTTTCTATTTTTTCTTTTGTAGTTGCTTCTATCATAGCTTTTGTGATTCTTTCATTTCCTGGCTTAAACAAACAATGAAATACTACGTCTATCTTTGGTTTTAATAAAGTATTTTCTTTTTCTATCAATTCTTCCATAAATAAATCCTTTCAAATGTAGATTTTAAATTCCATAAAAAGTACATATCCCTCCTTTGTTTTCTAAATTTATTTAACAACTCGAATTTTTCCTTTTTTAGAATAAAAATTGAATAAATAGATTGAGATAATAATTTTAAGAAAAATATTATATTAATATTGTTAAATAGCGAAATAATTTTATGTAATCTAGCAGAACTATTAAATCATGACTTTACATAAAAATCAACAATTTTTCATCGTAAAATTTCGACAAAAAATAGGATTTTTTTGCAAAAATAAAATCCGCTATAGCGGATTTTTCTTTTATACAACTTTCATACTTTTAGCTATACTACTATACCCTACTTAACAATTCTAAAAATGAATTGACCAGTACAAAATCAACTACCATTAGAGCAATAAGTAAGCCTAATGTAAATGTAATTATTTTATTGTTCTTTATTATTTTTTTTAAATTGCTTGTCCATTCCTTAAGCTTGTAATAGCCTATTTGTCTTTTGTTACTTATTTCTAATACAATGTCTTTTGTGTATTCCATAAAAATCCCCCTTATTTTTATTTCTATTACATATATATGCTTATCTTTTCCTATTTATGAGAAAAATCGTATACAAAATTCTTTCCTTTTTCTACAATATTTTCAATGTCAGCTTTTAATTATTTGCACATTTCTAAATATTTTTTCTCATAAACCTTGACATTTGAGCATATACTATGTAAAATAATAAATTATAATAATAATTGCGATGAAGATGAAAGTTGCTTTTAGTTCCTAAACAGAGAAAAAAGGTGAATGCGCTGAGAGCCTTTTTAGAAAAACGGAAGTATACGAAACACATTGGAGCAAGAAAAAAGAAAGTGGGAAATGAAGCTAAAATGTTTCATTTTCAAAGTTAGGGTGGCACCGCGGAAATTATTTCGTCCCTGCATTATGCAGATGGACGTTTTTTTTGTCCTTCTTGCATAGAGAAAGGAGTGTTAGTTTATGAGTATTTATCGAACTCATACTTGCAATGAAATTCGCCTAGAGGATGTAGGCAAGAAAGTAAAAATTGCAGGCTTTGTTGAAACCATACGTGATTTAGGAGGTCTTGTTTTTTTAGACATTCGCGATATGTATGGTATTACCCAAGTGGTTACTTCTGCAGATAGTGCAGATGTTGACTTTGCTTCACATATTCCGCTAGAATCTTCGGTATGTGTAGAAGGAATTGTACGAAAGAGAGATGCTGAAACAGTAAATGAAAAATTAGATACAGGTCTCGTGGAAATTTCTATTGAAACTATTGAAGTTTTAGGTAAACGTACAAAAAACTTACCTTTTGAAATTAATGGAAGTAGTGATGTACGTGAAGATTTAAGATTGCAATATCGTTTTTTAGATTTGCGAAATGATGATTTGAAAAAGAATATTATTTTAAGAGCACAAGTGATTCAATTTTTACGCTCGCAAATGATTGAGCAAGGATTTTTAGAGGTTCAAACACCTATTTTAACAAGTTCTTCTCCTGAAGGAGCAAGAGATTATTTAGTACCTAGTAGGCTTCACGCAGGAAAATTCTATGCTTTGCCACAAGCTCCTCAACAATTTAAACAATTGTTAATGGTAGCAGGTTTTGATAAATATTTTCAAATTGCGCCATGTTTTAGGGATGAAGATGCAAGAGCAGATAGAGCTCCTGGTGAGTTTTATCAACTTGATATGGAAATGAGCTATGCAACGCAAGAAGATGTATTTGCTGCAATTGAACCAGTTGTATATAATACCTTCTTAAAATTTTCAAATAAAAAAGTTGCTAACTATCCATTTCCTAGAATTTCTTATAAAGAAGCTATGCTTAAATATGGAACAGATAAACCAGACTTAAGAAATCCACTTGTCATTGTAGATGTAACTGAATTTTTCCAAAGATGCACGTTTGCACCTTTCCTTGGAAAAACAGTACGTAGCATAAAAGTAAAAGGCCAAATGTCAAAAGGTTTTCATGAGAAAATGCTTGAATTCGCACAATCTATTGGTATGGGTGGTCTTGGATATTTAGAGGTACAAGAAGATTTAAGTTTTAAAGGACCTATTGATAAATTTATTCCAGATAATATGAAAAAAGAATTATTAGAACTTGTTAATTTAAAGGCTGATGATACTATTTTCTTTATTGCTGATTATGAAGCAAGAGCAACCGATTTAGCTGGTCAAATTCGCTCTGAACTTGGAAAACGTTTAAACTTAATTGATGATAGTATGTTTCAATTTTGTTGGATTACCGATTTTAATATGTATGAAAGAGATGAAAACGGCAATATTGCTTTTAACCACAACCCATTCTCTATGCCACAAGGCGGTATGGAAGCTTTAAATACTATGAATCCATTAGATATTGTAGCTTACCAATATGATATTGTATGCAACGGAATTGAACTTTCTTCTGGTGCAGTAAGAAACCATGATCCAGAAATTATGGTGAGAGCTTTTGAGATTGCTGGCTATAGTAAAGAACATATAGAAGAAAAATTTCCAGCTTTATTTAATGCTTTTCAATATGGTGCTCCACCTCATGCTGGAATTGCGCCTGGTGTTGATAGAATGATTATGCTTTTAACTGAAAGTCCAACAATTCGTGATGTTATTGCTTTTCCTATGAATAGTAAGGCACAAGATTTAATGATGGGGGCTCCCGGTAATGTAACTAAAGAACAATTGAAAGAAGTTCATATAAAATTAGACATAAAAGAATAAAAAATGATTTTTTTCTATTTTTTCTCTTCCATTTTTCTTTCTTATGTGATAAAATATGCTTAAGTTAGATACAAAGGAGGAGAAAAAATGGAATTTAAAAAGTGTAAAAGATGTGGTGCTTTTTTTGTATCAAACAATTCTGTTTGTCCTAATTGTGAACCAAAAGATAATTTAGAATTATCAAAATTAAAAGGCTTTTTAACAGAAAATGAATGTCCAAATTCAATTGAAACTTTAGCATCTAGCACTGGTATTTCTGTAAAAAATTTAAACCGCTTTTTAGAACAAGAAGATTTTTCTTCGGTAGCTTCAAAATTAAATATAAATATAAATACAAATTCTAATATTAGTATTCAATTATAATATCAAAGTAAAAGCAGAATTTACTATATAAGTAAGATTCTGCTTTTTATTATTCTATAAGTTTTCTATTTCTTCTTTAGGTAATCCTGTTATTTCTGATATTTTTTCAATATACATATTTTCTTGTTTTAATTTTTTTGCTATTTTTATACTTGTTTCTTTTATTCCGTTTTTCTAGCCCTTCCTTCAAGCCATCTTCTCTTGCATGCCTTAGCCCGTTTTTTTCATCTCTTATTGCTTTTTCTCTTAACTCTGCTACTCTCTTTAATTCTTTATCTTTACTTATTTTTTCTAATTCACTCATTGCTTCTTTTATTTCTTCATTTTCATTCATAATTTTGGATACCTCACTTTCATTGGGGTTATCTAAAAACATTACCCATTGTACTAATTTATTATTTGGGTATTTTTTTATATTTTATTTTTTAAAAGTTGAATACAGTAACTTTGCTACATTTTCTTATTCTTTTCATAAAAATTAATTTAGTATAATTTCCTATACAAAAAATCCGCTATAGCGGATTTTTGCTTTTTTATATTTATTTTAAGCAAATTTTAATGGCTTCTTCTACCATGCTCTTTGCTTCTTCTAATTTCTTTTCTTCGTTTGTATATAAAGTTGCTATGATATCTCCTTTTTTTACAATATCTCCTATTTTATGGTGTAATATAATTCCTGCTGACATGTCAATATTATCTTCTTTTTTCACTCTTCCTGCACCTAAAAGACATGCTGCTTTTCCTATAAAGCTTGCTTTCATTTCTTGTAAATAGCCTTCTTGCTCACTAATTATATTCATTTCATATTTTGATTTTTTAAATTTGCTAGTATCTTCGCAATAAGAAGCATCTCCTCCTTGTTTTTCTACTAATTCAAGGAATTTCTTATAAGCTAAATTAGAAGAAATGCAATCTTCAATTTTTTGTTTGTTTTCTTCTAAGTTTTCCCCTTTCCCCGCAAGTTTTAGTATATAGCTTCCAAGTTCTAATACAACTTCTTTAACATCTTCTTTCATATTTCCTTTTAGTGCTTCTATAGCTTCTATTACTTCTAAGGTATTTCCTACACTATAACCTAAAGGTTGCTCCATTGGCGTAATAACACAAACTGTTTCTTTTCCTGCTAAAGTACCAATTTGCTTCATAACAGATGCAAGTTTTTCTGCTTGTTCTTTTGTTTTCATGAAGGCGCCGTCTCCACAGGTGACATCTAATACAATTTTATTTGCTCCTGCTGCTATTTTTTTACTCATAATGCTAGAACTTATTAGAGGAATACTACTTGTGCAACTGATAGTGTCTCTTAATGCATATAATTTTTTATCTGCTGGAGCTAGGTTTCCAGTTTGAGTAATAAGACTAATTCCTATTTCTTTTACGTTGTTTTTGAATTCTTCTATTGATAAATTTGTTCTATAACCCGGAATTGCTTCTAGTTTATCTGCTGTTCCTCCTGTAAAGCCTAAGCCTCTTCCTGACATTTTTGCTACTGGCACTCCAAGTGCTGCCATAATTGGCATTAAGATTAATGTGATTTTGTCTCCTACTCCTCCTGTACTATGTTTATCTACTACAATTCCTAAATCTGATAAATCTAAAATATCTCCAGAATGTGCCATAGCAAGTGTTAAGTTTGTAGTTTCTTCCATACTCATTCCATTTAAATAAATTGCCATTACTAAAGCTGCTGCTTGGTAATCTGGTATTTCTCCATTTGTGTAATTTGTAATAAAATATTCTATTTCTTCTTTGCTTAGTTCTTGTTTATCTCTTTTTTTAGTAATTATATCTAAAATATTCATACATGACTCCATTTTTACTTATTTTTAATTATATTTTTAACAAAGCTTAAACGATGCAAAGGACAAATTCCATATTCTTTAATTGCCGCAATATGCGCTGCTGTTCCATATCCTTTATGTTTTTCAAAACCGTATTGCGGATAAATTTCATCCCATTGCCTCATAATTCTATCCCTTGTAACTTTTGCAATAATAGAAGCTGCTGCAATAGAATAGCATTTTGCATCTCCTTTAATAATAGGCGTATAAGGTATTCCTAAAGTATCTATACCAGTTAATGCATCTACAATAATTCTTTCTGGTTTTACTTTTAGCTCTTTAATTGCCATAGTTAACCCTTTTTTGGTTGCTTGCAAAATGTTGATTTCATCTATTTGCTTTTGGTCAATAATACCTACTCCCCAAGCAATTGCTTCTTCTGTAATTTTTTCATATAAGGCTTCTCTTTTCTTTTCCGATACTTTTTTTGAATCGTTAACTCCTTCTATCATAGAGTCTTTAGGCATAATAACAGCTGCTACTACAACTGGACCTGCTAGTGGACCTCTTCCCGCTTCATCTATTCCACAAATACTTTTTACACCAGTTTTATAAATATCTTCTTCTATTTGTTTTAAATTTGTTAGCCTCTCTAATTCCTTTTCTTTCATTTTTCCACACTCCTTCTGCAGAGTTAACTTGTTGCACTTTTTTCGTTTTTATAACTATTTTTCTATATTCTAATTATTTTCTTCACTAGTTTGTTCTTCTGCTTGTTCCTCTTCGTTTGCTTTATTTTCTTCTTTTTGTTGCAATTCTTCTATTTCTGATAGCTTATAATAAGTATTTTCTCCGAATTTAATTCCTTTTGAATAAATAACTTCATCTGTATCATAATTAACAATATAATATCCTTTTTCTAAACGAATAGCTCCTAAACCCATTTCATCTAAATTAGATTTTTCTAATAAATAATAATTATCAAATGATTCCTCTTCTTGTGATAACACACCATTTTCTAATAATGCTTTTATTTCTTCATCTTCTAAAGATTCACTTATTTTTCTTCCTTTTAATAGTTCTCCATTTTTATTTATTATTGCTTCTTCTGATAACACTTTTACTTTACCTTGAATAAGCAACATATCAGTTTTGTATGTTTCTATTACTTGGTCCTCTAATTTAATAAAGAAGTAATAAAATGCACCTACAGCAACTAAAATAATGATAATAACACATAAAATTAACGTGAGATGTCCCATTCCTTTTTGATTTTTCATGATTTTCCTCCTAAAATTTCTTATAATGTCTTTATTATATCTTGCAAAAGTGATAAAATCAATATACTATAACATGATTTTCACACGATTTTCACATTTCTTTTGTATGATTAGCTTCAAGTAAGGAAAAAATAATTTTTAAAAGGAGTCTTAAAAATGGAAAAAGAAAATAATTTTACAGAAAATGAAAATAAACCAGAAACTAAAACAAATTATCAAACAATTGGTAATATTTCTAAAAAAAGTGATTTTCACTTTGGTAAGCAAGTAGTTGTTCCTTTTATTTCTGGCGTAGTAGGAGCAGGTGTGGTACTTGGTGCTTGTTTTGGCATTCCTAGTATCTCTCAAAATTTATTTAAAACTACACAAAATAATACAAGTAGTTCTACTAGTAACAATTCTAGCGCAAGTTCTTCAGTAAATACAAATCTTGTTTCTTTAGCAAATTATTCAGAAACTGGCGTTGGTGTTGCACAAAAAGTATTACCATCTGTTGTAGGAATTAAAGTAGAGTATTCAGTTTCTTCTATTTTTTATAGAAATATGACAAGTACTGCTACAGCAGAGGGCTCTGGTATTATTATTAGTGAGGATGGTTACATTTTAACTAATAACCACATTATTAATAGTAGTTCTAGTTCTTCTTTTTATGAAGTAGGAAAAGCAAATAAAGTAGTAGTTACTTTATACAATGATGAAACTGAGTATGAAGGAAGTATTGTTGGAACTGATGAAGAAACTGATTTAGCTGTTATAAAAATTGATAAAACTGGCTTAACTGCTGCTGAACTTGGTGATTCTGATTCTTTACAAGTAGGAGAGTTTGCTATGGCAATTGGAAATCCTTTAGGTATGCAAAGTAGTGTTTCTTCTGGTATGATTAGTGCTGTTAATCGTAAGGTAACAAGTGATGGTAAAACTTATACTTTAATTCAAACAGATACTGCTATTAATTCTGGAAATAGTGGTGGTGCTTTGGTTAATAGTAATGGGCAAGTCATTGGAATTAACACTTTAAAAATGTCCGGCTCTGGCATAGAAGGTATGGGATTTGCAATTCCTATTAATTCTGCAAAACCTATTTATGAGCAATTAATTCAATATAACAAAGTAAAAAGACCTTACCTTGGCATTTCTGGTAGAGATTTAGATAAAGAAACTGCAGATGCAAATAACTTAGTTGTTGGTATTTATATTTTAAGTATTGATGAATTTTCTGCTGCTGAAAAAGCTGGACTTAAAATTGGTGATGTAATTGTTAAGGCAGATGGAAAAGATATTACTACAATGGATGAACTAAATGAAATTAAAAATACTCATTCTATTGGCGACGAAATGACTTTAACAGTTAATCGTAATGGAAATGAAAAGGAAGTAAAGGTTACTTTACAAGAACAATAAGAAGAAAAAAGGATTTTTTATATAAGAACTCAATATTATTTTATAAAAGCATATAAAACATTAAGATTTAGTTTTCAAATTGTTTCCTATTTGTTCACAAAAAGGACAAATAGTATTGTTATAGTATTCTTAGTTAAGAAATAATACTTCTATTTTTCTTAACTGGAAAAGAAAACATCCCCTTTTATTTTCTAAAAAGCAAGCTTTAGTTTTTTTATAAAATGCAAATTTTAAGAAAATCTAAAGCTCGCTAATTTTTTATTTTATTTTTTAATTTAACTTTCTATAATATGAAAAAATCTCCTTTAAGGAGATTTTTTATATCTATAACAATGCTTCATTATCTATTTATATAAATATTTTTGTGGATTTACTTGAGAACCATTTTTTCTTATTTCAAAGTGTAAATGGTTTCCGGTTGAGTTACCTGTAGAACCTACTGCTGCAATACTATCTCCTGCTGTTATTTGTGTTCCTACAGAAACATAAATTTTACTACAATGTCCATAATAAGTTTGTATTCCATTTCCATGAGATATTATAACTAAGTTACCATATCCACCTAACCATCCGGCGTAAGTAACTGTTCCATCAGCTGCTGCTTTAATTGTGGTTCCATTTGGAGCTGCAATATCCATTCCTTGGTGAGCGTGGTCACGAATATCTTCTGTTGCACCAAAACGAGATGTAATATGACCTGTAATTGGTTGTACTGCAAAATATACTCCATCTAACGTTGCTGATTTTATTTTTTCTTGTTCTTCTACTTTTTCTCCTAGTCTTACTTCTGCTACTTCTGTAGCTGAAGCAACTTCTATAGCATTTTGCGTTTCTTCTTTATTTTGTGTATATATTTCTTTCATGGCAATATTAATTTCTTCTAATTCATTAGCTTTTTCTTCTTTTATTTTTGCAATAACTTCTTCTGCTTCTTCTTTTGAATGAACATAAGTGCTAATATCGTCATTTAACATTATTGCATACATTTTATAAGTAGTTACTGCCATTTCTTGAATTTTTGTAAAAATCTCTTCTTCGTTTGTTGGCTTTGTATTTTCAATAAATAAAAAATTATATTTTGGCATTTCTTCAATATCTACAAAAGCTACATCAATTTCATCTGGATATAATATTTCATCATTTACTAACTGTTCAAATTCTTTTTTACTTGTTACATAACCTAGTTCTTCTCCTGCTATGGTTACTTTATAACTTGGCTTATATTTTAGTAAAACAAGAGCAATTATTATAATGAAACCGAATAATATAATACTACTTAATCTTGTAATAAGTTTTGTATAATTTCTTAGTTTTATGTTAAAAATAAGAATTCACTCTCCTTCTGTGTTTTTTACAACACTTTTACTATTATACTATATATTTTAAACAATTGCAAATGAAATATTCCTTTTCGACTAAAATTTGCCTTTTTCTACTTTATTTTTATACTATTTTTCTACATTTTTCTACTTTTTCCTTGTTTTTCCTTAATTTTGCTTCTTTTTATTCTTAATTTTATTTTTTTGCTTTTTTTAAAGTATCTTACGAAATAATATACTTTAAAAAATAACTACAGAATTCCATTGTTTAATAATAACGATTAATTTAGATGCTATTTTGTTTGACTTTTATGTCAATTTGTGTTATAGTAATGTTTGTATCTAAAATTTTTTTATTGAAAAAGGAGACAAATATATGCAAGATGCAAAAAATATTCGGTTTCATATCACTTCTAGGGTAATATCATGTAGCTTTGCTTTTACACTAGATTCTTACCTTGCCTTTGAAGTAGAAGAAGCAATTGATGATTTTATCAGTTCTAGGAAGAAAAAGATTCAGAAGGATAATTTATCTATTCAAAAAGTGCATAATGTTTATGAAATCAATGTCAATGCCTTTTTAGCAGTTTGTCAAGTTATCTTTAGAGTTTTAAAGAATAACAGTTGAAAAAAACTCGGTTTACCGATATTTTGGTAAACTGAGTTTTTTTCTTTATTTATTTTTTATTTGAAGGGGTGTCCCCAGCGTTCCAAAATGGAACGAAAAGGGGCGTCCCTCCTGTTCTTTTACTTTAGCTTCATTGAAAGTAATTTACTTATACCATTTTCCTCCATTGTAACACCATAAACTGTATCGGCTGCTTCCATGGTTCCTTTTCTATGGGTAATTACTAAGAATTGTGTTTCTTTACTGAATTTCTTTAAGTAATCGGCAAAACGATATACGTTAACATCATCTAACGCAGCTTCTATTTCGTCTAAAATACAGAATGGCGCTGGGTTGATTTTTAGAATAGCAAATAATAATGCAATAGCTGTAAATGCCTTTTCTCCACCAGATAATAGCATCATATTTTGAAGTTTTTTGCCCGTTGGTTGTGCTTTAATGTCAATTCCACATTCTAATATATTTGCTTCATCTTCTAGTATTAACTCTGCCTTTCCTCCACCAAATAATTCTACAAATACTTCATTAAAGTTTTTGTTTATGATTGCAAATTTTTCTGCAAATTGTGTTTTCATTGTTTCTGTCATTTCGCTAATCATTTTTCTTAGTTTAGTAATTGTATTTTCTAAATCTAAACGTTGTTCACTCATGAAATCATAACGTTCTTTTGTCTTTTTATATTCTTCAATTGAATCTATGTTGATACTTCCTAAGTCTTTAATTTGATTTCTAAGCTTATGTACTTCTTTTTGAGCTACTTGAACGTTTGCTGGTTTTTCAAATCCTTCTGCATTGTTTGGAGTTAGTTCATATTCTTCCCATAACGTATTTATCATTTGCTCCATATCTTGCTCTAGTTTTGTTTTCTTTACATCTAGTTTTACAATTTGTTCTTTTAAGTCTTCTAATACTTTAAATTTGGAAGATATTTCTTCTTCCAAAGAAGATAATTTTTCGTTATTTTGTGTTCTTGCTTGTTTTAATTCTTCAATGGTTTTTGAGCTATTTTCTACTTCTTTTTTGATGTTTTCTATTTGCTCTTTATAACTTATTATTGCTTCATCTATTGCTCTATTTTCTTCTTCAATAGTTTTTATTTGTACCATTTTATTTTGAATACTTATTTTGTTGTTTTCTACGTCTTGCTCAATTCTTTCAAGCATTTCATCAATAGATAAGTTACTTTCGTCAAAAGAAGAAACAGAAATTTTTAAGTTTGTAATGTCAAAATTTAAATCGTTAATATAAGATTGATTTGTTTGATTTGTTTTGGCAAATTCTTCAATAACTATATTTAATTCTTCTATTTTTTTTGTTAAATTTTGAATTTCATCTTCTTTTTGCTTTTTTATTTCTCTATTTTCAATTTTTTCTTGTTCTATATGTTTTTGCTCTTCTTGTAATTTTTGATATCTTGCTTCTAATTTGCTAATATTCTCTTCTATTGAAACCATTTTTTGATTTTCTGTTGCATACACAATTTCAATTTCTTGTAAATTCTTTTCTAAAGTCTCTGCTTCTTTTAAAATGCTTTCAATAGATGCTTCATATTCTTGCTTTTGTTTTTCAGCATCTTCTTTTTGCTTTTCTAATTTTTTAATCTGCTTTTGTAAATCTTCAATTTCTCTTCCTCTACCTAAGATGTTGACTGTTTTGTTTGCAACACTACCACCAGTAATTGCTCCTGATGGATTAATTAAGTCTCCTTTTAAAGTAACAATACGGAAGGAATAATTGTTTTGTTTTGCAAGGCTAATTGCTGTATTCATATCTTCTACAATAACAGTCCTTCCTAACAGATTTAATACAATTTGCTCATATTTGTTTTGATATTTTACCAAGTCTGATGCTATGCCTATAATACCTTCTATGCCTTTTTGCTTAATGTTGTCCAATTTTTTTCCTTTTACTGATGTAATTGGCAAGAAGGAAGCTCGTCCCAAATTGCCTTTTCTTAAAAATTCAATTAGTTTTTTGGCATCTTCTTCTGTATCTGTAATAATATTTTGAAGAGATGCTCCTAGGCACATTTCAATTGCTGTTTCGTATTCCTTTGGTGTAGAAATTAGGTTTGCAAGTACACCATGCACTCCTTTTTTTAATAAATTATCTTTTTCGCACTCTAATAGTAGGCTTTTTACGCTTTTAGTATAACCTTCTTTTTCTTTTTCTGTTTCTACTAAAAACTTGTATCTTGCTTCTTTCATTCGTATATCGTAAAGTGTTGTATTAATTTTATCATCAAATTCTTTTAATTTTTTGGTGCTTTCCTCTTTTTGAGTACTAATTTGTTCTATTTTTTGTAAAGCTACATCTCGTTTTGATTGGATATCATAAAAGCCCTTTGAAAGTTCTTGTTTGTGCATTCTTGCTTCATCTAATTCAGAAATAGCAGTTTGTAACTCTTGTTTGATGCTTTTTTGTCTTTTTTCTAGATTTTCAAAATTAACATCTTGCGCATTGATTTGCCCTGCAATTTCATATTTCTCATCAATGCTTTGCTCTACAATTTGTTTTTTCTCTTCGATTTCTAGCTCTTTATCTGTTAATTTTTTTGTAATTTGTGCAAGTTCTGCTTCTTTTTCTTCTAATTGTTTTTGAAATTTTTCTTTGTTTACATTTAAGTTTGTCTTTTTCTCTTGTTTTTGTTTCTTTTCTTCTTCTAGCTCTACAATTTTGCCTTTTATTTCTTCTATTTCTGTATTAAAACGCTCTTTGTTTTGTTTGTTGTTTTCTTTTCTTTCGGTGGCAACTTGTATGTCTGAATTGATTTTTTCTATTTGATTGCTACTCTCAAAGCCAATGTTTTGCATTTTTTCTATTTTTTCTGTCATTTCTTCTACTTGTGTTTTTAATGCTTCTTTTAGCTCACGAATTTTATCTAATTTGATATTTTCTTCATCATATTGAGATTGCATAATTTCTTCATCTTTGATAATTTCTTCTAATTTCGCTTTGTAGGTTTCAATATTATATAGAAATAAACCAACTTCAATTCCTTTTAGTTCTTCTCTTAAGTCTAAGAATTTTTTTGCTTTTTCAGATTGAATTTTTAGTGGTTCTATATTTCCTTCTATTTCGGCTAGAATATCGTTAATACGAAGTAGATTTAATTTTGTTTGTTCTAATTTTTTTTCAGATTCTTGTTTTCTGGTACGATATTTTACAATTCCAGCTGCTTCCTCAAAGATACGACGTCTATCTTCTGATTTATTACTTAAAATTTCATCTATTTTTCCTTGTCCAATGATAGAATAGCCATCTTTTCCAATTCCTGTATCCATGAAAAGTTCTAAAATATCTTTTAAACGACATGGCGTTTTGTTAATAAAATAACCTGTTTCGCCACTACGATATATTTTTCTAGTAACCGTTACTTCATTATATTCAATAGGTAATTTTTGGTCAGAATTGTCTATTACAATAGAAACTTCGGCAAAACCTAATGATTTTCTATTTTGTGTTCCAGCAAATATAACATCAGAAGAGTTTGAACCTCTTAGGGATTTCATACTTTGCTCTCCTAATACCCAACGAATACTATCAGATATATTGCTTTTTCCAGAACCATTTGGTCCAATAACAGATGTAATTCCTGGTTTAAATTCTAAAATTGTTTTGTCTGCAAATGATTTAAATCCTTGCAATTCTAGTCTTTTTAAATACATGTTTCATCCACCTTTAAGAGTTTTTATAAACGCATTTTTTCGCTATTTTCCTACAAATTATATAGTTTCTAGGTTAAAAAGTCAAGAAAAAAGGACAGGAAATGTATTTTCCTATTCTTTTATTACATACTTTTATTTAGTTTAGTTATCGAAACTATTATAGTATTTGCCTTAATTATATTGGTTATAATTTTAAGCAAATAGATAACAAAAAGTGTCAAACAAAATTTAAATTTTTAATCCAATAATTGCAGTATTTCTTCCTGAGTTTTCTTTTTCCGCCCTGTAAGAATGCATTTGATTTGAATTACAAACAGTGCATATTTTACTTTCTATAATGTTGCTAAACGGAATTCCTATTTCTTCTAATAGTTTTCGGTTAATTAAAGTAGTGTCTATGAAGTATTTTTGCTCTTCCTTATTTTCTCCTTTAAAAATAAATTCTTCAACATTTTCTAGGTAAGAAAAGGTATTTTCAAAAATTTCTTTTACATCTTCACTTACTTCAAAATGGCATTTTCCTATACATGGCCCTAAAAAGCATAGCAAATCTTTTTTATTAGAGCCATATATTTGCATCATTTTTAATGCACCTTTTTGTCCTATTTTTTGCACTGTTCCACGCCAGCCAGAGTGAATATTTCCAATTACATTTTTTACGGGATCATAGAAAAGAATAGGAGTGCAATCTGCAAAACGTAAAGATAATGAAACTCCTTGCTTATTCGTTAATAAGCCATCTATATTTGTATGAAACTCATTTTTTTCTTTTACAACTTCTACTTTATCGCTGTGTGCTTGATGCTCAATTTTTGTAAAACCTTCTTTACTTAAATTCATAGCATTATATAAAGCAGTGTAATTATCTTCTTTTTCTTTTGCATAATCATTATTTTGCCCTTTTAGGGTATAACAATGTTCCACTTTGTCTTGATATTCTAAAAGTTTTCGAAATTGTAAATATTCTATGTTTCCTTTTTTTACGTGCAACATTGTTTCATTGGATAAATCTTGCATTTTGCTTATTTCTCCTCTTTCATTCTTTCCAAAATATCCTGTTTTTTATCATTTGCAATATAATAATAAGGATGACAAGCATCTTCTTTAAAGTGGCAAATTGATTTATACTCGCAATACTCGCAAGGTGTATTTGGTGTCTTTTTTTGATAATATGGTTGTATTTTTATTTGTCCACTTAATATTTCCTTGGAAATTTCTTTTATAACACGATTGGTATGTTTCATTAAGCCTTCAAACTGTTCTTTTGTGGCTACTGATGAATATCTTTCTGTTATTTTATCATTTTTAGTTATACGCACTGGTACAATAGTAGAATACCCATTAGTTAATGATGTATCCATTTTTCTTATGATATTTACATCTGCTAGTATAAGGCCTTTCATTTTAAAGTTTTTTCTAATTTCTTGTTCTATTTTTTCTTCATCTACTTTTTTATCTCTAGTATAAATATGGTCAACTAACCCGTAATATAAAATTCCAGCCGGCAACATATTTTCTATTTTACAAGCTGCATCTAAATACGTTAATAATTGAATTTGTAAGCCCGCTTCTACTTGATTTAAGTCTATGTTTTTTATAGAAGATTTATAATCGATTATTCGAATATAATTTCCATCTTCTGTTTTTGCTAAGTCAATGCGGTCGATTTTTCCGGTTATTTCTACTTTTCTTCCATCTTCTAAGGTAAGGGTTATTGGTTCATATTCCTTTCCTTTTTTAAATTCTAATTCTGTAGCAAATACTTCAAAATCACTATTTTTTAACCCTTCTATTATATATTGCATAGATTTTTTTACAGCACGTTTTAGTTTTATTGTTAATATTTTGAATTTATCACTGCTAGTTAATAAATAATATTTCTCTAGTCCTAATTTTTCTTCTATTATTTCTTCTACTATTTTTTCTATTTCTTCATTTTTAAGTTCTTTTATTTTTAAATCTTGCTCTTTTAGTCTAATAAAGAAGGTATCAATAACCTCGTGCATAAAGCTTCCTGTATCAATTGGCTGTATTTTATATTCTTCTTTCGGTTTTAATTTTAATCCATATTGTAAATAATATGAAAATGGGCAAGAACGATATCTTTCTAGTTTTGAAACACTTGTTACTAAAGTATTTCCATACAATTTTTCTATATTTTCTTTTTTTATGATTTCTGGCTCGTTTTGATAGTTAAGTGCTTGTTTTGCACCTTCTAATTTCTGTTTCCATTCTTCTTTTTTACTAAAATATTCTTCTACTGAATGCCATATTTCTTCAATTTTTTCTTCGTCTTTTTCTTTTCGTAATTGATGCAATAGTTCTTCGAATGTATTATTTTCATTTACGAATGTAAAATAAGGCTCTATTAAATCACTCTTTTCCTCAATTTGTGGAAAAATCTTTTTTAATTTTGTAATATACGTAGATGGTCTTAAAGCACCACCATCCATATTTGAAGAAGGATATGAAAAGAAGATTTTTTCTTGCGCAATTGTAAGTGCTTTATATATTGCAAAGTTATCTGCATATAAGTTTTCTAAGCTTCCTTTTGCAAGTTCCATTCCCATATTTTTTAGTTTTTTTCTATCTTCATCATTTAAAAATCCTTCTTGCTTTTGAATGCTTGGAAATACGCCATCATTCATTCCTAGTACGAAAACTGCTTTTACACTGCTTGTTTTACTTCTATCTAAGCTTCCTACCATTACCTCATCTTGCGTTTGTGGAATTTTTCCTAGTCCTAATTCAGAAAGTCCTATTTTTAATAATTCACGATATTTTTCAAAAGTAATATTATCTTTTCCAAATAAAGCTTCTATTTCATCTAGCACTTGCATTACTATATTCCATGCTAATTCTTGCTCTTTTGCTAATTCGATTTTTCCTTGTTCTTCTAGTTTTTTTTGCATTTGCTCTATTTGCTCTTTCATTTTGTTTTGCATAATAAACTCATAAATTTGTGTATTGATTTGCCCTGCCTTTTTTCTGCCTGCTAAATTTTGTTTTAATGCAAATAGTGGTGGAATTATTTTTTCTTTTATTTGCATCATTCTTTTTGCTTGTTCTTTTGCCTCATCTGTTTGCTGTCCAAAATTCCATTCCTTTTGGTACCATTTTGCTCCTTTAATTCCCCATTTTCTTGTATAGTTTTCAAATTCATAAAGTTCTTCATCAGAAATATTGCTAAAGCCTAATTTTAAATATTGAATTACTGAATCATAAGACCAATTTGTAGCATATATTTCTAATAATGAAAGAATCCATTTTGCAAATTCGTTTTGGCTTAATTCCTTCTTTTCATCTAAAAATACTGGAATTTGATATGTATTAAAAATTGCTTTGCACAAACTGCTATATGGTTCCATTTCTTTTGTCATAACAATAATATCTTTGTAACGATAGTTTTCTTCTCTTACAAGTTTTGCAATTTGCATTGCTACATATTCTACTTCTGTATAAGGATTTTTTGCTAAAAAGATGGAAAGATTTTTTACTTCTTTTTGATATATATTGTATGGAATTGCTTGTATGTTTTGCTCTAAATGCTTCATTTCATCATTTTGAGAGCGAAGATTTTGCTCTAAAAATACTGTTTTTTTACATTCTATTTCATTTTTTCTTGCTAAATATAATACTTTATCTGCTGTTTGCTTGCTTTCATAAAATAAATCGTTTTCTATGTTTGTATTTAAGTCTAAATTGTCTGTTGTAATGGTAATTGTAACCTCTTTTCCTACTTTTAATAATGCTTCTATTATTTGATATTCTTGCTTTGTAAAGCCATTAAATTCATCTATGTAAAATATTGCATTGTCAAATATATGAGTTTCTTGTAGTTTGTTTGCAAGAATTGCTAAACGGTCATTTTCTTCCATATATTTGCCTTGTAATTTTTCTTCTTGCTTTTCATATACTAGCATAATGTCTTTTAGTTTTTCTTGTAAATAGCGATTTTCTACTTTGGTAATAGTATTGTTAAGCATTTCAGAAGATATAGCGTGTTTTTTTAGTTCGGTTAATTGTGTTTCCATTAAGCTAGTGTTTTGTCTAGTTTTCCCTAAAAAAGTAAAATGCTCTTTTTCTTTGTCTAAAATGTCATAAATAAGCATAGCTCTTCCTGCTTTTGAAAGACTTGGCTTTGTTACTCCACCTACTTCTGTTAAAATTCTATGTGCCATACGTGCAAAGGTTAATACTTCTGCATTTAAACTGCTTCCTACTTCTAATTTTTCTAATAGTTTTTGCTCTGCTGTAAAGGAATATTGCTCTGGCGTTATAATATATATTCTTTCTTTATCTAGAATTTTTTGTTTTATTTCTTCTAAACAGAAATTACTTTTTCCTGTTCCTGCTCTTCCACAAACTAATCTTAAACTCATTTTTTTGCTTCCTTTCGTGTTTATATAATTATTTTATCATATACCACTATTTGTTTCAATCAAATTTATAAAGTTACATTAATTTCTAATTAAAAAGTAAGCCTAAAATTTTTAAGAAAATCTATGGCTTACTATATTATTCTTTTTTAAATCCTTTTCCATAAGCTTCTCTTGCGTTTGAAATGATAATAAATGCCTTTCTATCTATTTTGCTTGCAATTTGCCTTATTTTTGAAATTTCATTTCTGGAGCCTACACATAAAAGCATCATTTTTTCTTCATCTGTGTACATACCTTTGGCATAAATTCCTGTGCTCCCACGATTTACTTGTTTTCCTACTTCTTCTGCTATTTTTTCATATTTATCAGATATAATAAACATTGTTTTTGTAAAATTAACACCTTCAAAAATAATATCTATCATTTTTCCCATTAAATAAATGGTAATAGCAGAATATAAACCAATTTCAATATCTCTAAAGAAAATAACATTAAGCGTAACAATTATAATATCTACGCTTACAATTAGCGAGCTTGCTTGGTAGTGTGGCTTGTAAGAACGAATAATATAAGATAAAAGGTCTGTTCCTCCTGTAGAAGAGTTAGATTTTAAAACAAGTCCACTTCCTATTCCGAATGGCAATTCCTCCATAAACGCATGCCAAAAATCTGTCTTGTGTAATAGCAGAAAATTGGTCTAATAAATCTATAAATAAAGATAAAAATCCTGTTCCTAATAGAGACTTTACTAGGAACTTTTTTCCTATACGAATATAACCTAATATAAATAATGGAATATTTAATGCAAATATTGTTGTTCCTAGAGGAATTTTTAGTAAATAATAGGCAATGGTAGCAAGTCCTGCAAAGCCACCTGAGGATAATTGATTTGGAAGTAAGAAGAATGAAGTTCCGCAAGCCATAATAAAACAGCCTATGATTAACAAAAATGTTTCATAGGCATATTTTCTAATGGATAACCATTTTTTTGTTTTTACATAGTCCATAGAAAAGTCTCCTTTTTATGAATTATGTACGTTTTTAGTTGTTTTTATTCAAGTATTATTTTTATAGATTTTTTTATTATAGGTTACCAAAAGGGACAGATTTACCTTTAGGAAACGTCCCCAATGGTACCTAAAGGTACTATTTTCTTGCTTCTTCTAGCAAGTCATCATAAGTTTTTTCTACTGTTAGCTCAAATTTTCCATTTTTCATGTTTTCGTCTGGTTTTAAAGTAACTTCTACATCATACAAATCTTTTAATTTTTTCATATTTTCTTTTTTGTGTCCTATAATATTATTGAAATCTTCTGGATGTGCTTTTATTTCTACTAATTTTACTTTTGTGTTACATTGCTTAATTTTTGACACAATAGCATCATACCATAATCTTCCTTCTACTAATTGTCTAAATGCTGGATGATATGGGCCTGCCACTACTTCACTTTTTTCATTTTTTGGATCTGTTATTTCTTCTGTATTTTGAAGTCCTATACGAATAATTTTAACATTATGCTTATTAAATAAGTCTGCAATTTCCTTACATCTTTCTACTGCTTGTGTAATAGATAATGGCTCATATTCCTTTTTATTATATTCTTCTTCTAATTTTGTATTTTTTAACACTAATACTGGATAAATACGTACTATTTTAGGTTTTAATTTTATAATATCTCTAGCTGTATTAATTTCATCTAGCATTGTGCTTTCTGGAAGTCCTACCATCATTTGATGACCTAGTGTGAAACGATAGAAACGAATTAATCTAGATGCTTTTTTTACATCTTCAAAGGTATGACCTCTTTGTGCCTTTGCAAGTACATAATTATTGCTAGATTGCACTCCAAGTTCAATTGTTTTTACTTTATATTTTTTTAATCTTTTTAGAATTTTTTTGTTAATAAAATCTGGTCTTGTTGAAATACGTATGCTTTCTACTTGTCCATTTTTTACATACTCGTAGGCTGCTTCTAATAATTCATTTTGTTTTTCTTCTTCAATAGCAGTAAAACTACCACCAAAAAAAGCTACTTCTACTGTATTTTCTTTATCTTCAAAATGTTGTAAATATTCCTCTATTGTATTTCTTACATCTTCTGCTGTTACTTGTTTTTGCTCCCCTGTAATTTTTGTTTGATTGCAAAAAACACAAGTATTTGGACATCCTAAGTGTGGAACAAAAATTGGAATTATATATTCTTTTTTCATTTATAATTTTTCCTCTCTTTACTAAAATATTTGCTCTTTCATCAAATTTTTATATTTCTTCTATACATAATGGTTCATATTTTTTTATTTAATATAATTATTTCTTTTCTTGCTTTAAAACTTCAATTGCTTTTTTAGCAGCTTCCATTTCTGCTGCTTTTTTTGTTCTTCCTTCTCCTACTGCTAAAGCTTTGCCATTATATTTTACTTCTGCTGTAAATAGCTTATCATGGTCCGGTCCTTGCTCTTTGATGATTTCATATTGTATTTTTACTTCTCCGTGTTGTTGTAAAATTTCTTGTAATACTGTTTTATAGTCCTTTTCTCCTACATGCTTGCTTGCAATTTCTGCAGATTCTTTTAGATTTTCTACGATAAATTTTTCTGCCTCTTCTAAATTACTATCAAAATAAATTGCTGCAATTAAGGCTTCAACACTATCTGCCATAATGGCTGGCCTTGCTTCCTTATGACTGGCAAGCTCACTTTTTCCAAGATATAAGAAATCACTAAAATTATGCTTTTTTGCAATTTTATACAGGCTTTCTTCACATACTATTGTAGCTCTAACTTTAGTCATTTCTCCTTCTGTTAGTTTTGGAAAATGCGCATACAGATATTTACTTGAAATAAATTCTAAAATGCTATCCCCTAAAAATTCTAACTTTTCATTACTTTGTATATGATTTTCGAATGCATAAGAAGTATGGGTTAAAGCATTTTTTAACAATTCTTTATTTTGAAATGTATATCCAATGCTTTTTTCTAATTGTTCTAGTTTCATTTTTTCACCTACTTTCTTTTTATATATGCATCATAACATAGATACCTTAAAACTTCAACTGAAAATTATGATATTTTCCCTTTTCTATTCCTGTTTTTACATACAAGGGGTGTCCCCACCGTTCCAAAATGGAACGAAAAGGGGCGTCCCTCCTGTGCGCTCCTGTTCAAAAAAAAAAGAAAGGTCTTACCCTTTCATTTTTTTATTCTACATGGTCTTTTATATAGTCAACTACATCTCCTACTGTAACTACTTTTTCAGCATCTGCATCTGGAATTTCTGTATCGAATTCTTCCTCTAATGCCATAATTAATTCTACGATGTCTAATGAATCTGCTCCTAAGTCATCAATAAAAGATGCTTCTGTTGTAACAGCTGTATCTGCTACACCTAATTGTTCTACAATAATTCCTTTTACTTTTTCAAAAATTTCTTCTTGTGTCATTCTTCAATTACACCTCCTCTCAAATGATTTCCTATTTTTCTTAACAATATTACAAGTTCGTTTAATTGTCAAGCACTTTTTGTATGAAATATATTTTTATTTATATTTTATTGCACATTATTCTTTATTTTCTATGGTTTCTTTATCTTTTATCATTTCTCTGTTTTCTTTATTTTCAAATTCTTCTATCATTTTATCTACTGCTTTATTTTTTACAAATTGTTCTGCTTGCTTAATTGTAAATTCAAATAGTTTTTCATCACTACTTCCATGTGCTTTTACAACTGGTTTTTTTACTCCTAAAAATAAGGCTCCACCATATTCTTTATAATCCATAGCTTTTTTTAAGCTATTGATTGATGGCATAGCAGGAATTGCTCCAAGTGTTGTAAAAATATTCTTTTTTATACTTTCAGTTAATGTTCTTTTTACTAATTTTCCTACTCCTTCTACTGTTTTTAAGAATACATTTCCTGTATAACCATCTGCTACTAAAATATCTAATTCACCAGAAAAAGCATCTCTTCCTTCTACATTTCCCACAAAGTTTAGGTTTAATTCTTCTGCTTTTTCTTTTAATAATTGATAGCTTTCTTTTACTAAATCGTTTCCTTTGGTTTCTTCTGTTCCTATGTTAAGAAGTCCAACAGTTGGATGTTCTATTCCAAAGGTATTTCTATTATAAATTGTTGCCATTTGCGCAAATTGAAGTAAATTGATTGGTTTGCAGTTTGTATTAGAACCACAGTCTATTAACATCAATCTTCCTTTATATGCTGGTAAAATTCCGGCTAAAGCTGGACGGTCAATTCCTTTTATTCTTCCTACTAATAGTGTTGCTCCTGTAAGTAATGCTCCAGAGTTTCCTGCAGAAATGAATACGTCACCTTTTCCTTCTTTTAGCATATTAAAACCAACTACCATAGAAGAATCTTTTTTATGCTTGATAGCTTGTGTTGGTATTTCGCACATTTCTATTGTTTCTGTTGCATTTTGTATAGTTAGCTTTGGTGAAATTTCTGATATATCATTCTTTCCATAGAATTCTTTTATTTTTGCGTTAATAATGTCTTTATTTCCTATTAAACATACTTCTGCTTCTATTTGGTTAATGGCTTTTACTGCGCCTTTTATAGTAGCGTCTGGTGCATTGTCTCCACCCATTGCATCTAATAATATAATCATGTAAGTTGCTCCTTTAATTCATATATATTGTTTTTTTCCTATTTTATAACTTATCATTTGCATTGTCAACTAAGCAATATAATTTTATCATTTTTATTTTGCTTCATTCGTAATATTGAATAATGTAATTTTATCCTTTATTTTTAGTACTTGCAACATCTTTGACCAATTGGTCTATTTTATAATTTTGATAATTATTGTATTTTTTATTTATATTGTTTTGATGAGAATTTAGCACTTATATACAAAAAAAGAATCATAATAAATGTTTTTTCTACTATGACTCTTTTTTATATACTACTTTTTAGTTATCTACAGGGTTTTACATTTTTTGCCCCGTCCCTAAAATATAACTTAAGCTAATTCTACAACTGCTCCTGCTTCTGTGAATTTTGCTTTTAGTTCTTCAGCTTCTTCTTTGCTAGCTCCTTCTTTTACTGTTTTTGGAGCTCCATCAACTAAGTCTTTTGCTTCTTTTAATCCTAATCCTGTAGCATCTCTAACTACTTTGATTACTTGGATTTTATTTGCTCCAGCATCTTTTAATACAACATCAAAAGATGTTTTTTCTTCAGCAGCAGCTCCTGCTACTGCTCCTCCAGCTGCTGGTGCAGCTGCTGCTACTGCAGATACTCCATATTTTTCTTCAATTGCTTTTACTAATTCAGCAAGTTCAGCTACTTTTAAGCTGTCAATTTTTTCTAATAATTCTTCTATCATTTTAAATTTCTCCTTTTTATTTTATTTTTTAGTGATTTAAGTTCACTACTCTAATTATAATTTGTTTTAAGCATTTGCTTCTTTTTGAATACGTACTTGATCCAATCCAACTGCAAGTTTGGAAATATTTCCAAGTAATGCACCTGCAAGCATACCAAGTAGTTCTTGTCTTGATGGTAGTTTTGCTAAAGTAATTATTTCATCTACTGACATTACTTTTCCTTCTACAATACCACCTTTAATTTTGTAAAATTCATTATCTTTTGAAAATTTGTAAATTGCTTTTAATGGTTCTACATAGTCCTCTTCTGCTATAATAACCGCTGTAGGTCCTTCTAATACAGAATCAAGTCCAGCCTCTCCATTTGCATTTAATGCTCTTTTTACAATATTATTTTTAATAACTTTGTATTCAGATTTTGCATCTCTTAATGTATTTCTTAGAGATGTTACGCTGTCTACTGTTATTCCTCTGTAATCTGCTAAAAGTACTAATTTAGCATCTTTTAATTTTGCTGCTAAATTTTTTACTTCTTCTTCCTTTTGTTTTAAAATTGTTTCACTTGCCACTTTTATTTCACCTCCAAAATATTAATTTTCTCTATAGCACTATTTTAAAAATAGTTTCTAGCATATAAAAATCCAATCTTATAGCCATAAGCAAGGCATATAAAGATTGGATTTTAAATCTCTTTCTCTATTCTGCCTCGGTAGGGCTTATTGATATTGCCTACTTTCTTTGGCTACTATAATTATTTTTGATCAATATACAATCCAGGTCCCATTGTAGTAGAAATTGATACGCTCTTAATATATTGTCCTTTTGCTGCAGCTGGTTTTGCTTTAATAATAGCTCCCATAATTGCATCATAGTTTTCTAATAATTTCTTTGCTCCAAATGATACCTTTCCAAAACCTAGGTGAATAATGTTGGTTTTGTCTAATCTGTATTCTACTTTACCAGATTTAATTTCATTGATTGCTTTTGTTACATCCATTGTAACTGTTCCTGATTTAGGGTTTGGCATTAAACCTTTTGGTCCTAATACTTTACCTAATCTTCCTACAACACCCATCATATCTGGAGTTGCTACGATTACATCATAGTCAAACCAATTTTCTTTTTCAATTTTTGGTATTAATTCTTCTGCTCCAACAAAGTCAGCTCCTGCTTTTTCAGCTTCTTCTGCTTTTGGTCCTTTGGCAAATACTAATACTTTTAGTGTTTTACCTGTACCATGTGGAAGTACTGTTGTACCTCTTACTTGTTGGTCAGCATGTTTTGAATCTACACCTAATTTAACGTGTAATTCAACTGTTTCATCGAATTTTGCTTTTGGCATTTTTTCGATAATTTCAAGTGCTTCTTTTGCTTCATAAAGTTTGTTTTTTTCAACTAACTTTTGGCACTCTGCTATTCTTTTTCCTGCTTTCATTTTTTCCTCCTTTGGTACAAACGAAACTTTTATTTAAAGCTTCTCCCATATTTTTAAATTCTAGTCAACAACTACAACACCCATAGATCTTGCAGTTCCTGCTACCATACTCATTGCTGCTTCTAATGATGCTGCATTTAAGTCTGGCATTTTTTCTTTGGCAATTTCTTCTACTTGTGCCTTTGTAATAGTTCCTACTTTATCCCTATTTGGTTTTCCAGAACCTTTTTGAATTTTAATTGCCTTTTTAATTAGCACTGCTACTGGTGGTACTTTTGTTATGAAATCGAAAGATTTATCTTTATATACTGTAATAACAACTGGAATTATCATTCCTGGTTGGTTTGCAGTTCTATCATTAAATTCTTTTACGAATTGCATAATGTTAACACCACTTGATCCTAATGCTGGTCCTACTGGTGGAGCTGGTGTAGCTTTTCCTGCTTCAATTTGTAATTTGATTAAATTACTAATTTCTTTTTCTGCCATTGTGCTTTGCACCTCCTTTGGTTTTGATGTATATTTACATCTTTTAATAATTATAGATATTTATTTTAATTTGGATACGAAAATTACCATTTTAGCGTTTTTCCGTTTCCATTTTAAACAACTTTTGTGACTTGTGAAAAGTCTACTTCAACTGGAGTTTCTCTTCCAAACATAGAAATTAATACCTTAACTTTATGCTTGTCTGTATTAATTTCTTGTACTGTTCCTGTATGACCATCAAAAGAGCCTCCTGTAATAGATACCATATCACCTTTTGCATAGTCAACGTTAACACTTGAAAGTTCAAATCCCATTTGTCTAATTTCTTGTTCTGTAAGCGGAATAGGATCTGTTCCAGAACCTACGAATCCTGTTACACCTCTAGTGTTACGAACAATATACCATGTTGCTTCAGTTACAATCATTTTTACTAAAACATAACCTGGGAAAACTTTTTTTACCTTGGTTTCTGCTTTGCCATTTTTGATTTCTATTTGCTCCTCCATAGGAACTATGATTTCAAAAAAATACTCTTGTAATTCTCTGTTTTTAATGGTTTTCTCTAGGTCCTTTTTAACTTTGTTTTCATATCCTGAATATGTATGCACTACATACCATTGTGGACTTAAGTTTTCTGTTTCTTGAGACATAAAGATAAGCCTCCTTTAATTATTCACTTACAGTTTCTGAAGTTTGTGTTTCTTCACTTTCTGTATTTTCTTGTGTTTGTTCTTCTGACTCTTGGCTATTAGCTAATTCTTCATTATTTGAAATTTCATTTTTGTTATCTACCATTTCCTTTAATTTGTTAATACCATAAGTATTCATTTTTTCAAATGCTAAGTCTAGTACAAACACAATGACTGCTGTAATTAGTACAATTGTAATAACTGCAATTGTATTGTTTACTAATTGCTTTGGTGTTGGCCAAATAACCTTTTTTAATTCTGCTTTAAAATCTTTAAAAAAGTGTTTCTTTTCTTTTTTAGTTTTTACTTCTTTTGGCATTTTTAATTTCCCCCTTAAGGAAGTTTTATTTTGTTTCTTTATGTGTTGTACGTTTTTTGCAGTATTTGCAATATTTTACAACTTCTAGTCTGTCTGTATTATTTTTTTTGTTTTTTTCTGTCATATAGTTTCTTCTTTTACATTCTGTACATTCTAATGTAATTGGTTCTCTTGCTCCTTTTGCAGCCATTTTCAAACACCTCCACTGTCTATTTTGACTTCATTTTTCATTTTACTATTTTAAAAAGCATATGCATTCCACATATGCTTTACTATTCTACCATATACTTCCTAAAAAGTCAAGATTTATAATATATTTTTTATGATTTTTTTGTACATTTTTTATTTTTTCTTTCTTTTTTTCTTTTCTACTGAATAACCAAATTTTCCAATCTTTTTGCCAAGTGTATAATAACCTCCGTTGCTATATGCTATTAAATCACATTTACTGATATCAAAAGCTCCTTTTTCATCTATGTATTTTTCATCTGCATCAATAGATAAAACCTCAGCTATAAATGTATGATGACTTCCAAATTCTTTTATTTCCTTTACTTTGCATTCTACTGATACTGGGCTTTCCTTAATTAAAGGGCACTTTACATGATTTGCTTTTTCTTTAGTTAATTTCATTTCTTTAAATTTATCGAAATCTTTTCCACTCTTTACTCCACACCAATCGGTTGCGAATGCTAATTTTTCATTTGTTAAGTTAATTACAAATTCTCCTGATTCTTTAATAAGTTTATAAGAGTATCTTTCTGGTCTCACTGAAATATAACACATTGCAGGATTTGTATTTAATATTCCTGTCCATGCTACTGTCATAATATTAGATTTTTCCATTGTTCCTGATGTAACCATAACAGCTGGTATTGGATAAATAAAAGTTCCTGCTTTCCATTCTACTTTTGACATTATTTTTTCTCTCCTTATTTTACTTTAATATGGTTCATTATATCATATTTTATTCTATATGTCTTAAAAATATAACATTTATAAAATTTTATCAAGTTTCACAATAAAAGCTATAAATTAAAAATATATTTTTCTTCATATTTCTAATTTATAGCTTTTAGTTTATAAAAATAAAAAAACTGGCGACAACCTATTTTCTCAGCGGGGTAACCCACAAATATCTTCGGCACCTAAAGGCTTGACTTCTGTGTTCGGGATGGGAACAGGTATTTCCCTTTAGGTCATCATCACCAGAAATGTTTAGTGTAACTTATTTGAAGCACACTCAAAAATACATAGAAAAAAGTTTTCCTTAAGGTAAACTATTGTTACCTTTTTATTTATTTTTAATTTCTTTATCTTTGCTCTTCCATTTTTTTTCGTGGTTAAGCCCTCGATTTATTAGTATTGGTCAGCTTAATGTATCACTACACTTCCACCTCCAACCTAT
>CANQXD010000018.1 GCA_947627755.1 uncultured Clostridia bacterium | reverse complement strand
AAATCCTCCTTTTTATTGTTCGGAGGACTATGCCTCCGAAATTTGCTTATTTCAAAGGCAACAAAAATATGTTACAATTTAATTATATCATACCTTACATAAAAATGCAATTTTTTTGGACATGGGTATTATAATTTATTAAAAATATGATATACTTTAACAAATTGATTGATATTTGTATCAATCGTCAAGAGAGCAAATGATGAGTTGTAAATATCTACGTCGTTGGCACCATTAGAGAGGAAGAATTAATTTTTATCTTCCTCTCTTTTTTTAATCAATATTGTTATACTAATATTTCATTTTTATAAAATTTATTCATTTTTCTTGTGTTTTATGTTAAACTATGTTATAATACTATTATAATTTATGTTTTTTGTTTTACCACTTATTAGTGAAATTAAGTAACCAGTCAACAGTACATACTAAAGGAGGTAAGAATATGAAGATAATAGCAACTAATCGGCATGAAGATCACTATGGTTGGGGAGATGAAATTGTATTTCACGCTATGATAGTAGATGAAAATATATTTTATTTAGATGATACTATCACAATAGTACTGAAAGATGGCTCTTCTATTGAAGGAAAAATTTCTTTTATTAAAGATTATTCTGTTGTTATTGAGCAAAATACCGGCAACCAGAAACAAATTATGTTTCAAAATATCAACAGCATTCACTAAGAATCATAAAAAACCTTATAAATTTTTGTTTATAAGGTTTTTTTATTGTATTTTTATATTTTTTTGTTATAATTTATATTATGATAAAAGAAAATAAAAGATATAATCATATAAGTCAATATTTAAAAGAAAAATTTGGAGAACGCACCCTTAAAATTTGTGTAGATGGCGGCTTTTCTTGTCCCAACCGTGATGGTACTTTATCAAATGGCGGTTGTATTTATTGTAGCTTAAAGGGCTCTGGTGAACTAATTTGCTCTGCTAACAACATTACAGAACAAGTAAAATACTACTTTACTACTTATCGCTCAAATAGAGCCAATAAATTTATTGTGTATTTTCAAAATTTTACAAACACTTATGATACTGTAGAAAACTTAAAGCAAAAATATGATTCTGCTTTAATAGATAATAGAATTGTTGGGCTTGCAATTGGTACAAGACCAGATTGTATAACTGAAGAGATTGCACAACTTTTAAAAAATTATACTGAAAAATACTATGTTTGCGTTGAGCTTGGGCTCCAAACAAGTAATGATGATATTGGAGAAAAAATCAATCGTTGTTATACAAGTAAGCAATTTACAAGTGCAGTTTCGATTTTAAATAAATATGGAATTGATGTTGTTGCTCATATTATGGTTGGGCTTCCCTTTGAAACAAGTGAAGATATTAAAAATACAGTTGATTTTATTAACTCACATCCTTTGCAGGGTGTAAAAATTCATTCTACTTATGTAGTAGAACATACAAAATTAGCTGAAATGTATGAAAAAGGAGAATATCAACCTTTATCCTTTGAAGAATATATGCAAGACTTAATTTATATCATTTCTCATTTGAAACCAGATTTTGTGATTCATCGTATTTCTGGCGATGCTCCTAAAGATATCTTGCTTGCACCTTCTTGGAATACCCATAAAAAATGGGTTCTAAATGAATTAAATAGAAGATTAAAAGAACAAGATTTATGGCAAGGTAAATTTTATAACGTATAGAGTATAAAATCTATTACTAATCATTGACTCTATTTTATTTGTATTATATAATAAAGAAAAAGTAAAGGAGGTATATGCAATGATTATTGATTTACCACAACATCTACTAAATGGCGTATTTGTTATTAATACCTCTATGAAAATAGAAGATGAAATATTAAAAATTCATTTTCCTATCAATTTTCACGAGGCTATGTATGAACTTACCTATTTAATGAAAGGCAAGAAGCAATGTTTTTATTGTTCTCGGACTTTTTCAGAGGATAAAATTACATTAGACCATCTTGTTCCACAAGATTTTGGTGGACCTACGATTCCTAATAATCTCTTTCCAGCTTGCAAAAAATGCAATTCTGAAAAAACAAATATGTTAAAACCTTTCTATGATAAATATTTGTCCTTATCTACGAATGGAGAGAGAAGTCAATTTGTTAGTGATTTTCAACAAGTTGCTCGTTTTTTACATCGCTGGTATGGACTTGCCTTTGTGAAAGATTTAATAGAAGAAAAAGAAATTGAGAATATCATTGTAAACATTTCTCTTTCTTCTAGTTACCGAGGAAAGAAATACAAAAAGATAAAAGAGTATTATAAGCAATATGGTCACTTTCAGAAACCACTTATTTTGGATCGGAAATCGTTTTTATTAGACGGTTTTACTGCTTTAATGTTTGCCAAAGATAATGGAATAAAGAATGTTCCCGTAATTGTACTCGAAAATGTAGAAGTTATTTTTTAACTATAACAAAAATAGAGAATATACTAATATTCTCTATTTTTCTGTTTTATATTTTTAAACTTAGAACCATTTAGAAAATTTTATTTTTATCATCTTAAAAAAATTCCTCATTTATTTCTTAATTCCCCTGTATAATTGGATCTATTATTTGATATTTTCTTTCATAATCTTTCGTATCTTCATAAGCTTTATAAACTTCCGATTTATTTTTCTTTAAAAAATTGATAATTTGATATACATCAATCCATATTTGGTTCACTCCATCTTTTTGAGATTCATCAAAAATTAGTTGCATTCCAAAATGTAAATGTGGCACATTGATATTATTTACATTTTCTTTTGTGCTGTAGCCTGTCATACCTAAGTAACCAATTACATCCCCTGCTTGCACAATTTTCCCTTCTTCCATATTTTTGGCATAAGGGTGATTTTTCCTTAAATGTGCATAATAATAATATCTTTTTCCATCGAAACTTCGAATACCAATACGCCAACCTCCGTATTGATTCCACCCACAAGCCTCTACAACACCAGATTCTACTGCAATAATAGGCGTTCCAATTGAACCCATTAGGTCATTTCCTAAATGTACTCGCTTGTATCCATACGTTCTACTATTTCCAAAATCATCATAATGGCTAAAGCCATAGTTTTTGGCTATTGGCAAAAAAGCTTTTATTCCATATTTTTCTTTCCAAGTTTTTGTTCCGTCTTCTTGTAATGTTTCAATTTGATAGTTGCCAATAAATTGGCATAAAACTGCATTATAAGCTTCTATATAATAAGAATATAATTTCATATCTTTTGTTATTTCTTCTATGGTTTCCCCTGCTTTTAATCTTTCTACTACATCATCTAAATCTTTTTGCTTAAAAGATTTGAAGTTTCCACCATATTTGCTTGCTAAATAGGATAGTAATTCAATCCAGTTAAGTTCTACTTCTTGATTTTTTGTGTGGGAATCTATATCTAATTTTGCCGTTTTTTCCATTAATTCTAAAGGCACATTATAATCTACCCATTTTATATATGTTTTCTTCTCCTCTTCTAATTCGTCTTTTGCTAATGCATTAGAAGTAATAAAAATTAAAAAAAGGCTACTAATTAAAAGCACACTGACGATTCCTATAATAATATATTGTTTTTTTATTTTTACTGCTTTTAAAACCAATGATTCCACCTCGCAATATATTTATATTAAGTATTGCTCAAAAAAAGAACAAGACTTTTGCCTTGTTCTTCTATGAATTCATATTTATATTGAAATCATTCTTATTTTTTGTTTACTAAATCTTTTAAAGCTTTTCCTGCTTTGAAAACTGGAGCTTTAGAAGCTGGTATTTTGATTTCTTCTTTAGTTTGTGGATTTCTTCCTTTTCTAGCTGCTCTTTTTCTTACTTCGAAAGAACCAAATCCAACAAGTTGAACTTTGTCTCCTTTTACTAATGTTTCTGTTACAGCTTCAACGAAAGCGTTTAATGCTGCTTCAGCACCTTTCTTTGTGTCTCCTGTTTTAGCTGCGATAGCTGCGATTAAATCAGATTTGTTCATTTAAATTACCTCCTATAAGAACTTATGTAGATATGTATTTTTTATCTACTACTAACATTATTCGCCAATGTTTTTCAAAATCCTTCTTTTTTTTCATTTTTTCTTTTTTCAAACCTTTACCGCCGTATGGTTTTGTGTTTCTTGTTTCTTCAAACTTGCTATTTAACTAGGTTTTAGGCTTCTTTATATATTCCAATTTTTTCTAACATTTTGTATAGCTTTTGTCCGTAAGGAATCATAAATATTTCTTCTTTTGTAAAAATTTTGAACGCAATAATAGCTAAGCTATAAATTACAACGGCTACTAATATTGCGATTATTGTTGCCATTTTTCCTGCAATTATACCATTAAGCAAGAAATATATAGCATAAGAGCAAATTCCCATAGCAGTACTTGCTAACGCAGGTTTCACAATAAATTTAGAAAAACTTAAATCTAATTTCATATTTGCTCTTAATACATTAAATCCAATAAAGAATGCAACTGCATGACAAACCACTGTTGCAAATGCTGCTCCTGCTGCCCCTATTTCTGGAATTGGCACTAATACTAAGTTTAATATAAATTTTAATGTTACCCCTATTAAGAGTGCAATTGCTGGAGTTTTTATTTTTCCAAGTCCTTGCAAAGCTCCATTTACTGTTTGCTCTAATACCGTAAAAATAATTGCCAAAGAGCTTACTTGCAAAATAAAATTTCCTTCTGGTGCATTTGGAAATAATAAATTTAAAATTGGCTGTGCAAAAATAATCATTCCTACCATACAAGGAAGTCCAATTAACATTGTTACCAATAAAGAAAATGAAACTCTTTTTGTCGCTGTTTTCATATCTTTTTGTTCCTTTGCTTTCGTAATTGCCGGTACTAATGCAGTAGCAAAAGCTATGTTAAATGATAATGGTAAAGATGTTAACGTATCTACTTTTCCACTTAAAATACCATATCGTTTTAAAGCTTCTTCCTTTGTTAAAAACGTTTCTAATCCTCTTTTTACAGTCATTGAATCAATATTTCGATTTAGAGACGTTAAAATAGCACTCAATGACATAGGAACTGATACTGATAAAATATTTTTTACTGTTTTCCAAATACTTTTCGTTTCATAATTCTTAGAAGATACAATTTCTTTTGCTAAATCTTCTCTTCTCATTTTATAGAATATATATAAATAGAAAAAGCTCGTAATAGTTGCTAATGTAGTAGCTAAATTTGCTCCTGCCGCCATTAATTCTGTTTTTACTCCAGAACAAATAGCAACAATCTCTACTACCACAATTGTTAATACTGTTTTAAATAATTGCTCAATTGTTTGTGAATTAGCCGTTGCTTTCATGTTTTCTCTACCATTAAAATATCCACGAAATACACTTATAATGGCTACAAAGAAAATTGCAGGTGATAATGCTACTAAAGTTGATTCTGCTTCTGGTATGGCAAGCCAGTTATTAGCAATATAATGAGCTCCAAAAAATAGTAGCATAGTACCAATTAAGCCAATTACAGCAAAGGTTCCAAATGCAATTTTAAATACTCTGTGGGCTCCCCTATAATCTTCCTTTGCTATATGTTGCGATACTAGTCTTGCAACTGCATTTGGCACACCTGTAGATGAAATAGTTAAAAGCAAAGCATAAATAGAAAATCCTGCACTATAAATTGCATTTCCTTCATCTCCAAAACCTTCGCGGTTGGTTAAATACCATTTATATACTAATCCAAGAAGTTTAATTAACACTTGTGAAAACATAAGTGCCATAACCCCTTGCATAAAACTTTCCCCTTTTACTTTTTTTCTTTCTTTTTTCTTAATTCCTAACATTGTACTTTCTTTTAATCTCCTATCTTATTTTTTGCTTATTTATAATCTTATTACAGATTATATTCATAAAACGAATATTATTCAAGTATTTTTTCATTTCTTATAAAATTTTCTCCAAAACACTTGATTTTTTGCCCATTTTGTAGGATAATATAGTAGAATATTTTAATTTTTAGAAAGTGGTGAAAAACTTGAAGTATATAGATAAGTTCTTGAAATTTTTAAAGACTGATAGAAATACTTTTGTAACATATATATTAACCCTTCTATCTATTTACTTCATGGTAGATAGAATCGTTGAAATGATACTTATAATTTTCACTGGAGTTGGTTCTTCTTATTGGGGTCCATTGTTCTACACCTTTGCTATTGCTTGCCCAGTATTTGCTTTCTTATTTGGATTTGCATCCAAATTTGCAAGTTCCAACAAAATGAAATCTACCTTGTTTAATTTATACGTTATTTGTTTATATACAATTACTATTTCTATGTTTGTTCAAGGAATTAACCGTATGATTTGGTATGGTCTACTTTCTCTTCCTGGCTACCCAGTACTTGCTACGGAGTTTTCAGAACTATTTAGACCTGCTTTATCAGCCATTGCACTTTACTTACCATTAACAACCGTTCCTGCATTATTTAATTTCTTATATAAGAAAGTTTATGATACACGTTTATTACAAGAATCTATTTGGGATTATGGTGGAATAAAATTAACCAACGTTACAGATGGTATAGGTGCATACTCTTGTGAAATGTTTATTTGTATGAACAAAGAAACAGGAAATAAAGAAATTATCCCAGAAGGTAGCCGTTTCAATCAATTCTTAGTAGTAGGTCCTTCCGGAACAGGAAAAACCTCACTTGTTTTTGAACCAATGGTAGCAAGAGATATTGAGAAAAAATATTTCTTCCATTCTACTGCAAAAGAAATGGGATATACTGCTTTAAAGACAGGAATTGCAACTTTAAGTTGTCCTTATACTAACGACTATATCAATGAACATTTTAATTTGAATATGTTAGTTCCTACTCAAGGAAAAGAAAATTTATATAAAACTTATATGAAGAAAATGATTTTAGGAGAATCTGGCGGCAAATATATTTATCGTACTTTAGGTCTTACTTCTATTTCTCCTGACTACGAATCCATTTCTCAGATGATGGAAGTAGCAGAAAACTTCCACGTTCCTTATCACATTGTTGATCCAAATGACAGAAATTCAATTGGTTTAAACCCATTTGTATATGACAATCCTTTAAAGGCTGCTGGTGTATTTGGCTATGTATTAAAAGCAATGTATCAAGGAACCTTAGATAATATCGATAAAGTTAATTTAGAAAATGATGCTATCGAAGCATTAGAAAATACTTGTACAATATTAAAAGCATCTTATCCAATTATTTATAAAGATAAAGATTATTTACCAACTTTGGAAGATGTTTTGAAATTATTTAGAAATATCGATGCTGTAGAAGACTTATGCAAAAAGTTAGAAGCTATGCCTGAAATAGCAGAAGAATATTCAATACAATTACAATACTTTAAAAAATATTTTTACCATGATTCACCAAGAAGAGTAGAAACAGAAAAAGCTTTGCAATATGCTTCTTCTATCTTCGAAAAGTTACTTCGCTACCCAGGTGTTAAAAATATTATTTGTAATAGAAATAACAATATCAATTATGAGAATGTATTAGAAAAAGGTGAAGTTGTTTTCTTATGTACTAGAAGGGGTGACTTAGGACCAAGTGTTCATAGAACTTTCGGACTATTCTTTATCCTTCTAATGCAAAATGCTGTACTAAGAAGACCTGGAAATGAAAATACAAGAATTCCTCATTTCTTATATATTGATGAATTCCCTGAATTTATTTCCAAAGTAACAGAGCCAATCTTTACACTATATAGAAAATACAAAGTCGGTACTACTATTTCTTCACAAACACTTGCACAACTTGGTAATGTTAGCGAAAAATACAAACAAACTATTGTATCTAATTGTATCAATAAACTTGTTTTTGGAAATAGCACTATCGAAGAAAATGAATGGTGGTCTAAAGAAATGGGTAATGTTCGTTATTGGAAATTTAGTAATACCTATGATACAGCAAAAGGAGACTATGATCCAAAACTAGGTGGTATTGAATGGGCATGGAAAGCCAAATTTGCACCAGATAAAATAAGATCCACTACTTTTAAGTCTTGTATATTTAAATATAAGAATAACAAAGGTGGTATTGAAGTAGTCGATGGAAAAATGGATTTTATGGATTCGAAATATAAAGAAGTACAACCAGATAAAAAATATGACTTTGAGAAATTTACCAATGGCATTGCAGAAGATCCAGAACCTAAAAAGAAAACATCTAAAAGTTGGAAAGCAGAATCTAGCTTTAGTGAAGATGATAATGGAGATATAGACCCAATTCAAACAGATAAAGCAGATACTAACTTTTTATTTGATAATGAAGACGGAATTGTATTTGATTTAAAAAAAGGAAACCCAAACGGATAAAAAAGAGATAGGAAAATTTTTCATTTCCTATCTCTTTTTTAGATACCTAACAACTTAACTTCTACATCTTCCATTTTGTATTTTTTAGTTTCTGAATCTTGTTTGAATTCTACTAATGTTTTTTCCAAAGTTTCTTCATTTTGTCTTAAGTCTGTAGAGAAATATAATTTAATTTGTGGTATTTCTACTTGATTTACTATGATTGTTTTAAATGTTTCTGCTATATGTTTTTCATCTTCACAAATAAAAATTAATTGTGGCATAGAAGAAAATCCAGAATCGCCTGGTACAAAGTTTTGATAAAAGTCTTGATATAATCTCATTTTATCTACTAATTTTTTCTCCCATTCTTCTTCACGTCTTACTACTTCAAATACAAATTGTAATGCTTTTCCGTTTTTTGTAAGTTTTACTGAACCACCTGTTGCTTTGAATATTTTTCCTGCCATCTTTGCGTTAATTGCAGGCTTTGGTACATAAGAATCAAATGCTTTTACTTTTCTTAAATAAGCAATTATGGTTTGATTTCCTGCTAATCTTTTCTTAATCATAGCAACTGGTTTTGTGTTGTCTGTAGGTTGCCACTTGCAATCAATTCCTCTTGAATTTAATAGGTATTTTCCCATTTTTTCTAAGCAGTAAATACGATAAATTCCTTTTCCTTCTTCTGAGCTAAAATAGTATCTAGTTAAAATTTTTGTCTTTACTAATTGCTCTAATTTATTATTTAATTTGTCTTGTGATTTTGCATCTATTCCTTTCCATTGTAATAATTGGAATATTTGTCTTGATGTCATGAATTCAAATTCATTCATTAGTTCTATGATAGCAAAGTGAATGTCTCCAATATGCCCAATGTTGATTTTATGTATGATTTGATTCATTGATACATATCCATCTTTTCCATCAAATGTTTTAATTTCTCCTTCACGAATGGCAAATGGTGAAATTTGCGCTTTAATTTCATTATCTTCTACCATAATTTTTCCTCCTTTTAAGATAGTTATCTTAAACTATAACCTAATAATTTTTCCCAATATAAAATGAAGTTTGAAATTATTTTAAATAATAATTAGTTTTACCTTCTTTTTATCAGGTATAATTTTTTTAATATAGACATTTATATTTTGTCCATATTCTATGCCGTCTTTATATTCGGCAAGTCCTACTAAGTTTGGTGTAAGCTCTACAAAGATTCCATTTTTTGATTTTTCTGTTTCTCTTGCAATGCCTACTACAGTAGAGCCTTCTTCGAATTTCTTTGCATTTTCTTCCCAAGAACCTAGTAACTCTTTATAAGATAGAAGGACTCTATTTGACCCTCTATCTATTAATTTTACCATAAATTTTGCTTTTTGTCCAATTTTTAGTCTTTCGGAAGGCGATTTTATTCTTGCAACAGACATATCTTCAATATGTACTAATCCAGATAATTGCTCTCCAAATTTTACAAAAGCGCCATAAGGTTGGATTCCAGTTACAATTCCTTCTATTATTTGTCCTTCTTGTAATTTTTCTAGTTCTTTTGTTTTTCTCTCTAAAGTATGAATATCTTCTGGTTTTACACCATTTACTTTAATTTTATATTCCACTTTTTTCTCATTCCTTTTCCTCTGTATATCTAATTTGTAAAAGATACTTTTTTACTATTTTTATTTTTTGATTATATAAATAATTTATTTTATTGTAAATATTTTTTACTTAAAATTATTCATGTACTGATTCTTTTATTTTTTCTTTTTTAATCATTCACTTGTTAGATCTTTTATTTTTAAATTATTCGTGCATTAGTTCTTCTACTTCTTCTTTACTTAAATAACGCCACTGTCCTATTTTTAAATCTTTTACGCTAATATTTCCTATTTTTGAACGATGCAATGCAACAACTTTTTTTCCTACCGCTTCGCACATTTTTCTTACTTGCCTATTTTTTCCTTCATGAATTATAATTTCTAAACGAGAAATATTTTTTTCTTCGTCTATTTTCAAAATTCGAACTTTGGCAGGTTTTGTACGATATTTTTCTTCTATTATAACTCCTTGTTTCAGCTGTTCCACTTCTTCATTAGTTACTTTTCCTCTTAATGTAACTGTATAGGTTTTTTCTACTTCGTGTTTTGGATGTGTTACATAATAAATGAAATCTCCATCATTTGTTAGTATTAAAGCCCCGGAAGTGTACATATCTAATCTTCCTACTGGTAATAAGTTTTTTCCAGCAGTTTTTACTAAATCTACCACCGTATTACGGTGAAACTGGTCTTTGACTGTCGTAACATAGTCAATTGGTTTGTTTAATAGTACATAAGTCTTTTTTTCTTGCTTTTCTACTTCTCTTCCTTCAAATTCTATTTTATCTTTTTTTGGATTTATTTTTGTTCCAAGCTCTAATACTACTTTACCATTTACTTTTACTTTTCCTTGCAGAATATATTCTTCTGCTTTTCTTCTTGAGGCAATTCCTTGGTTTGCTAGGTATTTTTGTAAACGTTCTAGTTCTTCCATTTTTTCTTCCATTCCTTAATGACCTTATATAAATAATTCACTAATTAATTTTAGTATTTTGTAAATTTTCTAACTCTTCTATAGTTTTTTGAAAATACTGTGGTAACTCTGCCTCTAAGTGCATTTCTTTTCCCGTAGTAGGATGTATAAATTGTAATTTTTGTGCATGAAGGCATTGCCCCTCTATTCCAAATTCATTTTTTCCGTTAGAATATATATTATCACCTATAACAGGGTGACCTATTTCTGCCAGATGTACTCTTATTTGATGAGTTCTTCCAGTATCTATTTTTACTTCTAATAGAGTATAAGTTGCCTTTTGTGTGGTATAGCGATTTAAGACTTTAAAATGTGTAATAGCTTCCTTTCCAGTTTTAGTAACTGCCATTTTTTTTCTATCTTTAGTACTTCTTCCAATTGGCATATTTATAGTTGCTTCATTTTCTGCAATGGTTCCTCTTACAAGAGCAATATAAGTCTTTTTTACTTTTCTATTCTTTATTTGCTCTGATAGAGCAATATGTGTTTTATCATTTTTAGCAATCATAAGAAGCCCTGATGTGTCTTTATCCAATCGATGCACAATTCCCGGTCTTAACTCTCCACCAATTCCAGATAAACTTTCTTTGCAATGTGCCATAATAGCATTTGCAAGAGTTCCGTCCATATTTCCATTTCCTGGATGAACTACCAAGCCTTTTTGTTTATTTACTACAATTAAATCTTTATCTTCATATACAATGTTTAATGGAATTTCTTGTGGCTCTAGTTTTACTTTTTTTGGAGGTTCTACCTCTATTTGAATTTTATCTCCTATTTGTACTTTATAAGATGATTTTTCTATTTTGCCATTTACTATTATTTTTTTATCTTCTAATAATTTCTGTATCATGCTTCTTGATAATTCTATATCTTGTTTTGCAAGATAAGCATCTAGTCTTACTTTTTCTTCTACTGCAATGATTTCTTTTACCAATTTAATTTCCTCCTAAATTTTAGCTTATATGCTTATATTTTGCTATATTAGGTTATACATTTCTTTCATAGATAGTAAAGTTATCATCTTTATATAGTTGCTTATATTTTTCGTCTCTTGATAAAAACATATTTAATTTTGCATTATTAACAATTATTACATGAGTTATATCATATTTTTCAAATTTAGTTTCATAGTAGGTAGAAATAGAGGATATATTGATATAATCTGAAAAAATATCTCTTCCTTCCATTTCATCTGTTTTATTGAATTCTGGTGCATATAAATCTGCTCTAGAATCGATAAATACTGGAATTCCTCTAAATAATAAATAGCTTCCATAATTATATTCATTATACAAGTGTATGTTTTCTATATCTAAATTTTCTAATATCCAAGTAGATGCGGCTACTGGGTATTTTGTTGAACTTACAAATTTGTCTTTTAATTTTGGCTTTATCATAACAAAGCAAAGTAGAATAACAATAGCAAGTGTTAAGGTTTTACCTAAAAATGTAGTCATAAGCCTTATGAAGTTTTTACTTCCTTCTTCATCATATTTGTTAAATAGATATTCTAACCATTTTGCAAATATAGGCATACCTATAAGAAACAAAAGCGATACTTGCCTCCTTGTCATGAAACTTAAATAAATAAGACCCGCTAACATCAAAAAATCATGTAATTGAATTTTCACTTTACTAAAAATTAAAACAGCTAAAACAATAATAAGTACAACCATAGTTTCTTTATCATTATATAATGTAAGTGGTAAATGTTCACTAATGTTCTTAGTGGTATTTCCTTGCATTGTTTTAACTAAATAGGTATATGGAGCGTCTTTTAATGGCGTTAATAGACCTGTAAATGCACATATTACCATAATAAGAATAAGCCATTTCACTGCTTTATTTTTCTCTATTTTTAGTTTGAATGGATTAGCTCTTTTTTCTTTTTTCTCTTCTATTATTTTTTCTTCTTTTTCTTTGTGTGATATATAATTTTGTTTTTCAGTTTGTAATTTTTCTTCTAATAACTTTCTTTTTTCTATTTGCTGTCCTTTTTCTAATTTTTTCTCTATTCTTTTTATTTTATAATTATAATAAAATTCGATGCATTTTAAAGTTAAATTAGCATCTATTATGCTACTAATTATATATTCTGCTATGTATGGCAAGAATAAAACAAAGAAAAATGGCCATACAGCAACATGTAGGTTAGCAATAGAAATAGAAATTAATATAATTCCTAAAGCATATCTCTTCTTTTTTGTTTCTAAAAAACTTTCTATCATAAAAATTGTTAATAAAAATAAAATAAAAGTTACAAGTTGTGCACGTGCAGCAACAAAGTCTGTTAATAAATAAATTGATATCATAGTAAGAAAAAATGCAATAAGTGGATTTTTGCTTATTTTGTTAATTGTAAGATATATTACAAGTCCTAATATACTAGATAAAATAAGTGTAGAAATATATATAAATAGCATTCCTCCTTCTTCTAGACCTGTCATTTCTCCTAAATGATAAATTAGATAAATTCCTGTATCATAAGCCCAGTGTGGATATGTGTATGGTAAGTCTTCATGCCAAGAAAATGGATCTTTCATATCAATTCCTTGGTTTATGATGTGTTCTCCTATTCTTATGGTATAAAATGTATCATTTTGCAAGGTAACAGGTGTAATTGCAAAACTAAATAGGATAATACATATAATAGCTAGTATGTGAAATTTAGTGTTTGTTTTTTTATCTTCTATATTCATTGAGTTTCATCCTTCCCTTAAGGCACTGATTTTCTTCTAATGCTTTAATTCTTATATTTGATTTTTTTATGTTTTAGTTATTATATATAATTTTTTGTAATGTTTTTATCATTGTACATAATTTTTTTATTGCTTGTATTATATAATAAATACCTTGCTAAGTGCAAGGTATTTACTTTAAATATATATTTTTTATCCATTGATTTGTTTTGCTACTTCCTCGGCAAAGTTTTCTTCTCTTTTTTCTAGGCCTTCACCTTTTTCAATTCTAGCAAATCTTATAATTTTAGCTCCTTTTGATTCTACCATTTTGCCTACTTTTTCATCTGGATTTTTTACAAAAGCTTGCTCTACTAAACAAATTTCTCCATAGAATTTTCCAATTCTTCCTTGTACCATTTTTTCTGCTATTTCAGCTGGTTTTCCTTCATTCATAGCTTGTGCTTTTAAAATTTCCATTTCTTTTTCTACTCTATCTTGTGGTACAGAGTTTCTGTCTAAGTATTCTGGTCTTGCAGCTGCAATTTGCATACATACATCTTTTGCAAGTGCTTCGTCTGCATTTTCCATTTCTACTAATACAGCAATTTTTCCGTCACCATGGATATATGTTGCTACCATTCCATTTTGTGTTTCAAATCTTTCAAAACGACGAATTGTCATATTTTCTCCGATAGTTGCAATTTTAGATGTTAATACATCTCCTACAGTTTTTCCTGATTCTACTATAGATTCTTGTGCTAATAATTCTTCTACATTTGCTGGATTTTTTTCAACAATTTGTTTTGCAACGTCTGCTACAAATGTTTTGAATTCTTCATTTTTAGCAACGAAGTCTGTTTCTGCATTGACTTCTACTACAACACCTACTTTTTTGTTGTCTGTAATGTATGCTGCAGCTAGTCCTTCTGCTGCAATTCTTCCTGATTTTTTAGCTGCTTTTGAAAGTCCTCTTTCACGTAGTAATTCAATTGCTTTTTCTTCGTCTCCATCTGTTTCTGTTAATACTTTTTTGCAGTCCATCATACCTGCACCTGTTTTTTCTCTTAACTCTTTAACTTGGCTTGCTGTAATCATTTTTATTCCTCCCTTTTTATTATTAAAAAAGAGTAGAGCAGATAAAGGCTCTACCCTTTAAATTTACTATTCTTCTGTAGCTTCAGTTTCTTCTGCTACTACTTCTTCGATACTTTCTACTTCTTGTTCTTCTATTTCTTCTGCCATATCAGTATCCATAGATTCTCCTTGTCTTCCTTCAATGATTGCATTTGCCATTGTGTCAGCAATTAGTTTTACTGCACGAATTGCATCATCATTTCCTGGAATTGGGTAATCTAAATCTTCTGGATTGCAGTTGGTATCAATTAGACCAACTACTGGAATTCCTAATTTCTTTGCTTCTAAAATTGCAATTCTTTCTTTTTTAGGATCTACTACAAAAATTACTCCTGGAATTTCAGTCATTTCTTTAATTCCACCTAAGTTTTTCTCTAGTTTTTCCATTTCTTTCTTTAAAAGAATTACTTCTTTTTTAGGTAGTACATCAAATGTACCATCTTCTTGCATATTTTCTAATTCTTTAAGTCTTTCTACTCTTTTACGAATAGTTCCAAAGTTTGTAAGCATTCCACCTAACCATCTTTGGTTAATGTAATACATACCACTTTTTTCTGCTGCTTCTTTCATACATTCTTGAGCTTGTTTTTTAGTTCCTACAAATAGAACTGTTTTTCCTTCTTCTGCTTGTTCTTTCATAAAGTTATAAGCTTCATCTAATTTTTTAGATGTTTTTTGTAGATCGATAATGTGAATACCATTTCTTGCTTGGAAAATGTATTCTGCCATTTTTGGATCCCATCTTCTTGTTTGATGTCCAAAGTGAACACCAGCTTCTAGTAATTGTTTCATTGCAACTACTGCCATTTTTTATTCCTCCTTTTTGTTATTCCTCCACTTTCTTTCTAACATTAAAAAAGACCTAAATTTTTAATATTTAAGCACACTTTTTCAACTACAGAAAGTGTGTGTATTTTTAACGTTTTCTATCATATCACAAAAACCTTAAAAATGCAAGCGTTTTATGAAATTTTTTAATTTTAGGTTATTTCTTGACAAATATACATAATATTATTATAATAATATTATCTAAAATTTTATAAATGGAGGTAGAAGCCATGTATACAAAATCAAGTAAAGCAGAAATTTTAAAAGAGGCACATTTCATCGTGGATTATGCTGCTACTATCCGGGCTACAGCCAAATATTGTGGCACTCCAAAATCAACTGTTCATTACAATGTAACAGAACAACTATGGCATATTTCTCCTACTCTTGCCGTAAAAGTACGGAAAGTACTGGATAAAAATATGGAAGAAAGAGCAATACGGGGTGGAATGGCTACAAAAGAAAAGTATCGCTTATTAAAACAAAATAAGTAAAAAAATCAAGGTGCTAAATTTAGCACCTTGATTTTTTTCATAGTAACATATCTACATATTTCCATAGTAACTATCTATTAAAATTTGTTTTAATTCTTCTACTAATGGAAGTCTTGGATTTGCTGTTGTACATTGGTCTTCAAATGCTCTATCTGCAAGCATATCAACTTTACTTAAGAACTCTTGCTCATCTACTCCTTGCTCTTTGAAAGATTTTGGAATATCTAAATCAGCATTTAATTTCTTTATTTCTTCAATTAAAGAATTTACTCCTTCTTCGTTTGTGTATGCTGGGAAGTTCATTCTTCTTGCTAAATCTGCATATTTTTGGTCTGCAATAAAATATTCATATTTAGGGAAAGATACAAATTTTGTAGGTTTGGTTGCATTATATCTTATTACATAAGGAAGTAAAATAGCATTTATTCTTCCGTGTGGAAGGTGGAACTCTCCTCCTATTTTATGAGCTAGAGAGTGGTTTACTCCTAAAAATGCGTTGGTAAATGCCATACCTGCAATAGTACTTGCATTGTGCATTTTCTCGCGTGCATGTTGATTGCTTCCATTGTTATATGCTTCTCTTAAGTTTTTAAATACTAATTCAACGGCTTTTTCTGCTAAACCATCAGTGTAGTCTGATGCCATATTAGAAACATAAGCTTCAATTGCGTGTGTTAAAACGTCCATACCCGTATCTGCTGTTATTTTTTGAGGAAGACTCATAACTAAATCTGGGTCAATAATTGCTACATCTGGCGTTAGTTCATAATCTGCAAGTGGATATTTTTTGTTTAGTTTTTTATCCGTAATAACAGCAAAAGATGTAACTTCTGAACCTGTTCCTGACGTAGTTGGAATAGCTACCATTTTTGCTTTTTCGCCTAATACTGGGAATTTATAAGTACGTTTTCTAATGTCCATAAATTTTAATTTTAAGCCTTCTACGTCTGCTTCTGGATGCTCATAGAATAACCACATTCCTTTTGCAGCATCAATTGGGCTACCACCACCAAGAGCAATAATAACGTCTGGCTTAAATTCATTCATCATAGCCACTCCTCTTTTGATGGTATCAAAAGAAGGATCTGATTCTACATCTGAAAAGATTTCAGAATGTACATATTCGTTTCTTTTTCTTAAATGATATAAAATTTTATCTACATAGCCAAAATCTACCATAGATTTATCTGTTACAATAAATGCTCTTGAAATATTTGGCATTTTTTCTAAATAAGCAATTGAACCTGCTTCAAAATAAATTTTATTTGGTACTTTGAACCATTGCATATTAACTCTCCTTTTCGCTACTTTTTTAATATTTATTAAGTTTGCACTTGACACATTTGAGGTTGTAGAGTTTCCACCAAATGTACCACATCCAAGTGTTAAGGATGGTAAATTTGTGTTATAAATATCTCCAATTGCTCCATGTGTTGAAGGAGAATTTACAATAATTCTTCCTACTTTCACTGTTTTTGAGAATTTTTCAATGGTTTCTTCATCTTCTGAATGGATAACAGCAGAATGTCCTAAGCCACCAAATTCAATTAGTTTTTCTGCGAGTTCAATGCCTTCATCTGCATTTTCTACAATGTAATATGCAAGAACTGGACTTAATTTTTCTTTAGAAAATGGATATTCAATTCCAACTCCATTTTCATGTAATACTAAAACTTTAGTATCTTTTGGAACTTCAATTCCAGCTCCTTTTGCAATAATGTAAGGACTTTTTCCTACAATATCTGAATTTAAGGCACAACCTTTTTCTTCTATAAACATACTATTTCTTAATTTTTGTGTTTCTTCATCACTTAAGAAATAGCAACCTGCCTCTTGCATAAGTCTTTCAAATTCTTCATGAATTTCTCTATCTACAATAACTGATTGCTCTGATGCACAAATCATTCCGTTATCAAATGACTTTGATAGTACCAAATCGTTAACCGAAGTTTTTAATTTGGCTGTTTTGTCAATATAACAAGGCACATTCCCAGGACCTACGCCTAAAGCTGGTTTTCCACAAGAATAAGCAGCTTTTACCATGCCTGTTCCACCCGTTGCTAAAATTAAATCTACACCTGGATGGTTCATAAGTGTGCTTGTTGCTAAAATTGATGGTTCTTCAATCCATAAAATACAATTTTCTGGTGCGCCTGCTTTAATAGCCGCTTCTTTTACAATTTCAGCAGCTCTTACACTACATTTTTGAGCTGATGGGTGAAAACCGAAAATAATTACATTTCTAGTTTTAGCTGCAATAATAGATTTAAACATTGTTGTAGAGGTTGGGTTTGTAACAGGAGTTACACCTGCAATAACACCAATTGGTTCTGCTATTTCTTCATAGCCCTCCTCTTCATTTTCATTAATAACACCAACTGTTTTATCATATTTAATGCTATGATAAATATATTCGGTAGCAAACATATTCTTTGTAATTTTATCTTCATAAATACCACGGTTAGTTTCTTCTACAGCTAATTTTGCCAGTTCCATGTGATGTTCAAGCCCTGCCATAGACATTGCTTTTACAATGTTATTTACTTGCTCTTGATTTAATTTCATGTATTCCTCTGATGCTTTTCTTGCCTTTGCTACTAAATCGTCAATCATTTGCTTTACTCTTGCTTGCTCTTCTTCTGTATTTTCTGCCATACACTTCATCCTTTCTTTTGTTGGGATACCATTAGGTACCATTAGGGACGTTTCCTTTTGGTATATCTGTCCCTTTTGGTAACTTTTATTTTCAAAATTTGCTCTTATGTACCTTTTGGAAACGTCCCTAAAGGTATATCTGTCCCTAATGGTACATTTTATTTTTCTTCTATTATATAGTAACTTTTAAAAAAGTCAACTATTTTTCGTCGACCTTTTTCTTGTATTTTTGCAGAGTATTATAAAGTATTTATACGAAATATACTGTCACTTTTTTATTGATTTATCTATTTTCTAATAGATATTTTAATTTTTCAAGTGCCTTTTTTCTACTACTAATATGATTCTTTTCCTCACTGCTTAATTCTGCTAATGTTTTTCCATTTTCCATTTCAAAAATTTCATCAAATCCAAAGCCGTTTTTTCCTCTTTTTTCTTTTGATATTGTTCCTTGTAATTCTCCTCTTGCTACTAATTCTTCTTTTGTTGTTGGATTTACATACGACATAACTGTAACCACTATTGCATTTCTATTGTCTTTTTCTTTTAATTCTTGTATTAAATAGTCATTCCTTTGCTCTTGTGTTGCATTTTCTCCTAAAAATCTAGCAGTCTTTACTCCCGGAAAGCCTCCTAAAGCTTCAATACATAGTCCACTGTCGTCTGCAATACATGGCAGTTTTAATAATTTTGATATCTCTCTTGCCTTTTTTAAACTATTCCCTTCAAAGGTATCTTGGTTCTCTTCTACTTCAATCTGACAATTTACATCTTCTAAAGATAGAATTTCATATTCATTTAATATTTCTCTTACTTCTTTCAATTTTCCTTGATTATTCGTTGCCATAACTATTTTCTTCATTTTTCTATTTTCTCCTTCTATGCTTATTTTTGTCTTTCCATGTAACTTAATTTTTCTTTTTGAAAAGGCTCACTCCTTACTAATTCTATTTCTTCTTCTGTTAATTTTTGAATGCGAGTCATTTGTCCATACTCGTGTTGTTTTTCTTGTGCTAATTCTTCTACTAAATCCTTATATTCTCTTACAAACATTTTTCCTTCTTGAAATATATTTTTATAAATCACTAAATCATCTAAAGGCTCTTTTGTGTTCTCGCCTGTATAAATAGCATTTGTTGCAACAATTTCATAAATATTTTTTTCTAACAAACTTCTTCCTTTAAAATGTTTGCACAAATCTCCTACTTGTAATTCCATATTCATTTTCCTTTTCTTTTTTATTGTATTATATCATATATTTGTCATTTGTCTACTTCTTTACCTTTTAAAAAAATTTTCCTTTTAACCCTCAAAATTTTATACTTGATATGCATTTTTTGTAATGTTATAATAAGTATATTGCTATATATAATTTCAAGTGAATCAAGGAAGGAATATATTTATTATGGATGAAATTGATTGGATAAAAAGCACTAAAAAAATGTTACTAATTATTGGTATAACATTCGCTGCTATAGGTATATTTTTCTTTATTGTGGCATTACTACAAAGTTCTACAAACGAATGGGAAGATACAAAAGGATTACTATTTATCGCTTTATCTATAGGTATTGGAATACCTACCTTTATAGGTATATGCTATCTTATTATGATTTTATTTTTAAAGATATTAAATTCAGGTAATACAGAAATAACTTTTGATAAAGAATATATTAGAGACTTGCCTAAACATTGTAGCCCTGCTATATCTTCATTAATTTATGATTTAAAGATAGATGTTTATAAAGACTATACTGCAACAATTTTATACTTATGTACTAAAAAATATATTCATTTAGTAAAAAATGAAGATAATTATGAATTAAAAATATCAGAAAATATAGATTATTCTAATTTAGGAAAATGTGAAAAATATGTATTAGATATATTGCAAAATAAAGCGAAATTTGATGAAAATCAGTTTAAAAATGAAATAATGAAAGAAGCACAAGAAAAAGGACTCATAACAGATAAAAAGTTAAGTAAAACAGCAAAAATAGCATTAATTATAATATTTATTGTTTTGTCCTTAATCGTTACATATAATATAAACAAAACAGTATTTATGATTTTAATTTCTATTTTCGGTGCAGTATTATTTACTGGATGTGCTATGATAAAAATGAAAATTGAAAATCAGATTAATTTTGTTGATACACAATATATAAGAACAAAAGATGGAAAAAATATAGCATTGCTTTTAAAAGGGTTAAAAAGATTTATTAAAGAATTTACCTTAATAAATGAAAAAGAAATTGATTATATTCAAATATTAGAAGATTATATACCTTATGCATTAGCTTTAGATGAAGCAGATACTGTAGAAGAATTTATAAAATATAATGAAGAATATAGAAATTTAATATATAATAGAAAAAATATTACATAGTGAAAATACAAAAATTTTCCTTTTTTTCTTTATTTTCTAAACTATTTGTAGTATAATAATTTCACTAATGTACCAAAAGGGACAGATATACCTTTAGGGACGTTTCCTAAAGGTAATTTAAAGTTAATTTTTATAATAAAACTACCAAAAGGGACAGAGGTACCATTAGGAAACGTCCCCAATGGTACAATGAAAGGATGAAATGTATGACTTATAATTTTAAAGAGATTGAAAAGAAATGGCAAGATTACTGGGATAAGAATGAGTCTTTTAAGGCTGTTACTGGTAGCAAAAAAGACCCTTATTATATTTTAGTTGAGTTTCCTTATCCTTCTGGAGCAGGGCTTCATGTTGGACATGTTAGAAGTTATACGGCACAAGACGCTCTTGCTAGAATGAAGAGAATGCAAGGTTATAATGTTTTATATCCAATGGGTTGGGATGCTTTTGGTGCTCCTGCTGAGCAATATGCTATTAAAAATCATATTCACCCAAAAGATGCGGTGAAAGAAAATATTAAAACTTTTAAAGGTCAAATGAAAAGTTTAGGTTTTTCTTTTGATTGGTCTAGAGAGTTTTCTACTACTGACCCAGAGTATTATAAATGGACTCAATGGCAGTTTTTACAATTTTATAAACATGGTATGGCTTACAAAGACACTATTCCTGTTAACTGGTGTCCTACTTGTAAATCTGTGTTATCTAACGAAGATGCTGCTGGTGGTGTTTGCGAAAGATGTGGTAGCAAAGTTGAGCAAAAGGAAAAATCTCAATGGATGCTTCGCATGAGCGATTATGCAGAAGATTTATTAAAAGGTTTAGAGGATACTAATTTTGCAGATAGAGTTAAACTTGGACAAATTAACTGGATTGGTAAGTCTACTGGTGTTGAGCTTGATGTTAAGATTAAACAAGGTGGAAGTTTTTCTATTTTTACTACTTGTATTGAAACTGTTTATGGTATTACTTTCTTTGTTATTGCACCAGATGGAAAACTAATTAAAGAGTTAATGCCATTGATTCAAAATAAAGAAGAAGCGCAAAAGTATATTGAGGAAACTGCTAGAAAATCTAGTATGGATAGAACTGAGTTAAATAAAGGTAAAACTGGTTGCAAGCTAGAGGGTGTTACCGCTATTAACCCTATCAATGGTAAAGAGGTTCCTATTTTCTTAGGTGATTTCGTTTTAGGAGATTATGGAACAGGTGCTGTTATGGCAGTTCCATCACACGATCAAAGAGATTTTGAGTATGCCAAAGAGCATAATATTGATATGATTCAAGTTATTGATGGACGTGATACGAAAGATTCTGCTTTTGAAAAACAAGATTATTTAGGTAAAGGTTGCAAGTTAATCAATTCTGAAGAATTTACTGGTTTAACCGTAGAAGAAGCAAAAGTTGCTATTACTGATAAATTAGTTAAAATGGGAATTGCAAGAAAAGTAAATAATTACAAAATGAGAGATTGGATTTTCTCTCGTCAAAGATTCTGGGGCGAGCCTATTCCTATGATTTATTGTGAAAAATGTGGATGGCAACCAATGAAGGAGGAAGATTTACCTTTATTGTTACCAGATGTAGCAGAATATGAACCTACTGAAAATGGGGAAAGTCCTCTTGCTAATATTACTGACTGGGTAAATACTACTTGTCCTTGTTGTGGCGGTCCTGCGAAAAGAGAAACGGATACTATGCCTAACTGGGCAGGTTCTAGCTGGTATTTCTTAAGATTTATGGACCCTCATAATGATAAAGAGTTTGCTTCTATGGATGCTATGAAATATTGGAAAAAAGTTGACTGGTACAATGGTGGTATGGAGCATACCGCAAGACATTTACTATATGCAAGATTCTGGGTACAATTCCTTTATAATATTGGTCTTGTACCAAATAAAGAAATGATTTGGACTCGTGTAAGCCACGGTATGGTACTAGGTTCTAATAACGAAAAAATGAGTAAATCTAAAGGAAATGTTATTAACCCAGATGATATTGTAAATGAATATGGTGCTGATACGTTAAGAGTTTATGAAATGTTTATGGGTGACTATACACAAGATGCTCCATGGAGTACCGATTCTTTAAAAGGTTGCAAACGTTTCCTTGATAAGGTAATTCGTTTGAAAGATAAAGTGGTAGATGGTGAAAATTACTCTCCAAAACTAGAATCTATCATTCATAAAACTATTAAAAAGGTACAAACTGACTTAACAACAATGTCTTATAATACAGCTATATCAAGTTTAATGATTTTAGCAAATAGTTATGAGAATGAAAAGAATATTACGAAGGCAGATTATCGTTTACTTTTAACTTTGTTAAACCCTGTTGCTCCTCATATTACAGAAGAGTTAAATGAAACTTTAGGATATGCACCTATTTGTGAATCTGCTTGGCCTGTATATGACGAAGCAAAGACAATTGATAGTGAAATTGAAATTCCAGTACAATTCAATGGAAAATTAAAAGCAACTGTTATGGCTCCAATGGATTCAGATGAAAGTACAGTAAAAGAGATTGTTCATAACAACGAAACTGTTGCTTCTTTACTAGAAGGAAAAACAATTGTTAAAGAAATTTATGTAAAAAATAAAATTTACAATATTGTGGTAAGATAAAATTTTGAAATAAATTTTAACATTATTCTGTAAAGTAAAAAATTTCTTAAATCATTGTTTATCACAGCAAAAACTAGGTAAGAGAATTACTCTTACCTAGTTTTTTTTGTGTATTTGGGTTTTACAGAAATCTTTTATTACAACTTATCACAATAAGCCATAATACTTGTCAAGTGCCTGATTGATTTCCTCTGTTGCTCGAATTGCTTCTGCCTTTGCTGCCTCTGCCCATGTTTCTTCGGAATACTTGTCTTTCCAACAGTCTTTTTTGTAGGCCTGCATAATTCCTCTGGAAGAATTGATGATGCCACCTAAGTTTTTAAAATCAAAAGCAACTACTACATCGTCTGCCGTTGCCCCTTGTGCACCATAGCCCGGTACCAGTGCAAAGTTATGGTACATCCGACCTGTCAAATCATCTAACTGTTTTGGATGCGTGGCTCCTACTACTGCTCCTACCATAGAATAATCCTCCATAAAATCATAGTCGTCACATTCTTCCACTTTTGTAGTCCAATCAATCACCAAGTCTGCCACTGCTTCATAGACCTTTCTTCCATCCTTTAATTCCAAATCCTGAAGTTCGCAGGAAGACTTATTAGAAGTCTTTACCAGAACAAACACGCCCTTCCCATTTTCCTTGGCCATTTTCATAAACGGCATGACACCATCTGTGCCAAAGTAGGGGTTGATGGTAATAGCATCAAAAGGAGAATCTTCTGTGAGGAAAGCCTGCGCATACGCCTGCGAAGTAGAACCAATGTCTGCTCTTTTTACATCGCCGATAACAAAAAGCCCTGCTTTTTGTGCTTCGTATGCAATATCCCAGTATAATTCTTCCAGGGCTTCAGCCTCAAAAAAAGCGCTGTTGATTTTGATGGCCGGTACTACATCTTTGACTGCCTGAATATACTTTTTACAGTATGCTCTAAAAATTTGCTCTTTATAGATTTCCTTTCTATCCTCTTCACCAATAGTTCTTTCCTCTTCCGGCTCATCATGAAAGAATTTGTTTTTCAAGGTCTTGGGAATCATCTCCCATGTAGGATCCAAGCCTGCGCAGATTCTGCTGTTCTTTTGCAAAATGAGATCATTTAACCGCTGCATTGCATTCTTTTCTGTGTTATTTGCCATATTTTTCCCTTTCTCGTTCAATTGAACGTTTGAAATATAAAAGTTTCATTACGTCAACTATTATATCATGGTTTTTCTTTTAATGCAAGCGTTTTTTCCTTTTTTATGAGTCTCAATACTTTCTTTCATTCTAAAAGTGTAATTTATTATACTATCATTTTATTTTTGAAATTTTAAAAGATTATGTTGACTTATTTCGTTTTATATTATATGATATTTCCAATCCTCTCCAAGAGGAAATCTAAGAAAGGAGGAAAGCTCTATGTCAAGCTACGATTTAATTTGGCGTCTAATTGTATTACTTTTATTACATATTACATCAGAAAAAGATGACCAAATGCTAGATGAGGATTAGTGACAAAACTAATCAAGAGGTGGATGCTGACCACCTCTTTTTATATGCTATAATTTGTAAATAAAAAAAAGATATGTGTTGCTGATACACATATCCAAGCTCTAAGTCTTTGCTACGATAACAAACTTACTTATAAGTCATTACTAGTATACTATATATTTTATTATATGTCAACCGAAATTAAAAAATTCTTTTTATTTTTGGAAATATTTGTTATTTAAAAAAAATTTATTCTTCTATTATTTTCTCAATTGAATCTTCTCTCATTTGTTTAATAATATTGCAACTATTATTTAATTTCTCTTGTTCCTTGTCAGTTAACTCTAATTTTAAAAGCTCTCTTACCCCATTTTCGTTTATAATGGCAGGAACACCAATATAAACATCATTTTGACCATATTGGCCATCTTCTAAGTAAGTAGAAATAGTTAATACAGAATTCTCATTATCTAATATAGCTCTTACTAAACGATTTAGTGACATTCCTATTCCATAGTATGTTGCCTTTTTCTTTTCAATAATTTCATAAGCAGCATTTACCACATTTTGATGAATTTTTTCTAAATCTTCTATTGGGCGGTTTGTATCTTTCATAATATCAATAATTTTTTTACAACCAATGTACGTATGTTGCCATGGAACAAAAGAAGAATCTCCATGCTCTCCCATAATATAAGCATGAACGTTTTTACTAGACACTTCAAAATAATCTGCTAACATATAGCGAAGTCTTGCCGTGTCTAAAACAGTTCCTGAACCAATGACTTTATTTTTTGGCAGACCTGATACTTTATAAACTACATAAGCCATTAAATCTACTGGATTACTTGCTACTATAATAATTCCATTAAATCCACTTGCCATAATGCTTTTAGTAATTCCTTTTACAATTTTTGTATTTACTTCTGCAAGTTCTAATCTTGTTTGCCCTGGTTTTTGCGCCACTCCTGCCGTAACAACCACTATTTCTGCATCTTTGCAATCTTCATAATCTCCTGCTTTGATTACCATTTTTTGTGGAGCAAAAGGAAGTCCATGAGATAAATCCATTTCCTCTCCAATAGTCTTTTCTTTGTCAATATCAATTAGCACTAATTCTTCAATTCCACCACGATTAAGCATAGAATATGCCATACTCATTCCTACAAAACCTGTTCCTACTAAAACAATTTTTCCTTTTTTCATTTTTATATCTTTCCTTTCTAAGTTATTCCTTTAGCCACAACAAAATCGTATATTAATGTTTTTCTTTGTATTATTATACCACTTTTTTTCTCATACATAACTAAAAATTTTCCATTGCAAAACTTTTTTATTTATGCTATAATAGTCATTAGAAATTATATTAAATATTTTATGATAATTCATAAAAATAGTAACCTATCACTTTTCACAAATAAAAAGGAGATGACTATATGGAAAATTCGCAACGTATTTTGGACGTAAAGAGTGATGACATACCAAAAGAAACAAAAGATTTTGCTCTTAGCATTTTTGAGTTTATTCAAAAGCAACAAGAAGACCTTAAACCTTCTCGTATTTATGTTTATCATCACCTCGATGGAATGGTTTTTATCAAATGTGATGAACATATTTTTACTACGATTCGTTATTCTTCTTTCAACGAATCATTACTTCAAATTGTTTCTTCCTTGGCAGAGCAATGGGAAGTTAAAGGAAAAATGTTTTTATATTTTTTGAAAGGTTTTTACAATGTCTTAGATTTTTCTTTTTCTTATACTTAAGATGAAAAATATAATAAAACACATCTTATTAGTCACAAAAAGCAACCTAGTAGGTTGCTTTTTTGTTTTATATCTAATAGTTCTTTTTCTATTAAAATCTAGCATGTTAACACGATGAAAAATTTTAAAATAATTTTTCTATTACTCAAATAGCTCCATAATTTCTTCTTTCGATAACTTATTCAAGAAAGTTTCATTAGTTGATAACATATTATCCACTAATTTTGCTTTTCTTTCTTGTAATTCATATATTTTTTCTTCAATAGAATTTTTTGTAATTAGTTTATATACCTGTACATTTCTTTTTTGCCCAATACGATACGTTCTATCCGTTGCTTGATTTTCTGCTGATAAATTCCACCATGGATCATAATGAATAACCATATCTGCCCCAATTAAGTTTAAACCTGTTCCTCCTGCTTTTAATGAAATAAGGAATACTTTAATATTTTCATTTTCATTAAATTCATCAACGAGTTTTATTCTTTCTCCTACTTTAGTTTGTCCTGTTAATTTAAAATAGGATATATTTTCTTTTTCTAGTTCTTTTTCAATTATTTGAAACATTGCTGTATAACTTGAAAATAGTAGAATTTTATGTCCTGATGCAATAGCATCCTTCATTACTTCCATACATTGAGAAAGTTTACTGCTTTCTCCATTATAATCGCTTAAAAATAGGCCCGGATGGCAACAGATTTGTCTTAATCTCATTAGTAATGCTAAAATCTTAATTTGGCTCTTTTCAAATCCACTTGCTTTTATCTCACTTATTGCCTCTTGTTTTGCACTTTGCAAATATGATAGATAAATTTTCTGTTGTTCTTCTTCCATTTCATTATTTAATACTGTAATAGTTTTATCTGGTAACTCTGTTAATACTTCTTTTTTGATTCTTCTTAGAACAAATGGCTCAATTAACATTTTTAGTTTTTTCAACGCTATTTCATCTTCATCTCTTACAATTGGCATTTCATAAAGCTCTTTGAATTTATGATAACCAAATAAATAACCTGGCATAATGAAATCGAAAATAGACCATAGCTCTGCTAAAGAATTTTCAATAGGTGTTCCTGTAAGTGCATATCTTGTTTTTGCTTTCAATTCTTTAATTGCTTTTGCATTTTGAGTGTTATTGTTTTTGATATATTGTGCTTCATCTGCAACGATATATTGAAATTCATAATTGCATTTTTTGTATGTATCAATATCTCGCTTTAACAAATCATAAGAAGTAATTATGACATTGTATTGAGGTATGCTTTCTATTTGTCTTTTTCTTTCCTCTGCATTTCCACGAATAACAAGACAGCTTAAATCCTTTGTAAATTTTTCTATTTCATTTCTCCAGTTTAGAGTTAAAGAGCTTGGACATACTACTATGGTTGGCTTTGGATTTGTTTGCGTTTGCACATAGTCTAAAATTACAGCCAATAATTGGATGGTTTTTCCGAAGCCCCATATCATCTGCTAAAATTCCACCAAACTGATAACTATCTAATACTTTTAACCATTCATATCCTATTTTTTGATAATTTCTTAGAGTAGCATTTAAATTTTTAGGTAAAACTATTGGACTTGTAAAATCTTTTTCTTCTACCTCATGTACTAATTGTTGATAATTGCTATCTTTACTAACATTTGTTATTTTATTATTTTCTAAAATTCTATCCAAATATAAACTTCTATAAATAGGGAGTTTTAATTCTCCTTTTTCTAGTTCTTTGTATGAAATGTCCATTCCTTTTGCCATGCTATCTAAAAAGTCCATAGTTTCATTTTGTTCTAGTTCAATGAAGCTTCCATCTTTCAAACGATGATATTTTTTCTTTAAATGATATTTTTCCATGATTTCTTTTAGCTCACTTAAATCGAAATCGATATTAGAAAAATCAATATTTAATAGATTATTTTCAATGCGTACCCCAATGTTTCCCACTTTAGGTGCTCTTATTTCTTTTTGTTTAAATTCATCTGTTGCAAGCACTTCAAATTTTTTCATGTAAGTTTCGATATCTTGCATTAGGAATTGATAAATGTCATCTTCTTTTACAAGTATGAGTCTTGCTTTTTCTACTTCTAACATAAATCCAGATTTTTTAAACATTTCTAAAACTTCGTCTTCTTTTATAATATCTCTTGGGATGTCCTTTGGTTCTTCTATTAAAGGGTTAAATTCTCTATCTCCATACACAAATTTTATATCTGCTGTAATATAATTTTTTTCATTATAGTCTAAATAAAGTTTTACGTATAATTCTTTAGGAATATATTGTTTGACTTCTTCCTCAATAGTATTTTCAATGTTCATTTTCTCTTTTACTTTTGGAAATACAAGTGAAAATAGTTGGCTTATTTCTTCTTTTGGAAAGACAATTTGGTTAGTTAAATTGCTACGAAATACCTGCAATAATTTTAGTGTATTTTCTTTAAATTCTTCTTCACATTGATATAAAATATTGTTTTGGTAAAAGTATATATGACTTTTTCCTTCTATTATGTCATAGTCATAAATATCAATATTTGCATACAAACGATATTCTCTTTTTCCTTCTTCTTGTATTTCAAATTTGACCTCTGGCTCGCCTTTTAGAAATAATACCATTTCCTCTTTTCCATCTTTTTGGATAAGAACTTCTTGCCCTTGTAAAACTTCAAATAGTTCATCCATTCCACTATTAGATATGGTGATATAGCCATCTTCTATGCTTCTTCCATAATAGCTATATTGATTAGTGGCTTCATTGGCATATTTTATAATTTCTGCATATTTTAAAATATAATGTAAAAGTGGAATGCTTTCTAATGAAAATGCTTGTTCTTCATGTGTAAAGGCTAATTTTGCACCATAAGAATAATATTCTTTTTTTTGCATTCTATCATAGAATTCTGGAAAGTTTTTTAGTTTATATAGTTGTTTATCACCTAGCTTGATTTCTAATTTTATGGTTTTTAAATATGAATTGTAAATCAATTTTGGCTCTAGTCTAATGCTATGAGGCACAATTTTATTTTTCTTTTCTAGTTGTAATTCTTCATGGTTTGGGTAAAATGCATGTATTAACTGTTTAAAATTACGATATTTTTCTTCTTGCTTTTGATATTTTTGATACATTGCCACATCACTTTGCTTTTCTTCTGTTTCTCCTGAAAATATACGAATGTAATTTTCATTACTGTCAAATTCTAAAAGAGTTGCTAAAATATGTTTGCAAGTTCCATAATGGCTATAATAGTCTTCACAAGTACAGCTAACATCTTCTATTTCTCCTTGTACAACTTGCATATAGACATCGTAAATTTCTCCATGCCCTTTTACTTTAGAGCGGATTTCAAAATTGTTACTATTTTCATATATCACTTTTTTGATATTGATTCTTTTTTGCATAACATATTCTTCTGCTTTTTCCTGCCTTGCTTGTCCTGCTGATATACGCAATTCGTTTAGAATATTTGGATTTACTATCATTTTTACCCTTTCCTTTAGAGCTTTACCTCTCATTTTTTCTAGTGATATATTATATCGTATTTTGGCATTTTTTACAATAGTAATAAATTATTTTTTGCAGCTTTTTTTGTCGATTTCTGTCTTACAATTTTTCTTGCTTTTTGTTTATTTACATAATATAATTATTTCGCCTCGTTTAGAGAGTATTTTTTAAAGGAGGTGATTGTTTTGAAGAATATCTTTAAGTTACTAGCACTATTATTAGTTTATCTTATTCTTAAAGAATTTGGCTCCAATACATAGTGCAAAAAAAACCACGAGCTAGAACCTCGTGGTTTTTTTTAATGACATGAAAAATATTTCTAAGTTACTATAATTTCATTTTACTCTATCTTTTCACAAATGTCAATAGTTTCCAATAAAAATTATTTTTTCTTTGTTTTTCGTTTTGTTTTTGACGATTTTACAGTTTTGGCTTTTTTTGTAGTTTTGGTTGCTTTACTTGAAGTTTCTTTCTTTGTTTCAACTGCAACGTTCTCTTCTGGCTCCCACTTTTCTCCTAATTTTGGTTTATTCCATGAAATATAATTGCAGCTTTGAGGGTTATTTTCACAAATATAATAATTTCTCTTTCTCTTAGTTTTTCTAACTTGTACCTTTCCTCCACAAACTGGACATGGTACATCTATTGTTTCTATAATTGGCTTTGCATTTTTACATTCTGGATATCCTGGGCAAGCTAAGAATTTTCCGTATTTTCCATATTTATAAACCATCATTCTACCACATTTTTCACATGGTACATCTGAGACTTCTTCTTCTAATTTGACATGTTCTAATTCTTTTTCTACTTTTTCTACCGTTACTTTAAAAGGTGCATAAAACTCTCTAATAACTTGTTTCCATGCTTCTTTTCCTTCGGCTACCTCGTCAAATTCTTCTTCTATTTTAGCTGTAAATTCTACATTTATAATATCGTGAAAGTTTTCTACTAATAAGTTATTAACTACTTTTCCAAGTTCTGTTGGAACTAATTGTTTTTGCTCCTTCTCAACATATCTTCTTTCTAAAATTGTAGTGATAGTTGGAGAATAGGTACTTGGTCTTCCAATTCCTTTTTCTTCCAATGCCTTTACTAAACTTGCTTCTGTATATCTTGGTGGGGGCTCCGTAAAGCTTTGTTTTGGTTCTACTTTTTGCTTTTTTAATTCTTCTTGTTCTTTTAATTCTGGCAAAGTATTTTCTTGTTCTTTTTTGTTTTCCTCTTTTTTGCTATCCTCTGATTCTACATATAAAGTCATAAAACCTTTGAATTTTAAAGTTTGCCCATTTGCTTTAAATAAATAGTCATTTGCCTTAATATCAACAGCTACTGTATCAAATATAGCTGCAGACATTTGACTTGCAATAAAACGATTGTAAATTAGTTTATATAGCTTATATTGGTCTGATGTTAAAGAATCCTTTATTTTTTCTGGCTCTAACTCTACATAAGTTGGTCTAATAGCTTCGTGCGCATCTTGGGCATCTTTGCTAGTTTTGTAATAACGATTTTCGTAGTAATTTTCTCCATATTCCTTCACAATATGCTTTTTTGCAGCTGCTCTTGCTTCTTCTGAAATTCTAGTAGAGTCTGTTCTCATGTATGTTATTAAACCAACCGTGCCTTTTTCCTCTACTTTTACTCCTTCATATAACCCTTGTGCTACAGACATAGTTTTCTTTAGAGTAAAGCCTAATTTTCTAGAAGCTTCTTGTTGCATAGTGCTAGTAGTAAATGGTGGTGCTGGGGTTCTCTTTTTTTCACTTTTTTTAATATTCTCTACAATGAATTTTGCTTTTTCAATATCTTTTAAAATTGTATCTACTTCTTCTTTGTTATGAATATCTTGTTTTTTTCCGTTTTTGCCATAAAAATGTGCTTCAAATGTTTCCTTTGATTTTTCCTGCAATAAAGAAACATAGATATTCCAATATTCTTCTGGAATAAATTTTTCAATTTCTTCTTCTCTATCTACAATTAGTTTCACTGCTACAGATTGCACTCTGCCTGCTGATAAACCTCTTTTTACTTTTTTCCAAAGTACAGGGCTCATTTTGTAACCAACAATTCTATCTAATACACGACGTGCTTGTTGTGCATCTTTTACATCTAAATTTATTTTTCTAGGATGCTTCATTGCTTCTTGCACAGTTTCTTTGGTAATTTCATTAAAGGTAACTCTACATACGCTATCTTCTGGAATTTCTAATATATGTGCCAAATGCCAAGCAATTGCCTCTCCTTCACGATCAGGGTCAGTCGCTAAATATACCTGTTTTGCAGATGAAGCTTCTTTTTTTAGTGATTTTATTAAGTCGCCTTTTCCTCTAATGTTGATATATTCTGGCTCAAAATCTCCATCAATATCTACTCCCATTTTAGATTTTGGAAGGTCTCTAATGTGTCCCATAGATGCTACTACTTTTGTATTACCACCTAGAAACTTCTTTATAGTATTGGCTTTAGCTGGTGATTCCACAATGATTAATTTATCTGCCATAATTTTCTCGTATAATCAATTATATAGAAATATTAATCTATTTAATTGATTAATCCCTTTCTTTTAATTTTTTTATATTATATTTATTGTATAATATACATAATACACTGTGGATTTGTTTCTATAATTTTAC
>CANQXD010000017.1 GCA_947627755.1 uncultured Clostridia bacterium | reverse complement strand
AATACCTTATGAAATAGAAAAAATGTCAGCATAAAATTTATACGATTTTGTGTCCAAAAACTTGACATAGATTCAATATTACTTTTGTAGATACTGATGATTATGTAGAAAAAGATTGGGCAGAAAAATTATATTATACTGCAAAAGAAAATGATGCCGATATAGCTGTATGTGGTTTTGATAGAATAGATTTAAAAACCAATAAAGTAATAGCAAAAAATATGACTCATTTTGGTAATACCGTAAAAAGAATTAAAAAAGATGACGATTTTATGGCTTTTATTAATCCAGCACCATGGAACAAAGTATATAAAAGAGAAAGTATAAAGAATTTTACATTTTATCCATTAAGAGGATTTAATGATACATTATTTTTAATTACATGTTATACTAAGATACAGAAAATAGCATTTCTGCCAGACATTTTATATCATTATTATCTTAGATATGATTCTCAAATACATACAGTTAATAAACAAGATGTAGAAAATTTAAAAAAATATTTGCTAGAAGTTAAAAAAGTCTATAAAGAGACTAAAAAATATGATGAATATAAATATATTTTAGATTTAATGGCATTTCTACATTTAGGCGTATCAGTCATGTATAGAGTGTCTTATGATGAAAATGTAAAAATGAGTGAAATGTTAAAAAATACAATAGATTATTTAGATACTAATTTTTCATCATGGAGGAAATCTCCATTTCTAAAGTTTAGTTATTGCATCAAAAAGGATATACGCCATATAGGACTTTGGGCAATTGCAAAACTATATAAATGGAATATGGCTATTGTATATATAAAATTATATAGAATAATGGTAGATAAATTTAAATTAGATATAAAATTTTAGGATAATTATTCTATAAAAAATAGAGAAAGTGATAAGAATGAAAGAAACAATAGATAAGAAAAATGTAATATGGAATATGATAGGTGCTACAGCAAATGCTTTTACTTCTTTAATATTTATGATTTTAGTAACAAGAATAAATGGATTAGAAGAAGCGGGCGTTTTTACTTATGGCTTTGCTACTGCTTGTATTTTTTATATTATTGCTGTATATGCAGGAAGAACTTTTCAAGTAACAGATAATACAAAAGAATATTCTGATACAGACTATATTTATCATAGAATTATTACTTGTATTATTATGATAATGGCAATTATAGTATTTAATATGCTAAAAGGTTATGATATTTGGAAATCTTCCATTTTAATACTTTTATGTGTTTATAAAGGAATTGAAGCCTTTAGTGAAGTATGGTATGCTATTCTTCAAAAAAAAGAATATTTATATAAAGTGGGAATATCTTTAACTTTAAAGGCTATTACTTCTATGATTGTACTTTTTGTTATTGATATTATTACAAAAAATTTATTATTATCTTGTATTAGCATTATTGCTACAAATTTATTTTTTACCATATTTTATGACTATAAAAATATAAAACAAGTAAATATTATTAAAACTCAATTTAATATAAAAAAAATAAAAGGAATTTTCTTTTCTGGTTTTTTTACATTTTTTATTACCTTTTTAGGAATTTATGTTATAAATGCACCTAGATATGCTATAGATGACTTAAGTGAAAATGAATTACAAACAATATTTGGAATTATTATTATGCCTGCTACTTTTATGGGTTTGATGGGACAATATTTAATTCAGCCAGCTTTAACAAAAGTTATGAAATACATAGAACAAAAAGATATAAAAAATTTAAAGAAATTGATTAGTTTTTTAATTATAGCTATTTTAGGAATAGGACTTTTTGTACTACTTATTGCATATTTATTAGAAGCACCTGTACTTGGATTTATTTATGGAGTTAATTTAAAACCTTATTTAAATAGTATGATGATTATTATTTTTGGTTCTATTTTATATAGTTTAGGAATTGTTATATCATACCTTTTGATTGCTTTTAGAAAAACATTTGTGCAAGCAATTATCTATAGTATTGTTGCATTATTAGAAACAGTAGTTTCATATATTTTAGTGAAAAAAATTAATTTATTAGGGGCAAGTCTTTCATATACTATTACAATGATGTGTATTGCAGTTAGCTTTTTAATATATCTTTCATATATAATAAAAATATTTAGTAAAAAATAATGAATTTTGATAAAAAATTGAATAATATGTTAATAAGTGATAAGATAATACAAAATATTATCTTATTTTTTTGTGAGTTTTATAGTTTATTTAGGAAGGAAAATTAGGAAAAGTGAAAGTATCTATTATTACACCAACTTATAATTCAGAAAAAACACTTAAAGACACATTAGAATCTATATTAAAGCAAACTTATACAAATTATGAACATATTATTATAGATGGAAATTCAAAAGATTCTACAATGCAAATAGTAAAAGAATATGAACCAAAATATGGAGGAAAACTTCGTTACATTTCAGAAAAAGATAATGGAATTTATGATGCTATGAATAAAGGAATTAAAATGGCTACAGGAGACATTATAGGTATTTTAAATTCAGATGATATTTATGCAAATGAAAAAATATTAGAAAAAATAGTATACCAATTGAAGAAAAACAATGCTGATGGTATTTATGGAGATTTAATTTTCATGGATGAAGAAACTATGACAAAACCACAAAGAATTTGGAAATCTCCAAAAGGAAAAGTGGAATTTGGGTGGCATCCTGCACATCCAACATTATATTTAAAAAGAGAAATATACGATAAAATAGGTATGTTTGATTTACAATTTAAAATTTGTGCAGATTATGATTTTATGATAAGAATGTTACAAGACAAAGAAATTAAGTTAGACTATTTAGAAGAATATCTTGTTTTTATGAGAGTGGGCGGAACAAGCACAGCAGGAATAAAAGGTTATATAAAAAATTTAAAAGAATCTCATCAAGTTTTGGTAAAGAATAAAATAAAGTTTCCTTATTTTGTAGATTTTTTACGTATTATAAAAACAATAAAACAAATGAAATTTATTAATAAAAATCAATAAATAAGCACTTTTTTGTTGAAAAATAAGTAAAGTAATGATATGATAGTGAAAAATAAGTTAGGAGATTAAAAGAATGACAATTCTAGGGTATTTATTTTTATATACTATCATTCTATCCATAAGTGTTTTTTATGCCGATATATTTCAGAAAAAAATAGAAAAAACAATATTCCTTAGTTTTATTAGTATAACCTTACTGATGTATCTTTTTGGAATAATTGGGCAGTTACAAATAGGTGTAATTATAGTTTCAATTTTAAGTATTTTATTACTTGCTTTTACTATTTTTAAAAATATAAAAAAACATACATTAAAAAATTTAGAAGAAAAAACAATTACAACAGGAAGTATATTTTTTACAATTATATTTTTTGTATTTATAATTGCAACACTTAGAAGAGAATTAACAAATTGGGACCAATTTACTTATTGGAGTATTGCAGCAAAAGATATGTTTAATACAAATCAAATACTAATGTCTATTCAAGATTTTATACAATATCCACCAATCCCTGCAGTATTACAATACTTCTTTATGAAAATAATAGGAGAGTATTCACAAGGAATTGAAATCTTTACAATGTGGATATTAGGCATTTCATTCTTACTTCCTTTATTTGAAAAAACAAATGGAAAGAAAATAGCAACTGTTATGATTTCTCTTATCATTCTTTGCGTGCCAGCTGTATTCCAAATGTTAATTTTTTATGAAAGCTCTTACCCAGATGCTTTACTTGGAATTATTATTGGAGAATTATCATACTTTTATTTTAGTGAAAAAACGAGTAAATATAAAACTATTTCTATTTTACTAACATTTGCTTTTTTAACATTAACAAAACCAACAGGAATTGTTATTGCTCTTATTTTATGGTTTACACTTGCTTTATTTGAAGTTTTAGCAAAAAGAAATTTAAACAAAAAAATAAAAGAAATTATTTTTTCAAAAGAAGCAAAAATATTATTTGTTACATTAATTGTAATTGTGCTTATTTATACTTCTTGGATAGTATATCGAAAAATAGTAGATTTCAAAACACAAAATACTTTTGGTCAGGCTTTTCGGTGGCAATAAAATAGAAAATGTACTAAAAAGTATTGGACCTACAATATTTGGAAATTATACAGAAAATTTAGATATTCCAAATTCAAATGGAAGTTTAATTGAAAAATTATATAAAGTGCCAGAAATTAGTACGCCAGTACAAATTAGTGCAGCAGGTTTAATTTCAATTTATTTTGTAATAACGCTAATTAATTATAAAAAAAGTGAAAAAGAAGAAAAAAGCTACATTAAAAATGTTGCAATTTGTGTTTTTATAGGATTATTCTTATATATTGCTAGCTTACAACTGGCATATATTACACAATTTTCTACAAAAGAAATGTTAAATCATGATGGAATGGAACGTTACATTGCAAGTTACTTATTAGGTATTTTATATATAGTAGTGGCATTTTCTTTAGAAAAATGCAAGAAAATAAATAAAAATATTTCATATATTATTATTGCAAGCCTTATTGTTTTAATTACGCCAATTACTTCTGTTGCTAATGCTACTATTACATCTGGTATTTATAATATTAATACCACATTATATTGTAATATGGGAAGAAATAGAGCAGAAAAATTACAAACAGTTGTTAAAAATGAAGATAAAGTTTTAGGTATTTGCCAAGATAAAAATAAAGAATTAATAAATTTAATGGTTCGATACTATATGTATCCAACCTCTTATGAAGTAGATATCTTAGATGAAGAAAATGAATTACAACAAATATTAGAACAAAAAGAATATAACTACATTTATATTATGATAGCTGACGAAACACTAATAGAAGAATTAAAAGATAAATTTAATATAACAGAAATAGAAGATGGAAGTCTTTTAAAAGTTACAGAATATGGACTAGAAAAAGTATTATAAAATTTAAAAATAGGAAGGAAACGAGATAAAACATGAAAAAAATAAGTATTATTATTCCAGCTTATAATGAAGAAGAAGCATTACCAATGTTATACGAAAGACTAAACAAATTAATGAATGAAGTCACAAATTATGAATTTGAAGTTCTATTTGTAAATGATGGAAGTAAAGACAAAACCATACAAATTATAAAAGAGTTAAGACAAAAAGATGAACGTATATGCTATGTGGATTTTTCTCGTAACTTTGGAAAAGAAATTGCTATGATAGCAGGACTAGATTATGCCAAAGGCGATTGTGTTATCTTTATGGATGCCGATTTACAAGACCCACCAGAGTTAATTCCAGAACTAATTAAATACTGGGAAGAAGGTTACGATGATGTTTATGCAAGAAGAAGTAGCAGAAAAGGGGAAACATGGCTTAAAAAATTCACTTCTAAAATGTATTACCGTGTATTACAAAGTTTGACTAGAGTTCCTATTCAAAAAGACACAGGAGATTTTAGGTTATTAGATAAACGTTGTGTAAATGCTCTAAAAAAATTAAGAGAATCACAAAGATGCTCAAAAAGTATGTTTAGTTGGATTGGTTATAACAAAAAAGAAGTTATGTATGAAAGAGACCCACGTATTGCAGGAAGTACTAAGTGGAATTATCGTAAGTTAATTGATTTAGCAATTGATGGAATTACCTCTTTTACTACTTCACCACTTAGAATATCTACTTATATTAGTATTCCAACCTTTTTGGCATTATTTATCTATTTCATCTATGTTGTTGTAAAATGCATGGTAACTTCTACTTTTGTGCAAGCATACCAAGCCATTATTTTACTTATTCTATTCTTCTCAGGTATTCAAATATTGCTATTTGGAATTATTGGGGAATATTTAGGAAGAATCTTTAATGAAACAAAAAATAGACCATTATATTTTGTAAACGAATATAATGGAGAAAAGGAAATGAACGAGTAATGGAACCAGAGGAAAATAAAATCATTCGTCCAGAACTTGAAAATAGTGTAGAAGAAAGAATGGAAAATACCTTAAGACCAAAGGTATTATCTGAATATATAGGACAAGAAAAAGTAAAAGAGAATATGAAAATATATATAGAGGCTGCTAAAAAAAGAAAGGAGCCTCTTGACCATGTTTTATTATATGGACCTCCAGGGCTTGGAAAAACAACATTAGCATCTATTATTGCAAATGAAATGAAATCAAACATTAAAATAACATCAGGACCAGCTATTGAAAAGCCAGGAGACTTGGCCGCTATTTTAACAAACTTAACTCAATATGATGTGCTATTTATAGACGAAATTCATCGTTTGAGCAAAAGTATTGAAGAAATTTTATATCCTGCATTAGAAGATTACACATTAGATATTGTAATAGGGAAGGGACCAAGTGCAAAATCTATTCGCATTGATTTACCAAAATTTACTTTAATTGGTGCTACTACAAAAGCAGGCTCATTAACAACACCATTAAGAGATAGGTTTGGCATTATTCATCGTTTAGAATTATATAATATAGAAGATTTAACCACAATTGTAAAACGTTCAGCTAATATTTTAGAAATTGCTATTGATGATATATCTGCAGAAGAAATTGCAAGACGTTCTCGTGGAACACCTAGAATTGCAAATCGTTTGCTAAAAAGGGTAAGAGATTATGCTATGGTATTAGGAGATGGAGCCATTTCTTTAAAAATAGCAAAACATGCGTTAAATAGTTTGGAAATTGATGAATTAGGCTTAGATGAAATTGATAGAAAATTATTAGAAACCATGATTGCAACTTACCATGGAAAACCAGTAGGAATAGAAACATTAGCCACTACTATTGGGGAAGAAATAGAGACAATAGAAGATGTATATGAGCCATATTTAATTCAAATTGGTTTTATTGCAAGAACGCCAAGAGGAAGAATACCACTTGAGCCAGCATATACCCATTTAGGCTATATAAAAGAAAATGATTAAAGGGGAAAAATATGAAATCAAAGAAAATAACAAAAGATAAAATAAAAATAATCTTATTATTCCTTTTAATATTATTAATAATGTTACTTTATTTTTCTTATAAAATAAATATTACTAATTTAGTAGATGCTCAAAAAATAAGTGCTTATATTATTATGCTTATAGTAACTGGAATTTCTTTTACTAGCATAATGTACTTATACCAAAAGCAAAATATAAAAGTAGAAAATGTATTTTTAGTTATAGCAACAATCTTTTGTATTCTTATGTGTCTTGCTATGCCAATTACAAAAGCACATGATGAAGATGTCCATGGGTATAGAATTTTTGAGTATATAAGTGGTAAGCTAATAAATAATGGAAAAAGTGTTACTTTAAGTAAAGGAATTTTAGAAGCATTTCATAATAAACAATTTTATTATAATATTTTTCTTCACGATAACACTTATAGCACTCAAGCACCAAAAGCAACTTATGAATATCGTATGTCACTTTATTCACCAATTTCTTATTTGCCACATATATTAGGAGTTTATACTTCTAGCATATTTACTAGCAATGCGATGGTGCAAATGTATGTTGCAAGATTATTTAATATGATAGCTTGTATTACAATGCTTTATTTTGCTATTAAAATTATTCCTTATGGAAAAAATATGTTATTCTTAATTTCTTTAATTCCAATTGCAATAGAAGGTTATATTTCTTTATCGGCAGATGGAATTGCTATTTCTTCTAGTATTTTATTTATTAGTTATATACTAAAATTAAGAGAAGATAAACATACTATTATAGGATATAAACAAATAATAATATTAACAATTTTATCTATTATTGTAGCAATATCCAAAATTGTATATTTACCAATTGTATTACTTGTTTTTATATTACCAAAAGAAAAATTCAAAAATAATAAAAAATGGATAATATTACTTAGTATTTTTGCAATATCTGCTATTATTGATGTTTTATGGTATTACTTTGGAACGGAAAAAGCAACAGCATCAAATAATAATACTTTACAAAGTATTATAATGCAACCAATTACATATATAAAAAATCTAATATATACTATTGTTTATAGGTTTAGTATTTATTTTAACGAAGTATTTGGTGGAAAATTAGAATATAACGAAAATATATCAATTCCTGTTTTTCCTTATTTAATATTTTTGAGTACAATATTGATTGCTAGAAATAAAGGAAAGCAAGCTTATAATTTTTCTAATTTTGAAAAGATAATTCTTTCTTTCATTATTATTTCAACTATTATATTAATATTTACTGCGCTATATATAACTTGGTCGCCAATAGACTTTCCTTACATTGTAGGTGTTCAAGGAAGATACTTTTTGCCAATTTTACCACTTATTATTTTACTATTTTCAAATGGTTTTAAAGATGAAGAAAAAACAGCAAAAAAGATAGCAATATTGATTAGTATTATGCAAATTTTTGTAATTACCGAGCTTTTTATTTTTCATGCATAATTAAAGGAGCAAAAGATGAATAGTATTTGTTATATAATTAGTATTTTAGTGGTATTTATACTATTTTTAATACTAAAGAAATCAGAAAATAAAATAGATATTTTACCTAGTATCATTATTACATTTATATGTTTATTAGCATACCAAGTAGTTATTTGTTTGTTATTTAGCGTTATTACAATTCCAATTACATTGGTTAACCTAAGTATTTGTAACGTTATTTTTAGTATGTTACTTATATTTTATTTAAGGAAAAAAGGTTTGCAAAAATTTTCTATTACAAAAACAGATGCACTTATTACTTTAATTATACTGCTAGTAGCCTCCTTTATTATTTACAAAGATATAGGAAACTTAGAAAATATCCGCTATTATTCTACAGATGCCAGTATTCATTATATTTCTGCAAGAGAATTTTATGAAAATGATAAAATGTTAAATAAAACACAAGGAACAGAAACCACAAAACAAATGATACCAATTGCTTATGTTAATGTAGGTATTTTATTTAAAACATTTGCACCATTTGTAGGAGAAATTAATTTCTATAAAATTTTCTTATTATTTGATAGTATTGTTTTTTGCTTTAGTGGTATATTATTTTACTTTATAATGAAAGAAAAAATAAATAAAAAATGGCAGATTATATTAGGAATAATAATTACAATTATATATTTAATAGGATACCCATTAAATAACTTATTAAATGGTTTCTACTATTTAGGTATAGGTTGTTTAATGATAAGTGGTATTATCTATATAATGACTTATATAAAAGATAGCAACAATATTTTATGCAAATTTTTATTAAATACAGGTGTTATATTTTCTTACACATTATTTGCACCAGTAGCTTATCTAGCAATTTTTATATATGAGGGTTATATTAGCTATAAAGAGCATCACAAAATATTAGAAAAACAATTTATAATAAATACAATTATAACTCTTGTTATTCCTGGTATTATGGCAATTCTATTTTTTATATTACCAAATGTAGGATATGTAAAAAGCCTTGCAATTGAAGGGTACATATATAAAAATTTATTGATTAATATTATTTTCTTTTTGCCTTTTGTAGTATATTTTATATATAATCAAATAAAAGAAAAAAATATAGATTTTAAATTATTCTATTTTCTTATTTTAATTGCGTATATGATACTTTTATATGGTAGTACAAAACTAAAAATTATTTCGGAATATTATTTTTATAAAAATGCTTATATTTTATGGGAAATACTGCTTTTATTTTTCTTTTATGGTTTGATAGAATTTATAGAAAAATATAAGTATTTTACCGTATATTTCTTGTTATTAACAATTACTATGATAAGGCAAAGTAATATTTTACCAATATTTGATATTTATGAAGAAAACCTTTATTTAATAGAGGCAAAAGAAAATTTAATTCAAGATGATATTAAAATTCTTGCTTATATTAAAGAAAATAATTTATTAGACAAAGAAGAAAACAATATTTTATTTATCGGAGATTTTATGCAAGAAGCATGGATTCGCTCTATGTTTCAATATTACAATCGTTATCCTTTAGAAAAGGCGAACCACTGGGAATATATACGAAAATGGAATCAAGGTGAAATATCTTATTTAGTATGTTTTGAAAATTCAGATACATATAAAACAGTAAAAGATGGTTGCCAATTAGAAAATGCAAATTTATTATATTCTACAGAGCACGCTAAAATATACAAACAGATTCAAAATTAAGATAAGAAGGGAATTAAAAAATGGAAGCAAAGAAAAATACAAAAATTATACCATTATTAACAATATGCTATTTATATTTCAGCATTTTATTTGCCATTCCTTCTATAAATTATCTTATAAAAAATAAAACAGTATATTATTTTACACAAGTATTTACTTACACATTTACAAAAGGAAACAATATGGCACACTATTATATGAATGCACTTATTTATCTTGCTTTATTTTTTACTCTATTTTTCTTATATTTTGCTATATTAAAAAATGTAAATAAAGTATTTCAAAATAAAAAGAAAATGTTTATTTTTATTGCAATAGTAGGAATTTTATTTAGCATTATTATTCCTACAACAAGTTTAGATGTTTATTCATATATTGGAAATGGTTGGGTGGATTCACATTACCATGAAAACCCTTATTATACTTCTGTGCAAGACGTTACAAATGAGCATGGCTTAGACGAAATGTTAGGAAAAGTGGCAAGGTGTTGGAGAGAGGAGCCAGTAGTATATGGTCCAGTTTGGAGCCTACTATGCAGGTTTTTTACTTCTTTTTCGTTTGGAAACATTACACTTGCACTATTTATATTTAAAATTGCATCTTTTTTAATATTTATGGGGTGCAATGTATTAATACATAAAATAACTAAAAAGAAATTTTTTGTGGCATTATTTGGATTGAATCCATTTATATTGTTTGAATTTTTATCTAACGTGCATAATGATATTTTCTTAGTATTTTTTATTTTACTTGCAATTTATTTTGTAAAAAACAGAAATAATATAGCACTTGCAGTTGCAAGTATTGCAATTGCAACAGGTATAAAATATTTAAGCATTTTATTATTACCATTTCTTATTTGTTATGCATTAAGAAAAGAAGAACTTTCTTACAAAATAAAGAAAACTATAATATATGCTATAGAATTTGTTGCTTTACTAGCAGTATTCTATTTAATTTATGTACGAGATTTACAAGTATTTTCTGGTATTTTTGTTCAACAAAATAAATATGGACGTTCTATCTTTTTAATACTATGGTATTTATTACAAGGAAATGAAACAATATTATCTATTTTAAAAATATTTGCGTTAGGAATTTTTGCAATAATCTATTTTGCAATTATATTTAAGCTTTTTGTAAATAAACAAAAAACTATTACTTTTGGAAATACAATGAAAACATACCAAAACTTCTTACTAATTTTTACCTTTATTTTAATTACAAACTTTAACCCATGGTATATTATTTGGCTATTTCCAACGTTAATATGGCAAAAGGCAAAAATGATTCGAGCAAGCCTATATTTATCACTTGGAGCCATAAACTCTTATGCTATTACTTATGCAACTAAAGTAGATGATGAAACAGTAGGAATTCCTTATTTAATGATTATGATATTTACACTAGCAATTTTATTTGTAGCAAATGAAATAAAAAGAAAAAGTGTAGCACAGAAAAAATGGAGTAGGTAAAATTATGTTGTATTGTATTTCTAGCATTTTATTATTTCTTTTGCTTATATTTGTTCCAAAAACAAAAGAAAAAATAAATATAATAAAAACATTAGTTATATTAATTATTGGAATATTAGCGTATAATACGCTAGTATGTTATTGCTTGACCTTTGTTAATATACCAATTACCTTAACAAGTCTTTCGATTATTAATTTTATATTAAGCATAATTATAATTGCATATACAATAAAAAAGATGCAAATACAAAAATATTATATTAGTAAAAAAGACATTTTAATTACTTGTATCATATTATTTGTTGTACTTTTAATGGTTGCAATTAATTTTCGTTTTCTTACAAGAATTCGTTATCTTAGTATGGATGCAATGCAACATTATAAAGCAGCAAGAGAATTTTCGGAAAATACAGCATTATTTCATAAAGTAAAAGAAAATTCTACTACTGCAACTTCACAGATGCCAATGGGCTATGTGAATGTAGGAATTTTATTTAAAATACTAAGACCATGGATGGGGAGTATTTCATTATATAGAATCTATATTTTGTGGGAAGCTTGTATTTATTTTCTAATAGGAGTGGTAGGATATTTTTGCATTAAAGATAAATCAATAATTAGTATTTTATTTCTTATTTTTTATATGATAGGATATCCTTTAAATGCATTTATTAGTGGATTTCATTATCTACTAATTGGAATTCTATACTTTATGGCTATTTTTGAGTTTTTCCTACATATTATGCCAAATAAAGAAATAAAAGAAATGTATAAAATACTTATATTATCACTTTTTAACTTAGGATTAATTTTTTCTTATTGCTTATTTTGCCCTGTAGTATATTTAGCAGAATTAATATACTTAATTGCAGAATATAAAAATAATAGAAATAAAATACAATTTTTCTTATTTGTTTTAGTGGCTCTTATTGTAACAGGACTTATGGGAAGTCATATAAGTATTATAGAAAGAGCAAAAGAAACTACTGTATTAGGAATTCAGCTAGATGGATGGATTTATAAAAATAATTGGTCAAATATAATTTTATTTTTACCATTTACTATTTATTATTTAATTAGTATAATGAAAGAAAAAGGTAAAGTATTTGAAAAAAGTATTTATACATTATTTACAGTATTTTTTGTATTAGTAGCGTTAGGTACTTATTTAAAATTATGTTCTCAATATTATTTTTATAAAAACTATTACATATTGTGGTTTTTACTATTTTTTACCAATATTTGTGGTATAATAAAACTATTGAAACAAAATAACTGGAAAAGATATTTAGCTAATGGATTTGTTTTCTTTTATTTATTTTCTTTTTGTTTATCTTGCATTTTTATAAATTCTTATATTCAGCCAGAGGGAAAAGAAAAAGAAAGCGTAAGTGATATAATGCAAATATACACCTTTAATAAAACTAATATGTTATTAGATACTCCTTTTGTTTCAAAAGAAGAGTTAAATATATTAGCAGTATCTGAAAAGGAATTTGAAAATGAATGGAAAGAAAGAAAAGATTTTTTATTTGTTGGAACTAATACTCAAGAAAGGTGGTTACAAGCATTAACAGGATACTATGACACAATTTTTCCTAATATATTAGAAAAAATAGAAAATTGGAATAATGGAAAATACCAATATTTAGTAGTATTAAATAAAGAAGTACCAAATCAAATAATATATTATTTAATAAATACAAAACATATAGAAATTCTGTATCAAAATGAGGCAGGAATTTTTGCAAAATATCATAAATAGGTAAAATACAATAAAAATTTACATAGAAAAGGAAGATAACAAAAATGAAATTATTAATGCATACTTGTTGCGCTCCATGTAGCGTATATTGTATAGATTCTTTAAGAAGCGAGGGCATAGAGCCGACTATTTTTTGGTATAACCCAAATATTCACCCTTATATGGAATATAAAGCAAGGAGAGACTGCTTAAAAGAATATACTAAGCAAATAGGAGTAGAAGCCATTTTTAAAGATGAATATGGTTTAGATGAATTTTGCAAAAATGTAATATCCGATTTACCAAATCGTTGCCAAAATTATTGTTACAAAGTTCGTTTAGAGCAAACTGCAAAATATGCTAAAGAACATGGTTTTGACACTATTACCACTACTCTACTTGTAAGCCCTTACCAAAAGCATGAACTTTTAAAAGAAATGGGAGAAAAAATAGCAAAAGAGTATGGTTTAAACTTTTTGTATCGTGATTTTCGTGTTGGTTTTAGAGAAGGACAAGCAAAAGCAAGAGAACTTGGTTTATATATGCAAAAGTATTGTGGTTGTGTATTTTCGGAGGAAGATAGATATAAAACCCACATAGAAAAAGATATAGAAATAAAATTTTTATTAAAAGAAGCCTTAACAGATAAAATAAATGATAGAGAAGTTTATATGAAAGGCATAGATGCAAGTTATAATTACGAAGGTTATAATGTGTACAAAGCAGAAGATTTAAAAAATGAATAGGAGAAATATATTTATGTTTCATAATATAAAAATAAAAATAATGCTAATACTTTTAATAGCAATAATATATACTAGTATTATTTCTTTTCCAACAACAGTATTGGCCAAAGAAGACAATGAGCAAATAGTTTCATTATATTGTTGGGAGATAGGAGATTTTAATCTATCAAAATTAAAAGACGAAGTAGAATATTTAAAAGTAAATACCTTATATATTCAAAAACCTTCTAATAATTCAGAAATTGACAGGCTAAAACAAATTATGGAGTTTGCAAAACAATATAATTTAGATGTATTTTTATTAGATGGAGCAAGAGATTGGCTTACTACAGGAGATATGAATCACGTAACAAGTTTAATTAATCAAGCATATAAACTTAACCAAATTTTAGAATATAAATTAAAAGGCGTTAGCTTAGATGTAGAATTTTATTTAACAGATGACTATCAAAGCGGTGATTATGATAGACAATTAGAATTATTCAAAATTTTTACAGAAAATACAAAAAAATGCTGTGATTATGCAAATAACCATGGACTTGAATATTCAATGGCTCTTCCAGTATGGTTAAATAAATTGTCAGAAGAAGTATTGGAAGATTTAATGAATTATAACTATGACCATATCGCTTTTATGAACTATTTTAAAGAAACAATTATGGAGAATATAGATGAGGAAGTCGAAATAGCAAAAAAGCATAATATAAAAATAGTATCAATAGCAGAAGTTCAAAATCCTAAATATGGTACAGTAGGAGAAGAAGACACATTTTATCCTGATGGCTTACAAAAATGTATAGATACTTTAAATGCAATAAAGCAAAAATATAATTATGAAAATTTAGGAATATCATACCATTATTATAAACCACTACTTGAATTATTAGAAAGAGATACAAAAACAGGAATTGAAAATAAATATGAATTAGAAGTATATCCTTATATAAATGGAAAAAATATTAATGTAAAAGAGGCAACAGTTACTATTAACAATACTACATTTGAACCTATACATGGATATCATAATGAAAAAGAAGAACATATTATTAGTTTCTATGGATTAGAATATGGAAAAGAGTACACATTAACAATAAAAAATGAAAATTTTATGGCTACTAAAACTTTTACATATCAAAAAAATAATAAAGATTTAGATGAATTAGAAATAGCATATATGAAAGTAATGCTAGAAGAATATAAACAGCCAGAAAAAGACGATTTAGATAAGCAAGAGCAAAATAATCCAAATAATGGAGAAAATAAAACAGATGAAAATGAACCTAATAAAAATAGTCCAGAACAAACAAAACCAAATGAAAATGAACCTAATAAAAATACTCCACAAACAACAAAACCAGAAGAAAATAATTTACAAAATAAAGATAATACAGTTGCACCAAACGTAATACCACAAACAGGAGAAAGTTATCTTATAGAGAAAATACTAATCATATTTACTGTAGTAATGTTTGTTTTAGTAATTGTAAATAAAATGAAAAATAAGTAGTTATGATATAATACTTATAATCACAATAAATCATAAATAAAATAAGAAGGGAAGAAAACGCTTTGAAAAGACTTGTTTTAGTAGATGGAAATAGTATTATGAATAGAGCTTTTTATGGCATTATGGGTTCCAAAATGTTAATGACAGAAGATGGAACCTATACTAATGCGGTATATGGCTTTTTATCAATACTATTTAAAATATTAGAAGATTTAGAACCAGAATATATAGCAGTTGCCTTTGACCTGAAAGCACCAACAGCAAGACATAAAATGTACGAAGGGTATAAAGCAAATCGCCATGGTATGCCAGATGAACTTGCTTCTCAAATGCCAATTATAAAAGAAATATTGAAAGATATGAATATTACTATTATTGAAAAAGAAGGCTATGAGGCAGACGATGTACTAGGAACACTTTCCAAAAGAGGAGAAAAAGAAGGCTTAGAAGTTACTATTCTATCTGGAGATAGAGATACTTTCCAATTAACATCAGACCATATTATCGTTCGTATTCCTAGAACAAAAGCAGGAAAAACAGAAGTAGAAGACTTTGACAAAAATAAAATAAAAGAAGTTTATGGATTAGAGCCTGTGCAACTTATTGAAGTAAAAGGTTTACAAGGAGATACTTCCGACAATATTCCGGGTGTTCCAGGCGTAGGAGAAAAAACAGCACTTAGCCTAATTCAAACTTACGGAAGCATTGAAAAAATTTATGAAGAACTAGAACAAGGAAAAGCAGAAACCATTAAAGGAAAAACAAGAGAAAAAATGCTAGAAAATAAAGACTTAGCATTTCTTTCTAAAACACTAGGAACTATTAATTTAGAAGTTCCTATTGAACAAACTATAGAAGACTTAAAAATCAAAGAATGGGACAAGCCAAAAGTATATGAAAAATTTAAAAAATTAAGATTTAATCGCTATATTGAACGTTTTTCTTTAAGCCGGAGAAGAAAGAAATGAAATCTCTGAAGAAAAAGAAAAAACTCAAAATTTTGAAACAAAAGAAATAGCGCTTACTTCACAAGAAATGAAAGAAGTATTACAACAAGTAAAACAAGAAGGAAAATTAGTTTATTATTTAGACAAAGTAGAGGAAAAAGAATCCGAAAAAAGAATTCATAAGAAAATAGTTTCTTTTAGTCTACTTCTAAAAAATGTAGTATATGATAGTAATATAGAAAATGAAAATGATATTCAAGTCCTAAAAGAAATCATGGAAGATGAAAAGGTTCAAAAAGTAGGTTATCACCTAAGAGAAGATTATGTTCTATTAAAAGAGCAAAATATTACAGAGCAAAATCTTTATTTTGACATTGAAATTGCAGCTTATCTTTTAAACCCTACAACCAATCAGTATCAATTAAAGAGTTTAATTAGCCAATATGTAGGAATGGATATTGACGAAGTATTAGCAAAAAAAGGTATTTCACAAAATGAAAACAAGCAGATGAACTTATTTGAAACAAATAACACTTTAACTACTGATGCAAGAAAAGAAGAAAGAAGCCTTCTTGTTTATCAAATGGCAATCTTGGAAAAAATATTAAAAGAAAAGCTAGAAGAAGCAAATGCTTTAGCATTATTTAATGATATTGAAATGCCACTTGTAGAAGTGCTTGCTAAAATGCAATACAATGGAATGTATTTAGATAAAGAAGAATTAATTTCTTTTGGAGAAGAATTAAAAGCACAAATAGAGAAATTAACAAGTGAAATTTATGAATTAGCAGGAGAGAAATTTAATATCAATTCTACTCAACAATTAGGTACTATTTTGTTTGAAAAACTAAAATTAACTACTTCGAAAAAGACAAAAAAAGGCTATTCTACTGATGTAGATACTTTAGAAAAAATAAAAAGAGAACATCCTATTGTAGAAAAAATATTAGAATATAGAAGTTTAATGAAGTTAAATTCTACTTATGTAGAAGGAATACTTCCTTATGTGAATCCAAAAACAGGACGTATTCATTCTTATTTTCATCAAACAGTTACAGCAACAGGTAGAATTAGCTCAACTGAGCCAAATTTGCAAAACATTCCAACCCGTTTTGAATTAGGAAAAAGGTTAAGAAAAGTCTTTAAGCCAAAAGAAGGATATATTTTTATCGATGCAGATTATTCACAAATTGAGTTAAGAATTTTAGCACATATATCACAAGACGAGCAAATGTTACAAGCATTTAAAGATGGAGAAGATATCCACAGACAAGCAGCCTCCAAGGTTTTAGGCATTCCTATTGAAGAGGTAACAAAAGAACAAAGAAGTGCTGCAAAAGCAGTTAATTTTGGAATTGTATATGGCATTAGCGACTTTGGCTTAGCAGAACAATTAGGAATTTCTAGAAAACAAGCAAAACAATATATTGACCAATATTTGGAAAAATATAGTGGAATTCAAACTTTTATGAACGAAATTGTAGAAAAGGCGAAGGAACAAGGCTATGTTGAAACGCTATTTCATAGAAGAAGATATTTACCAGAGTTAAAATCGAACAATTATATGGTTCGCCAGTTTGGTGCAAGAGCAGCTATGAACACACCAATTCAAGGAACAGCAGCCGATATTATGAAACTTGCTATGGTAAATTTAAATCAAAAATTAAAAGAAACAAATTTAGATGCTCAAATTATTTTGCAAGTACATGACGAACTAATCTTAGAAGTGAAAATAGAAGAAAAAGAAAAAGCAAAAGAAATTTTAAAAAATGCAATGGAAAATGCAATTAGTTTATCAGTTCCATTAGAGGTAGAAGTAACAGAGGCAAACAATTGGTATGAGGCAAAATAAAATTTTTAATTAGTATCATTTTATAAACTTACAACAAATATTATCTAATTTTTCATAAATCTTGTTGTCGCAACCTTTCTTTTTTATATTAAATAATATGAAAGGTTGCTCCAATCGCACTTCGCTTGCGCTACGTTTGGTCGCTACGCGATTTATTCAAAATTAATAATATTTATTGTAAGTTAAAATGATTAATTACAAAAGAAGAAAAAAATAAAAAGGAGAGAAATTAATTTGAAAAAGAAAAAAGGCATAATTGTAGTAGCTGTGTTACTTTTCCTTATTATTGTTATATTTATTTTCAAACCACAAAATTGGTTTATGAAAAAAATATATAAATTAGAATATAGTGAATATGTTTATTCTTGTGCACAAGAAAATGATATAGATCCATATTTGATTTTTGCAATTATTAAAGTAGAAAGTAATTTCCATCGTAATATTCAGTCAAAAAGTGGAGCAATAGGACTTATGCAACTTATGGAATCAACTGCTATTGAAATGGCAAATGAAATAGGAGAGGAAGTAGTTGTAAAAGAGGCTTTATATAATCCAGAAAAAAATATTAAAATAGGAACTAAATATTATGCTTTCCTTTTAAAACATTATGAAGGTAATTCATATTTGGCACTTGCAGCCTATAATGCAGGTATGGGAAATGTAGATAAATGGATTGAACAAGGAATTATTAAAAAAGATGGTTCTGACCTAGAAAATATTCCTTATAAAGAAACAAACAATTATGTTAGAAAAATAGTAAGAGATTATAAAATATATCAAAATTTATATAAAAAGTAAATTTTAATAAAAAAGTTATATAAATTTTTAATTTAAAAAAGATATAAAATAATAAATTTTTCATTCTTAAAGACTAGACAATTATAAAATATAAACAAGGAGGAAATCAAAATGTCAATATTAGTAACAGGTGGTGCAGGTTATATAGGAAGCCACACAGTCATTGAATTATTAAATGCAAACGAGGATGTAATTATTATAGATAATTTTTCGAATAGTAAGCCACAAGCATTAGAAGCTATAAAAAATATAACAGGAAAAGATTTTAAATTTTATGAAATAGACTATTTAGATAGAATCGCTTTAGAAAAAGTATTTGAAGAAAATCCAAGCATCGATAGTGTATTAAATTTTGCAGGATTTAAAGCAGTAGGAGAATCAGTCAAAAAGCCATTAGAATATTACACCAATAATATTTCCGGAGCACTTGTTTTATTAGAAACAATGCGAAAATATAATGTTAAAAAATTTGTATTTAGTTCTTCTGCAACTGTATATGGAGAGCCAGAAAGAATACCTCTAACCGAAGATTGTAAAATAGGTGGAACAACTAATCCTTATGGAACCACAAAATTATATATTGAACAAATCTTAAAAGACTTGTATCAATCAGATCCAACATGGGATATAGCAATTTTACGCTATTTTAACCCAGTAGGAGCTCATGAAAGTGGACTAATTGGAGAAGAACCACAAGGAATTCCAAATAATTTAATGCCATATATCGTTAGAGTAGCAGCAGGCATATTGCCAGAATTATCTGTTTTTGGAAACGACTACCCAACACCAGACGGAACAGGAGTAAGAGATTATATTCATGTAGTAGATTTAGCAAAAGGTCATTTAAAAGCATTAGAAAAACTAAACAAAGAAAAACAAGGACTATTTATCTACAATTTAGGAACAGGAACAGGTTACAGCGTTTTGGATATGGTAAAAGCGTTTGAAAAAGCAACAGGCAAAAAAGTTGCATATAAAATAGCACCAAGAAGAGAAGGAGACATTGCAACTTGTTATTCTAACCCAGAAAAAGCAGAAAAAGAATTAGGTTGGAAAGCAGAAAAAACATTAGAAGATATGTGCAAAGACTCATGGAATTTTATAAAAAACAATAAGTAGAACAGGAGGGACGCCCCTTTTCGTTCCAAAATGGAACGCTGGGGACACCCCTCCTTATTTTTTATATATTTAGAAAGTTCTTCTTTTATGCAATTACAAACATATTATAGATATTTAGTACAAATGATATAAAAGGGAACGTATCCAATGTATCATTGATACAAAAACGTTTCTAATGTATCACTTGTAGTAATCATAAAATTGGTAACAATAATTAAAGTTTTCATAAAGAATATCAAAAAAAATAATTGTGTAAAAAGTAAAACCTGAAATGCTTGTTAATTGGTTATCAACAAAGTTATCCACATTTTCCACATTTTTATGTGAAAACTAATAAAATAAAAATCAGTAACATAATGCAAAATAAATGAAATATTTTTGAAATAATTTTGAAATATTTATAAGAAAGTCAATAGTTTTTGTAATAAAATTGTAATATAAGTATCCATTTTGTATAAAAATCTGGTCAAAAATACTTATTTTTTATCATCTTTGTAATAAATTTGTAATATAACACCTAATAGAATTATCCACAAAAATAGTTTACTTTTTCACAATATTGCTATATAATAAGAATGATTTTGAAAATATTTTATCAAAACTAACAAATCATAGTGAAAAATTATAAAATAAAAATTTATAAAATAAGTTTTATAAAAAGAAAGGGGAAACTATGGAAGCAAAAATATTAGGGGATTCTTTACCAGTAGTAACATGTAAATTGAAAAAAGGGGAAAGTATTGTAACAGAAACAGGTGGAATGAGTTGGATGGACGAAGGCATCAAAATGACAACATCAACTAATGGTGGTATTATGAAGGGACTTGGTAGAGCCTTAGCAGGGGAATCTTTATTTATGAACATCTATACAGCAGAAAAGGATGATGTAGAAATTGCATTTTCATCTTCTTTTCCTGGAAAAGTATTAGAATTTGATTTAGCAGAAGGAGAAACAATTATTGCTCAAAAAAGGGCTTTCTTATGTGCAGAAAGCACAGTAGATATTGCTATGCATTTTAGAAAAAAATTAGGAGCAGGCTTCTTTGGTGGTGAAGGTTTCATTATGCAAAAAATTACAGGACCAGGAAAAGTATATCTTGAGATAGATGGAGAAGTTATAAAGAAAGAATTAGAAGCAGGAGAAAAATTAAAAGTAGATAATGGTTATGTAGCTGCTATGACATCTTCTGTGAAACTAGATATTACAACAGTTCCAGGACTTAAGAATATTGTATTTGGAGGAGAAGGTCTATTTTTAACAACAGTAGAAGGGCCAGGAACAGTTTACTTACAATCTATGCCAATTTCAAAATTAGCTGGTATGTTATATGTTGGACCAAGAAATTAGAATAAAGAATTAAAAATAAAAATTCAAAAATATAGAAAAATAAAGATTTAAAATAAAAAATAAAACAAAATAATTTTATTTTGAAACCAGAAAAAAGGAGAAAAGTAAAATGTCAGAATTAACAATGGAAAAATTAGTTTCTTTATGTAAAAATAGAGGTTTTGTTTACCCAGGCTCCGAAATTTATGGAGGCTTAGCAAATTCTTGGGATTATGGACCAATTGGAGCAGAATTAAAAAAGAATATTAAAGATGCTTGGTGGAAAAAATTTATTACCGAAAATAAATATAATGTTGGAATTGATGCAGCTATTATAATGAATCCACAAGTTTGGGTAACTACAGGTCACGTAGGAGGTTTTTCAGATCCTTTAATTGACTGTAAAGCATGTAAAACAAGACATAGAGCAGATAAGCTAATAGAAGAATGGGGCTTTCAAAACGGAAAAGAAATTTCTGGCTTAGATGGTTGGAGCAATGAGCAATTAGTAGAATACATTAAAGAAAACAACATTCCTTGTCCAAATTGTGGAAAACAAGATTTTACAGAAATTAGAAAATTCAATTTAATGTTTAAAACTTTTATGGGAGTTACCGAAGATGCAAAATCAGAAGTATATTTAAGACCAGAAACAGCCCAAGGTATGTTTGTAGATTTCAAAAATGTGCTTCGTACGACTAGAAGAAGAATGCCAATGGGAATTGGTCAAATGGGACGTTCTTTTAGAAATGAAATTACCCCTGGTAACTTTATATTTAGAACGAGAGAATTTGAACAAATGGAACTAGAATTCTTCTGCAAACCAGGAACAGACTTAGAATGGTATGAATATTGGAAAAACTTCTGCAAAAATTGGCTTGTAAGTTTGGGAATAAAAGAAGAAAATTTAAGGTTAAGAGAACATTCAAAAGAAGAACTTTCTTTCTATAGTAAAGGAACAACAGATATTGAATTTTTATTTCCATTTGGATGGGGAGAATTATGGGGTATTGCAGATAGAACAGACTACGATTTATCAAGACATATTGAAGCTTCTAATGAAGACTTATCCTATTTAGATCCAGAAACCAACGAAAGATATGTTCCTTATTGTGTAGAGCCAGCAGTTGGAGTAGATAGAATCTTCTTAGCAATGCTTTGCAATGCTTATGAAGAACAAGAAATCGCAGAAGGAGATACAAGAATTGTGTTACATTTACATCCAGCCTTAGCACCATATAAAGTAGCAGTTCTTCCACTTTCTAAAAAATTAAGCGAAAAAGCTGACGAAGTTTATACTAAGTTATCTAAGAAATTTATGTGTGATTATGACGAAGCAGGTTCTATTGGAAAACGTTATAGAAGAGAAGATGAAATTGGAACACCTTATTGTGTAACGATTGACTTTGACACATTAGAAGATGAATCAGTAACAATAAGAGATAGAGATACTATGGAACAAGTAAGAGTAAAAATAGAAGACTTAACCTCTTGGCTAGAAGAAAAAATGGAATTTTAAAAAAATTTGGAAAGATTTGGGACGCGTCTAAATCTTTCCAAACATAAAAAATTAGTTTTTTAATTAAAATAATTTTTACCTTAATTTATAAAATAAAAAAATGAAAAAAGTAAAAAAGGAAAAACAAAATGGTAAAAGAAGAAACAAAAGAAACAAAAAGTAGAAAAGAACTAAATAAATTAAAAAGAAAAAATGCAGAATTATATCCTATTTATAAAATGTTTTCATGGGATTTATTATGTTTTTATTCTATTGAATTTCTATTTTATACTATAACAAAACAAATTACACCTTCTCAAGTTTTAATGATTAGCGGTTTATATCAAATTTTTATTGTTGTGATGTTCATACCGGCAGTAGCTTTAATCGATTTTTTAGGAAGAAGAAAAGGTATTATTGTAGGAAATTTATTTGAAGTTTTATATATACTAATACTTATTTTTTTGCCAGGAGTATGGAGTATTATTATAGCCAATTTAATCTTTTCTCTTGGCTACAATATGAAAACAATAGCAGAAACCAATCTTTTATATGATTCAGTATCTACAAAAGGAGGAGAAGGTCTATTTTCAAAACTTGATAGTAAAGGTGGAAAATACTATTATATTTTTGATGGAATATGTTCTTTATTAGCAGGTTACTTATTTGTAATTAACAACTATATTCCAATGATTGTCTGCTTAAGTTTTATTATTATTTCAACCTTGATTTCTTTGAAATTTAAAGATATTTATCAAGTAGGTGCAGAAATAGAAAGAAAGGGTATGAAAGCAATATTACAAGAATATAAAGTAGATTTGAAACAAACTATTAAATTTATTTTGAAATCTAAACGAATGAAATCATTTATTATTTTTGGTGCTGTATTTACAGGATTAATTGAAATTATCGGAACATGTCGAGGAGACTTACTAACTGATTTACAAATTACACCAGAACAATTTTCTATTATTTTTGCTATTATTACCTTTATAGGAGGCTTATCATTATCTTTAAAAGATAAAATAGAAAAGAAATTTAAAAACAGAACATTATCATTTCTTTCTCTAACTTATATTGCAAGTTGCTTAGTAGTTGGTATAATTTCAGTTTATTTTCAAGGAAGTTATATCATTCCTATTGTGCTACTAATGTACGCAATACAAAATATATGTACTTCAAATTGGTATATTTTTGAAACAAAATATACTAAAAATTTTACTTCGCCTGAAAAAAGAAATAAAGTTACATTTACATACGAATTTTTTGGAGCTATTATTGCAAGTGTGCTTGCTATTTTAGGAGGAATTGTATTAGATTATAATAGTGCATCTATTACTTTTCTATTAACTGGATTAAGTTTCCTTGCTATTATGGTTGTAGTATTAGATTACATGAGAACTAGATTTGGATTAAAACCAGAAGAATATAAAAAAGAAGATATTATGCTATAAAATGAAAGATTTGGACACGTCCCAAATCTTTCATTTTTTCATATAGTATAATAGGTGATAAAAATGAATGTATTAAAACAACTATATGAAGACGCTAAAAATATAAAAGAAAAAGACCCTGCATGCAGAAGTATAATAGAAGTTGTATTTTTATATCCGGGTTTTCACGCTTTAGTATTGCATAGAATAGCACATTTTTTGTATAGGTGCCAATTATTTTTCTTAGCTCGACTTGTTTCTCAACTAGCAAGATTTTTAACAGGAATTGAAATTCACCCTGGAGCAAAAATTGGAAGAAAACTATTTATAGACCATGGAATGGGAATTGTAATAGGAGAAACTGCTACTGTTGGAGACAATTGTACAATTTATCATAATGTTACTTTAGGAGGAACAGGAAAAGATAAAAATAAAAGGCACCCAGATTTAGGAAATAATGTTATTGTAGGGTGTGGGGCAAAGGTTCTTCGGACCAATTAAAATAGGAGATAATGTAAAGATAGGGGCAAATTCAGTGGTATTACAAGATATAGAAGAAAACTCTACTGTAGTAGGAGTGCCAGGCACAAAGTGCAAATAGAGATAAATAATTTTTTAAATAGTAAGAACGAGCAGAAAATCTGCTCGTTCTTTAATACTATGAATTTTTAGGTTCTGCAATTTCGCAATAGGTGGTAAATGCCTTTTTGATAATGTATCCAAGAAATGCTCGTTTTTGAACATCATCAAAGATTGTGTCTTCATCTGTCTGAAATTTACGATAGATGTCAATTCTGTTGTTGTCATTCGAATTCAAAACAGCTTCGTACTCAACCTTATCCATCAACTCTAAGTAAGCAAGCAGATTTGCTCTTTGAACTACATCAAAGCAAGTTTCTTCAGATAATTGACACCAAAAAGAAAAAGTATCCATACTTTGGTCAAAAGTGATAAAGAACTTACTATAATGAGTTAGGTTGACTTTTTTAGGAAGGTCTAAAGATAAGTTCTTTTCTACCAGTTCCTTGTTAAAATCTGCTGCAGTCTTATAATAGATTGAACTCTGTGAGGACCATTTAAAAAGATGATAAAAGCCTACTACAAACAAAAAAGAAAAAATAATAAATGAGATAATCTGATATCCGTATTCACTTAAAAAAGTTAATATTGTATTTTCTGGTACACTAAAATACAATTTAAAAAATTTAAAGTGAGAGATAGTAAGAAGCAAACACATAAAAGCATAACTACAAGCCACAGATAAAATTGCCAGTTTCTTTGCTGATTTGTCTACTTTACCAGATGTTTTCCGATTTTCCTTCATAAAGTTATCCTCCTATTATTTTGTTTTCATAGCAGATAGAAATAAAAAAATTCTATCAATTTTTTGGTTGATTTTTCATAGATACAATCCAGAGTTTTTGTGCTAAAGTATATTCATCAGATTTTTCATCTAAAGAAGAAATATCTTCGCAATCTACTTTAGCATTCTTCCACGAAATATAGTGGAGTCTTGGAAAACTTCTTGAATCATTACAATCTGCTACTTGCAACCCGTTAGTCCGAAGTTCGTTTGCCTTTGTTTTTGTAATTTTTTGATAGGCAAAAAACAAACCAAACTCTGCCTCTGAATACAATTTTTCTTCTACTGTTGTTACTATTGCCATAATGTTATCCTCCTATGATAGAAAAATTAAATAAAGAATCAAATTCGATTCTTATTATAGTGTATAGTTAATATGGAAATATTATATCACAAATTTTGTACTATGTAAACAAAAATATAAAAAATACAAAAAAAGACAATTTTTACCAAACTCTTGTTTTTGAATATAAAATGTTGTATAATAAATATGTTCCATTGGGGACGTTTCCTTTTGGTATATCTGTCCCTAATGAATATTTTTGTAATATTGATAATATAAAATTTTCAAAAATGCTCATTCAAGCTGATTTATCGCAGAAATTCTAAATAAATTTTGTGGCACCCTTCCATTAAAAATGAACTCTTTCCACAAAATTTATTAATAATTTCTAAGCTCAATCACTTTCAATACGCTTTTTTCAAATTTTATATTATCATTATTACAATTATAAATGTACCAAAAGGGACAGATATACCAAAAGGAAACGTCCCCAATGGTACCTGGGGGGGAATTAAAGTGAATGATAAAATTATAATAAAAGGAGCAAAAGAGCATAATTTAAAAAATATTAACTTAGAAATTCCAAGAGATAAATTAGTTGTTTTAACTGGTCTTTCTGGCTCACGGAAAGTCTTCTCTTGCATTTGATACATTGTATGCAGAAGGGCAAAGAAGATATGTAGAAAGTCTTTCTTCTTATGCAAGGCAATTTTTAGGGCTTATGGAAAAGCCAGAAGTAGAGTATATTGATGGTCTATCACCAGCTATTTCTATTGACCAGAAAACGACTTCTAAAAATCCTCGCTCTACCGTAGGAACAGTGACTGAAATTTATGATTATTTGCGTTTGTTATATGCAAGAATTGGGGTGCCATATTGTCCAAATTGTGGTAAGAAAATTGAAAAACAAACCATAGACCAAATGGTGGATGCTATTTTAGAATTGCCAGAAGGCACAAAAATTCAAGTGTTAGCACCTATTATTCGTGGCAAAAAAGGTGAATTTGTAAAACAATTAGAAGCCTACCAAAAAGAAGGTTTTGTGCGTGCTAGAGTCGATGGCAATATGGTAGAACTTTCCGATGATTTAGATTTAGACAGAAAGAAGAAACACAATATCGAACTTGTAGTAGATAGATTAGTAATTAAAGAAGATATTCGCTCTCGTTTAACTGAAAGTGTAGAAATTGCCTTAAAAAATGCAAATAATTTAGTGTTAATTGAAGATGCTACAAACCAGAAAGAAATGCTATTTAGCGGCAATTATGCTTGTCCAGATTGTAACATTAGTTTTGAAGAATTATCTCCAAGAATGTTTTCTTTTAACAATCCTTATGGTGCTTGTCCTAGTTGTACTGGACTTGGTTTCTTAATGAAAATGGATGAAGATTTAATTGTTCCTGATAAAAATAAAACGTTATATGATGGTATAAAAGCTTTTGGCGCCAGCACTATGAAAAAAGGCGATACTATGGCAAAAATGTATTTTGAAAGTATTGCTAAACATTATGGTGTCAAAATTAAAGACGTTCCTATAAAAAAATTGCCAAGAGAATTTCTAGAAAAGATTCTTTATGGAACAGGAAGCGAAGTAATTGATTTTGAATATGAATCCTACGCTGGCATTCGTAAGTTTACTTCACCATTTGAAGGTGTTATTCCTACATTAGAGAGAAGACACAATGAAACAAAATCACAAGGTATGCGTGATTTTTATGAAATGTATATGAGTGATAGTGATTGTCCAGAATGTCATGGCTCTAGATTAAATAAAAATAGTTTAGCAGTAAAAGTAGGAAGTAAAAATATTAAAGAACTAACCGATATGCAAATTGTGCAAATTAAAGAATATTTAAATTCTTTGGTATTAAGTAAAAAAGATGCTATGATAGCAGACCAAATTCTAAAAGAATTAAATACAAGGCTTCAATTTTTAATTGATGTAGGCTTAGATTACTTAACTTTATCCAGAAGTGCAGGAAGTTTATCAGGAGGAGAAGCACAACGTATTCGTTTGGCAACACAAATTGGTTCTGGTTTAACTGGTGTTTTATATATTTTAGACGAGCCAAGTATTGGACTTCACCAAAGAGATAATGACAAACTAATTGCTACATTAAAGAAATTGCGCGACTTAGGAAATAGCGTGCTAGTCGTAGAACATGACGAAGATACCATGTATGCAGCAGACCAAATTATTGATATTGGTCCTGGAGCTGGCGTTCATGGCGGTTATGTCATGGCACAACGGTACTGCCGAAGAAGTTAAAAAGGTAGAAGGTTCTATTACAGGAGATTACTTAAGTGGCAGAAAACAAATTCATGTACCAGAAAAAAGAAGAAAATCAAATGGAAAAGCAATTGAAGTAAAAGGAGCAACAGAGCATAACTTAAAAAATATCAATGTCAAATTTCCACTTGGTCAATTTATTTGTGTAACAGGTGTTTCTGGTTCTGGAAAAAGTACCTTGGTAAATGAAGTGCTATATAAAACGTTGGAAAAAGAAATCAATGGTTCAAACGTAAAAGCAGGAAAATGTAAAGAAGTAAAAGGTATTGAAAATATAGATAAAATTATTAATATTGATCAATCTCCAATTGGAAGAACACCTCGTTCTAACCCAGCAACATACACTGGTGTTTTTGACTATATTCGTGACTTATTTGCCGGAACTAATGAAGCAAAAATGCGTGGATATGATAAAGGCAGATTTAGCTTTAACGTACCAGGAGGAAGATGTGAAGCTTGCTCTGGAGATGGTGTGCTAAAAATAGAAATGCATTTTTTATCTGATATTTATGTACCTTGCGAAGTATGTAAAGGAAAACGTTACAATAAAGAAACATTAGAGGTAAAATACAAAGGCAAAACTATTTCAGATGTATTAGATATGACAGTAGAAGAAGCACTTGACTTTTTCCAAAACTTACCTCGTATTAAAAACAAAATTCAAACTTTGTATGATGTAGGATTAGGATACATTAAACTTCGGACAACCTTCTACTACTTTATCTGGTGGAGAAGCACAAAGAGTAAAACTTGCAACTGAACTTTCTAAAAAGCCAACAGGAAAAACACTTTATATATTAGACGAACCAACTACCGGACTTCACATTGCGGATGTTCATCGTTTAGTCGATATTTTGCAACGTTTGGTTGATACTGGAAATAGCATTATTGTGATTGAACACAATTTAGATTTAATTAAAACTTGCGATTACATTATTGATTTAGGACCAGAAGGGGGAGACAAAGGCGGACAAGTAATTGCTGTTGGAACCCCAGAGCAAGTAGTAAGAAATGAACAAAGTTACACAGGAAAGTTTTTGAAAAAGTATTTGGAAAAATAATGCAAATACACCAAATCTAAATACACGATATTTATTTTTATATTAGCAAAATAAGAAAAATTTTTCCAAAAATAAAAAAAAGAAATAAACCCCACATAGCAATGAAATATTGTTATCTGGGGTTTATTTTATTAACTATCTGCAGTTATTGCTATTGTTTTCATTGTTGTTATTTCTGTTTTGATTGTTTTGATTATTTTTTTCATTGTTGTTATTGTTTTTTTGGCTGTTATTATTGTTGTTATTTCTTTCTGACATAAAAAAGCACCTTCCTTTCTTTTATCTAGTTTTATTGTGTACATTATAAAACAAATTTATACATACAAATTATAACTATTAAAAAACAAAGAATTCCTATTTTACAAATACAAAAAATATGTTATAATTTGTTTATAAAAAGACGGAATTCTAGAATATAAAAGAAAAGGAATGATAAAAATGGAACATATAGTTATAGGAATAGAAGGACTAGTAGGAAGTGGAAAAACTTCCATTTGTAGAGAATTATTGAAAAAAATGCCAAATAGTATTGTATTGCATGGTGGAAACTTATATCGTGGTATTATCTATGCATTTATGAAAGCACATCAAGAACTAGCACACAATATGAAAAGTTTACAATCAAACATAGAACAAATAGATATCAAAAAAATGATGGACTTATTACAAGTTGAAATCAAAATAGAAAATAGAGAAACGGTTGTATATGTAAAAGGTCAGAAAATAGAAGAAGAAAAATTACAATCACAGGAAGCATCTCTTGCTGTATCTGTTGCAGGTGGAAGTGCAGATAATACAAATTTATTTATCTTCGCTAAAAATCTCATAAATGAACTAAAAGAGAAATATAATGTAATATTATCAGGAAGAGCTTTAAGTACTATTTATCCAGAGATGAATTATCACTTTTTTATTACAGCTTCATTAGAGGAAAGAGTAAGAAGAAAAGCCATTCAATATGGTGAAAATGCAGATTTAGAAGAACTAAAAGAACATATTAAAAAGCGTGATGAATTGCAAGAAAAAGCAGGTTTTTATACTTTACAAGAGAAAACCATACCAATTGATGTAACTGATTGTAAAAACGTAGAAGAATCTACAGATAAAGTATGTGAATACATAGAGGAATTAAAATTAACTGTATAATTATAGTAAAATAAAGTTTAAATTATCATTTATAATGTTTATTTTAATCAATTTTTAAATTTTTAGAAAGGAAAAGTATGGAATTTTATAACAAAAAATTAGAAGAATTTAATCGTTTCATTGCAGGCAAAAAAATTGCCATTATTGGAATTGGTGTTAGCAATATTCCTTTGCTAGACTATTTTTACGAGCATAATGCAAAAGTAAGCGTTTTTGATAATCGTACCATAGCAGAAATTGATGAAAACATCATTGGAAAAATGGAACAATATCGTTTTCCTTATTATTTTGGAAGAAGAAATCTACAAAATTTAAAAGGTTTTGATATTATTTTCCGTTCTCCAAGTGCTATGCCATTTATAAAAGAGATAGAAGAAGAAGTAGAAAGAGGAGCAATTTTAACTTCTGAAATTGAAATGGTGTTAAAATTAACACCTGCTAAAACAATTGGAATTACAGGAACAGAAGGAAAAACTACAACTACCACTTTAATTTACGAGATTTTAAAACAAACAGGGCATACTTGTTTTTTAGGTGGCAACATTGGAAAACCAATTTTTACACAAATTAAAGATATGAAACCAGAAGATTTTGTTATTTTGGAAATGAGTAGTTTTCAACTAATGGATATGGATATTAGCCCAGATGTTTCTTTAGTAACGAATATTTATCCAGATCACTTAAATATTCATCGTTCTTATGAAGAATATCAAGAAGCAAAAAAGAATATTTTTAAACATCAAAACGAAAATGGTATTTTAGTATTAAATTACGATAATGAAATTACACGTTCATTTGCAAAAGAAGCAAATGGAAAGGTTATATTCTTTAGTAGTAAAGAAAAATTACAAGATGGCTATATTTATGATAGAGCAGATGAAAATATTAAATACTGTGAGGATGGTGTTCGCAGACATTTACTTCCTAGAACAGAAGTTAAATTAAGAGGAATTCATAATTACGAAAATATTTGTGCTGCACTTGCTGTAACATCTTCTTTTATTCCAGTGGATACTGCTATAAAAGTCATTAAAGAATTCAATGGTGTAGAACACCGTTTAGAGTTTGTACGTGAATTAGATGGTGTAAAATATTATAATGACTCCATTGGAACTAGCCCAGCAAGCACCATTGCAGGACTTCATGCCTTTGATGAAAATATCATATTACTTGCAGGTGGCTCTGATAAAGGTTTAGATTATAAAGAGGTAGGAGAAGCTATTGCAGAAAAAGTAGGAACTCTAATTTTATGTGGTCCAACCAGCATGAAAATAGCAGAAGCTACACAAAATGCAATGCAAAAACTTCAAAAAGAAGTGGAAATTTGCTATGTAAAAAATTTAGAGGAAGCAGTTAATTTTGCAAGAAAAAAAGCAAAAGTAGGGGATGTGGTTTTACTTTCACCAGCTAGTGCAAGCTTTGATGCTTTTAAAAATTTTGCAGAGCGTGGTGACAAATTTAAAGAATTTGTAAAAAATTTATAAAATTTTAATTAAATAAAAGAATAGGGGCTAACAAATAAAATGTTAGCTCTTTTTTTGTGCTCAAAAAAATTTTTCTTCGAATATAATCACCAAAACAAGAAGAATAGCATACAATAATACATAAGAATAGAGGAGGGGAAAACTTATGTATTATCAAAACTATGAAGATTATATGAGAAGTGTGTTAGGTTACCCAATAGTAGAAAATCAAGATACATATCAAAGAAATATAATAGAAGAAACACAAAATTACATTTTGCCAAATCAAAATACAAAAGAATTAGAAGAATGTTATCCAGAGATTTATAAACTTCTTAATCCTATTGTTTGTGAAGTATGCAATAAATGTACTGTGCCAGTAACAAGAGAAATATTAGAAAATATGGTAGAAGAAGTCTATCAAAAGGTAGAAAATAATAATGAAATTTTAGTTAATATTCAAATTGAAAATAGAAATCAAAATTCAGAAATAGAAAATAGAACAAATAATAATGTAAGGATAAACTCTAATAGAAATAGTGCAAATCAAGCATTTTCAAACCAAACAATGCAAAGAAATACGCAAATAGAAAATAGGCAAAGAAGGCCAAACAATCCATTATTGCGAGATTTAATTAGAATTTTAATTCTAAATCAGTTATTAGGTGGAAATTTTCCCAATAGACCACCACGTCCAAGGCCACCTTATCCAAGACCTCCATTTCCGGGAGAGCCAAGACCACCATATAGAGATTATGAAATTATTTGAAATAGCTTTTTACTATAACTAAATAACTAAAAAGCGAAACAGCAAGTAGAAATATCTACTTGCTGTTTCCTGCGAAAGGAGGATTCCTTCTCCTTACGAAAGTATCAGATGCAACCCAGTAAGCACCTGAATCGGACAAAGAGGATTCGAACCTCTAATTTCACCTCCAGGGTGACGTTTTATCCAATTAACACTATTGCCCGTAAATAATTTTTAAAACGAAAAAATCGTTTTAACGCCCCAGAGAGGATTCGAACCTCTAACACTAAAACCTATTTTATCATATTTGTGGTTTCGCTCTGCCTGTTGAATTACTGGGGCTTACAATAAAGATTTATCTTAAAACTGAAATACATTCTAACATAAATTTATTTTTATGTCAATACTAAAATTAAAATTTATGTAAAATTTTGCAAAAAATCCAAAAAATGGTCTAATTTGTAATTTCAAATTGTATAAAAAAATGAAAAATACATAAAATAAAAATGCATAAATTTTAAAAAAAGGTGGGAAAAAATATGAAAGTAAAAGATTGTATGTGTAATGAGGTGGCTTATTTAACACCAGATAGCACAATAAAAGATTGCGCTAAATTAATGTGTAATAAACATGTTGGTTGTATTCCAGTATGTGATACCAACAAAAAAATAGTAGGACTTGTAACAGATAGAGATGTAATTTTAAGGAGTATTGCATGCGATAAAGACGTTGCAACAACTCCTGTAAGTGAAATAATGACTTGTAAAGTATGTTGTTGTGGTCCAGAAGAAGAAATAGAACAAGCTCAAAAAACAATGTCAAACGAGCAAATTCGTCGTCTTCCTGTTATTGATGAAAACAACCAAGTAATCGGTATTATCACATTAGGTGATTTATGTAACAACCAAAATGTAAACACACAAGACGTATGTCATACCTTAGAAAATATATGCGGATGTAATGACAAAAATGCAGAATAATTTTAAGACAAGCTTCATAATATAAATTATGAAGCTTCATACATAAAAAATTAGCAATTAAGTACAAATGGCGTAGAAGAATAATAAAAACTCAAATTACATTACTATAAGAAATAGGGAGGATAAAGTATATGATAATTGATATGAATTATTGGTCAAAAGTTTTTCGTAAAATATTTATCCTACTATTTTCAATTATTGGCATATATTTAGCATTTAAACTAGCTGTTTTTTATATTCCATTTCTAGTAGCATTTATTATTTCTCTTTTAATAGAACCTATTATTCGCTTTTGCATGAAGCATTTTAAATGGAAAAGAAGGACAAGTGCTATTATAGTATTTATCGTTGTACTTTCACTTTTAGTTGGACTTCTTACTTGGGGAATTTTTGCTCTTATATCAGAATCTTCTAATTTATTAGGTGGTTTAAATGGATATGTAGAAAAAATTTCTCAGCAATTTACAAATATTACATCTCAAATTGATTTTACAAAAATAAAAGTACCAAATGAAATAGTAGAAATAATGCAATCTTCCGGAAGAGAACTATTATCAACAATAGCAGACTGGGTAAAAAATGCACTAACTCATTTTTTAAACTTGCTTACTTCTTTACCTGCTATTGGTATTTATACCGTTATCAGCGTATTAGCTTTATATTTTATATGTACTGACAAAATTTATATGATAGACCAATTAGAACATCATTTTCCAGAAATATGGGTAAAAAAACTAACAAAACATATTCGAGAAATTACAAAATCACTTGGCTGTTTATTAAAAGCAGAAGCTATTTTAGTTATTGTTTCTTTTGTTATTTGTTTAATAGGGCTTTGCATTTTTAAATGGATAGGACTTAATGTGCAGTTCCCACTAATTGCTGCTTTAGGAATTGCCTTTGTAGATGCACTTCCTATTTTTGGCTCTGCTACAGTAATGATACCATGGGCAATAATTGCTGCTTGTGATGGAAATTTAACACTTGGAATTAGTTTAATTATATTACTTGCCATTATGGGAATAGTTAGACAATTTTTAGAGCCTAGAGTTGTATCTGGGCAAATTGGAATACATCCTATTTTTACTTTAATTGCAATGTATACAGGCTTTCGTTTTATTGGAGTTTTTGGTCTGCTTATAGGTCCAATTATTCTAATTATACTAAAAAATATTTTTGGAAATATGATAGATAAAGGATTCGCAAAATCAATATTTGACAGAGAAATTTAAAAACGAACAAGAGGGACGCCCCTTTTCGTTCCAAAATGGAACGGTGGGGACACCCCTTTTAAAATTTACATTTTCAAATTAAATTTAAAAAAATTATAAATGGTAAAATTAAATTACCGTTTTTATAAAAATAAAAAGACACATAATTAAACTTATGATACA
>CANQXD010000016.1 GCA_947627755.1 uncultured Clostridia bacterium | reverse complement strand
TTTAAGATTAATAAATTGCATTTAATCAGTAATTAGAAGTTACTTTTTCTAAATATATTTTACTTTTTCAATTCACCAGATTAAATTTAACTTATATATTGGGCTGTTTCTACATCTAAAATTGTTGCATTCTTTTGTAATGATGAAATTAATTAATTATAGTATGTCAGTTTTATCACTTTGGGCATAATACTTTCTTTAAACTTAAAATACTTTATTTTAATAATGCTCCACCATTTACATTAAGATTTTCTCCATTTATATAACTAGCTTTATCAGAAAGTAAAAACAACACTGCATTTGCTATATCAATAGTTTCTCCTAATCTTTTCATAGGATTATTTTCTTTTTGCTCTTCTATTTCTTTTTCTGTCCAACCATACAATGCTAACGGTGTTATTGTTAAACTAGGACTGACTGTGTTTACTCTAATGCCATATTTTGAAAGTTCTAATGCACTTGCTTGTGTAAAATTTATAATTCCTGCTTCTGCAGAACAATATGCACTGGCCTCCATACAAGGTTTTATTCCTAGTCTAGATGCAATATTAACAATACTAGGTGTTTTACTATTTTTTAATAAAGGAATAGCATATTTAGTACATATTACTTTTCCTATTAAATTAACATTTAATACTTTTTTAAAATCTTCTATATCAAATGTTTCTATGTAACTATCTATATTAGTTCCTGCATTATTAATTAAATAGTCTAATTTTTCTATTTGCTCAAACATTTTTATTACTTCATTTTCATTAGAAATATCTGTTTTTATAAATAAAACTTTATTTTTGAATTCTTCTAATTCTTTTTTAGTTATTTCGTAGTTTTCTTCATTATGAGCATAATTTATTATAACATTTGCACCATTTATAAGTAATTGTTTAGCTATTTCTTTTCCTATACCTGATGTTCCACCAGTTACTAATGCTACTTTATCTTTAAAATCACAATTCATATATATTACTCCTTTTTTACTTTGTTTCCTTTTCAATCCAATCTAAATAGCTTTTATAACCATCTACTATATCATAAGCAATTAATTGTGGTGTTTCGTAACTATGTAATTTTAATATTTCTTCTTCTATTTCTTTATATAAACTCTTTTTAGATTTCATTTGCAACAAAAATTCTTCTGTATGTTCTATATTTCCTTTCCAATGATATGAACTTGTTATATTACTTAATTGACAACAACTTACTAATCTTTTTTCTAACAGCCTTTCTATTATTCCGTTGGCTTCTTCTTTATTGTCGAATGTAGTAGTAATCATTATATATTCTTTATTCATGAACTATCCTCCTTTGATATTATTATAAAATCACAATATATAAAAGTAAACATACTAATCGTTGAGTGAGGAAAACAACGATTAGTAGAGTTATACAAATTACTATTTGTCTGATAACAAATTTATTAATCTAATATTTTTATATATTTTTTCTCTTCCAATTTTTTCAGATTCTAAAAGTCCAATTTTTTCTAACTGATTTAAGTAAGATGTGGCAGTTAATCTTGTAACGCCGCAAGTCTTTTCAATATAAGAAATTTTAGTATAAACTTCATAAAACAAACTTTCTAATAACTCTTTTGAATATATTTTAGGTAATTTTGTTTTAAATTCTTCTTTATAATCTTTTATTTCCTTTTGAATATTCTCTATTAACTGAATTGTTTCTTTAGATGTAATTTCAATTCCTTTTAAAATATATAAAATCCAATCTTCCAAATTGTTATTGTTTCTAACTTCACTAAATAATCTATAATATTCTTGTTTTGTTTCATTTATATATTTACTTAAGTATAAAATTGGACTATCTATTAGTTTATTCAATACCAGATATAAAATATTTAAAATTCTTCCAGTCCTTCCATTTCCATCATAAAAAGGATGTATGCTCTCAAACTGATAATGAATTAAACATACTTTTATCAATGGATCTATATTATCTTTATCATCATTGATGAAATCTTCTAAATTCTTTAAATACTCTCTTATTTCTTGTTCATTTTGAGGAGGAGTATAAATGGTTTCTCCAGTAATAGAATTTTTAAGTTCAGTTCCTGGTAATTTTCTAATTCCCGCATTATTGTGTTCAATAATACCTTGTATTTTAATAATCGTATTTGTATTAATATATCTATCTTTTTTTATTTGTTCAAATCCACTCCAAATAGCATTTCTATAATCAACAACTTCTTTAGCATTTTCTTCTTTATAACCACTTTCTGTAAGAACTTTATAAATATCATCATGCGTTGTAACTATATTTTCAATAGCACTACTATCTTTAGCTTCATTTATAGTTACAGCATTTATTAAAATATGCATATTGGGAATAGTATTTGCATATCCCTTTAATTCTGCTAGGGCCCTTGAAGAAATTGTTAATTGTTCTAAAATTTTTTTAGTTTTTAAATCAACATTTTTATATGGTAACATTTCTAATTTCATTTTTAACCCTCCATTATATATAAAATATCATAAATTTTATATATTTTCAATAAATATGTATAAAAAATCAAAAAAATTATACATATTTAAAAAACATGTATAATTTTTATTTATTTTAAAGATTAAATTCGACCTATATATTGGTTTGTATTATAAAAGTTTTGTGCAAATAGGAGTAGAAATAAAACCATATATTCTTAAATTACGTCTGTTCCTTGCTATTAGCCACTTTTAGCTAATTCTACCTGTATATTTAGACAACTTATATTACTTTAATATTAAAATGTCTTATATTTGATTCTAGAGCTTCGTTATTTTAAGCTTAAATTTTATTTTTTTATATTTGTATTTGAAAAAAATTATTAAAAATCTACAAATGCTTATATTTCAGTATTTTGCGTAATTTTTAAGACATAATATTAAAAGTTTAGTTCTTAGATTTTATTTTATGTATTAGAGCTCATTTTAAAACTATCCTCTCTCCTACTTTTTAATTTTTAATTAATTTTTCAAAAATAAAAGATGTTGGTAAGAAAATATTGCCAACATCTTAACAAATTATTGTTTACCAGTTTTTTTGTAGGGTAAAATACATTTTTCAAATTTTATCAAGTCGATGCTTATCTCTTCCTTGTTTTTTAACTTACAAATGTCATATACATCATTATATATGACTGCAAATGCAGATAATAAACAAAGTACAAAAATCAAAAAAATAGTTAATATTAAAAAACCCATACTATTCCTCCTTAAAATAATAATTTTACAATAGTTGCTATATGAACCTGTGAAGTAAAACAGGATAATGAAAATTTAGTTAGCATATTAGCTAATGTATAGTATTATACTATATTTTATATATAATTTCAACTTATATATAATTTTATTTTTTATATCTTAAATTTTAATTTATAATTTGTTCTAAAAAATTTTTTTTGAAATATTCTTATAGGAGATTAAACTTTAATTTTGAAATTTTAGTAATTTTATTTAATTCAAGATATCAATTTTTCAAAACTGCCTCTCTCTCCTACTCTACCAGTTTTATAATTTTTTGAAATTTACTTACAAATTGAATTATAATGGTTCATCTATATTTTGTAGACCAACTTTTAAAAGCATTTCTGCGAATTCAATTCCTTCTATTATTCTAATATCTTCATCGACTTCTATTTTTTCGGGATTTTTTGTAGTACTTATAATCCAATATAATTTTGTAAAATCTTTATCCTCAAAATTAAATGGATTCTTTATTTTGTACTCTTTTATTTGTTCAATTGCATTTTTTAAGTCGCTTTCCTCATTATAAAGTTTAGCCTGAATATATATAACAATTTTTAAATCTTCAAATTTTGCTCTTATATCAGCATCTTCTTTACCTATTTTAGAAGAATAATTTTTAGGAAGAATAATTGACTCATCAGCATTTATTTTTTTAAAATACCATTGAATTAATCTCTCAAATTGATTTGGATCTATTTTCTTTATTTCTTCTAAAAAAGTACTAGTTAATGCATCCATAGCACTACTATATAAGGAAATAGGTTTATCTGATTTTACTGCATTTATTAAATCTACTTTTGCATCATCCGATAGTTTTAACATAGTTCCGCGATAATTTAATTTTGAACGTAATGATGCCTCTGCATAACCTTTTCTTGGAATGTTAAGTCTAACAGGCTTTAATTTTCTAAAATATTTAAAGTCTTCTTTATTATTAATAATTTTGTCTATATCCCCGCCAGCATTTTTAATACTTTTTATAATATCAATATTACTATAATCTAATACTTCTGATTCAATTTGAAATACATTAAATGTTTTATTTCCTGGAATTACGATATAATCTCCAATTTTAAATTCGAATAAAAATCTATATAAACTATATCTATTTGTTGACTTTTTACTATAAATTTCAGAATATATTTTTTCAAATGCATTCCACTTTTCTGTATCATCTTTCTCTAATATTTTTTCGAATGAACTTTTTTCTAATTTACCAGACCCACATCCAATAGAAATATAACACCCATTTTTTATGTCAAAACTTCCATCTTCATTAAATCCTAAAACTTTCCATGCAATTTCACTATAATAATGGCTATTTCTTTGTAACCACATATTTTTATCCATATCAATTAATACATTTTTTTCATAATTGTTCATATTTTCCTCCTTAAATTTAATAAAAATATTAGTATAGTAACATAATGTATATATATGCTATCATATTTTTTGAATATTTACAAGTAATATGTTAAAAAATAGAACTTATTCTGTATTATCAAAGTTTTGTTTAAATTTTTATATCAATAAAAATGAAAAAATGCTTGACAAAATCAAACATTTTTCATATTATAATTGAGTTTTTTATTCATAGAAACTCATTCACAATTTATGTGATTAAATTGCGGAGGACTTGAACCTCAATACTAAATGTACTTTTTCATCTGGTTTCGTCCCCTTTTATATTTTCTTTTATTTTATTATAAAAGTATTCTAATGCTTCATCTTGTAATCTGTCATATAATTTTTTGGATTCTTCTGAATGCATATTAGTCAAACATTTTTTAGATTGTTCTGCAAAATTTAATAAATTATCAAATCTTACTTTATACCTTTCACATATAGAATCTATTGCTTTTTCTAAATTATTTTCCGAGTTCTCACTTTCTAATGTAGAGTGAGATAATTCAAAATTTAGTGAATAATAATAACTAGAAGCAGGACTATTTGATTTATTCGTAATATCGTCATTTTTTTCCATTTCATAAATAAATCTAAAAATTTGTTCAGAATCTCTCAATAATTTTCTTAGAAGATAGTCTTCTTTTCCGAATTTTAAGTCAGAATCTTTTATAGTATCTCTTAATTGAGCTTGATGCTCTACTATTAAATCCTGAATCTCTTTTGGTAATGTTTGACTTAATTGTAGTTCACACAATCTATCTATATTAGATTGAAATAAATACTTTTCAAATAAATCTGGATATGATTTTTTTAGGCTTTTAGAATGATCTAGCAATTCCATTAATTCTTGTGGATTATTATATATAACTTTATCATTATCTCTTTTTTGTTGGTGTAAATTTAATCCTATTCCAGCCATTTTTCTTAATGCATCGTGAGAATCACTATCTTTAACTAATGGTTCGCAACTTATAGCTGATTTATATGCATCTTGAATAATTTTATATATAAAGTTGTTTTCAGAAATATTACATCTTTGAAAATCATTTTTTCTTATTTCCCATAACTCTTGAATGCAAGAAATGTCTATTTTTTCTCCTTCACTACGATATTTAGCAGCAAAAAGAAATAAATTTGTCATTTCATAAGCATTTGGATCTTTTGCCCAATCATATTTGTCTCTATTATCTTTAATCCAATTTAAAACGTTTTTAGCTGAATCATTAAATAAATTGTGAGTTATATTATCTTTTAAATTTTTATCATAATCCATATTTAAGCCTCCTTATTTTTATCATCTACATTTTTTTGTTTTTTATTCTATAAAAAAATATATAATGACATTATTATTGAAATAAAAAACACCTGATGCAAATCAAGTGTTTTTCATTTTAGTTTCCTCTTTTAATTTTTTTATCTATAATCTTAATTTTAATAAATATAATTACTGCAATAATAACAATAATTGCTATTATAATTGCTAAAACTCCATTTGTTCCTAATTGTGGAATGGAAGAACTTGAATTATTTGAATCATTGTTACTACTATTATTATTTGAATTGTTTGAAGTACCTGGTATACTAGGTGTACTTTGATTATCAGTATTATCATTAGGAGTATCTGGTGTATTTTGGTCCGTAGGCTCAGTAGGATTTGTAGGATTATTAGGAGTATTAGGATTTGTTGGAGTTGTTGGATTTTGATGTTTTTCTTCTTCTCCTTGATTTCCTTCGTTTCCTCCTTTATCTCCTTCATCTACTGGTGGTTTTTCTGGAGTTGTTGGAGTTTCTTTTTTTAGTGTTATATTATTAGAACTAATTTCATCAATATCATATTCTACTCCATTTGATATTTCAATTTTCTTTAATTTTACTGATGTTGTAATATCACTTGTTACTTCTTTTGCTGTGAAAGAAATTTTTAATATATCTTCATTGTTTGCTGAATGACTATTTTTCGTAGTAATAAATCTATGTGTTTTTTCAGATATGTCAGCATCCACCCAGCCTGAAAGTCCCTTTGCAGTAGGTTCTAATGTTAATAAATTAGAATCATACTCTATGTAAGCACCAAGTCCAAGAATTCCACTACTTGCAGTTAAGTCTTTTAAACTTATTGTAAATTCAATAGTTTCACCTGATTTGTATTCTGTTTTAGAAGGTGTTATTGTAACTGTAGCAGATGTTATTGTTGCTGCCAAAACATTTGCAGACAAAAACATTGTTACTAATAACATCATAATACTTAAAATTAGAAATTTCTTTTTCATTTTTTTCTATCATCCTTCCTAGGAAAAAATCTGGTTGGAAAATTATATTTATTTTCCAACCTTTCTTCCTTAATTTTACATAGACATATCGTTATACTTAAATAACATTAAAACTAAGTCTGTTACAGAAGGTTCTCCATCTGTTGTTCCATCCATGTTAGCAGCCATTAAATATGGACCTTTAAGTGCTTCTTCGCCAATGTAATCTAATTTGAATAAAACTATATCGTTTGTACTTAAGTCTCCGTTACCATCAAGGTCTCCATTTACAATGACGGTCCATTCACTTTCTCCTACTCTAATAATTGTTCCAGTTCCAACAACATCAGTATCTAACATTTCTACTAATTCATCTGAGTTTGCTGAATGTTTAAAGAATTTTACTGGTAATACAGTTCCTGATGTAAGTTGTTCTCTCAATTGACTAACTGTTAATTTAATGTCTACATTTTCAACATATTCGCCCTCTATTTTACAACTTGCATTTTCTGTTGTTTCAAGTTTTTCTACAACTGGTTCTTTTACTTTTTCAATAGTTATATTTGTAATTACATCATTTGCTTTTACATCTTTTTCACCTGTTGAACCTTCAATATGTGAAAGTGTTATTTTTTCTGTTACATCTTCATTTTCTAATACCATAAATTTGGCAGTAAATACTACTTGATTTATTTGAGCTTCATTTCCATCTCCTGGAGCTAATATTTTTGCAGCCGCACCTTGTTCTAGTTTATAAGTTGCAACAATATTATGTGGTTTTGTAGGATTATCTACAATATTATGTTCAATTTTCCAGCCTGCTCCTGGCGTAATAGATTCTAATTGTAAATTTTCTCTATTATATGATAATAAAGCACCAAGTCCTATAATTCCTTGTTCTCCTACAGCTTGCATATCTGTAATTTTGTAAGAAACTTCAAATTCATCTGCTTCATCAAATGGTCCAGCATTCTTTTCTGCTGAAGTTACTTCTGAAGAAATAGTAAATTGTGATTGAACAAGTGGTTGAGCAACTACTTCTAATCCTGCATTCTTTTCTGCTTCTTTTGTTACTTCAGGAATGAATGCAACTTTTGCTACCATTGCTTCATAGTTTTGTTCTTTTAATTCATCATATTTAATTGTATAAGTAATTGTATTAGATGCTTTATCAACTGTTACTCTTTCAGTAGTATCTCCATTTACATCAATTACTTTATCTCCAATAACAATGTCATCTACTACATAATCAGTTTTTGGCTTAATTGTAATAGTTACTTCTTTATTATTTTCATCAAATACTAATTTATTTGCCTTTTTGTTTGCTGAGTTGCTTTCGCCTTTATATACATCATAAACATCTCCACCTTCACTGGTTTGGAAAAGAACTGTTCTTGAAGTAGCTTGCTCTTCATCTGATTTTACAGCAGCAATTGTAAATGGGCTAAATGATTTACATTCAATTACTAAACCTAATTCTGTAACCATACAAGGTATTTCTTCTACTCCTGTAATGTTTCCATAAGAGTCTTTTATGTAGTGGTATGCTTTGAATGTAACACCAGCATCTTCTGGTCCATATCCGTCTGGGAATCCAAGCATGATTCTAACAGATTGACCATCTTGAATTTTTTGTGCTTTACATAGAGTTAATTTAATATTATATGTTTGTGTTTCTACAACTTCTCCGCCAACATTTAATTTTTCACCTGTAGTATTATCTACTGCATCTGGATTATTTAAGAAATCTGTCATTGCTTTTTCTTCTGATGGTTTTGTTGTAGTTGTAACAAGTGTCATTCTATGTTTTAATAGTTCTGCTAAATCTGCATTTTCTTCGTCTGTCATTTCATCTAAGTTTACGTCATCCATAAGTGTTGGTTTTCCATAAACGTTCCAATCAATTCCTTGTGATTTATAAGCATAAGCAGAACATCTATGTGCACAGAAATAACTGATTGGCATTGGTCTTTTTTCACTTGTTTCTCCTACAAGTCCTTTTATATTGATAATATAATATATTGAATCATCTGCATATTTTTCACTTGGTTTAAAGTCAAATTCAATTGTTTTATTTCCATCAAAAGTAAAGTGTTCTAAGGTATAATCGTTACTTTCTGTATTAGAAGAATATTCTATTTTAACTTCATATCCAAGTTTTTCCCAGTCTACTTCTACTAATTTTTCATCATATTCTATTTTGCAATGATAACTATCTCCAATATACATAGTAGAATTTTGAATTGGTGTAGCTTTCTCAATATATGGTGCAGCTACATATTCGCCACTTGGATTATATACTTTATCTGACAATGCAATCATATCTGCTGATGTTCCAAAATATTGATATCTTTTTGGATTAGGTTTTCCATTAGGAAGTGTTGCTTCATCTGCTGGTTTATCTGTTGTAATACCAAATTGAATGAAGCTACAATTTGAATTGTAGAAAGATAAATATGAATTACCATTTTCTTCTTCAAAATCTTGAAGAGCACCGTAAATTTCATCTACATATCCAAAGTAACCTGTAAGTCCCCAACCTTCGGCTGCAGCATTTTTTGGCTTTTCATGAAGATCTGAATAATCTGGGATATGATAACTCATAAAACTTCCTACCATGTAATAACCATGTTCTCTTGCTTTTTTATATCCCATTCTTTCTCCTGGATCTTCAACACCATTTTCGTTTAAGTCAATAAAATAACTAATTTTAAATTTAGCAGCTTTTACTTGGTCTTCTTCATCATAACTTTCGTCATCAATTTCAACTCTTAAACCTGCATTTTCAGAAACAGTTTCGTATTTATCACTTGAATCTTCAAGTTCTGGATATTTAAATTCGAAATTAGCAACAGACATAATTCCTGTTACTAAATGGTTTAAAGACATTTTGTCTTTTCCTGCTAGGAAATATTCTGCACTAATTCTTTCTTCTTGTTTTGAACCTTGCACACTAGTAACTTCTTCCATTTGGTCTGTATTATCCCAAGTAACGTCTACTGCATACCATTTATTGTCTAATAAAACATAATTCCAAGCATGTTCTTCGTATTTTGTACTAGAAACATACGCACCATAAACTAAAACGCATGGAATATTTAATTCGTCTAATATCATTTTGAATGCTCTTGCAAAACCTTCACAAACGATTTCATGTTTTGGACCATAAGCACCATAAACAGTTCTAACGTTCCATGGATCTCCTTTTTGGTCTTCTGATTTTGTTTTATTTTCTTCAATAATAGTTTCTTCTAATTTATATGAATTAGAAGTTATAATAATGTCATGTGCTTTTTTGATTTGTTGTTCTGTTTTATCTTGGTTTTCTTGTATTTCAACAGCATTTACTTGTTCTACTGCTTCTTGTAAGCCTTTTTCTACAGTTTCTATAGCAGTAATAAGTTTTTCTTTTTCTACTTTTTTGGTTTCATAGTTCCAAAAGGCTTTATTAATATATGTTTCTGTTCTTCCTATTCCAAGGAAAGCATGTAATTGACCTTGTTTGTCTTGTGTTACTCTAAGACTTACATTGCTAGAATCTATATAGAAAAGTCCAGCATGGTCTGCCATGTAAGCATCTCTAGCTGCTCCCATGGTATTTAATAAATCTTGATTTCCTTTTGTATAAGATTGTAATTTTGCTTTTAAACTTTCAGAAGCATTTATTGTTTCTGTAATTTCAACAGAATTTACTCCAAAATCTGAATCTTGTTTTTGAAGTTCTTTCTTTAATTCTGCATAATTGCAGCCAAAAAACATTTTATCCATTATATTATAAAATGCTTTTGCATCAGCATCTAGTTGATTATAAAAATATTTGTCTGCAATATTTGTTGTTTTTACTTCTTGTGCATTAACAACAGTTGGCATAATAAAACTTAGCCATGAAAATTGTGCCATTAAAATTGCTATAGCAAGTATAGCAGAAATAATTTTTTTACCCTTCATATAAAATTTTCCTCCCCCTTTTTTTTATTTTCTAACTACGACATATTCTAGCATATATTTACAAAAATGGCAACATAAATTTTCTACTTTTTGTAATTTTTCCAACTAATAATTATCATTATTGATACTATTAATATTGGTATTATTTTATACTTTTTTTCTCCTGTATTTGGTAACTTTCCTTGTGCAATGGTATTATCTTTATTGTTTTCTGTTACATTATTATTACCATTTGGTTCTTTTGTTTCCTCGTGATTATTTTCTGAATTTTGTGTTTCATTATTATCAATGTTTGGATTTTGTGTTTCTTCATTATTCATGTCTGGATTTTTGGTTTCATCTTCATTGCTATCTGGTTTTTGTTCTTCTTTACTTATTTCCGATATTGTAACTTTTCCAATATAATTTGCAGAAAATCCCTCATTCCAAATATTGTTATTTGCTAGTTTAATACATTTATAATTATTATCTGTATTCATATTACCATGTTGCGATATTCTTAAATAAATGTTGTAATCTCCTAATTCTACATCTTCTGGTAGTGGAACGTCTATATTTACATTAGAAATTTCTTTTGAAGCCCAAGTAGTAGCATCAATATTAGTTGGTATTTCATAAATTTTTTCGCCTTTTTCTAATACAATTGTTACTGCTTTATTGTTTATTAAATTAGCAAAGCCTACGTTTTCAATTTGTAATTTTATTTTTAAAGAATCGTTTGCTTCTATTTTATCTGTAACTTCTGATTTTTTTAATACAAATCTATATCCTAAGTGATTAGATACATAGAAATATCCTGTTTGCCCTACATAAAGTTCATTATCGCCATTATATATTTCTTCTTTCCATGCTTTTATAACTTTATCATTCCATTCTGAATTTAAATATGTAGTATGCGTTCTAAATGCTTCTTGTGATATATATTCTATTGTATTTATTGCTGGTTTCGTAGCTGGATTATAATTTGCAACTACTTCTCCTCCATAAAAAGTGTGCGTTGCTTGTTTTTCAAGCCAAGCTATTTCTATTTCTCTGTTTGCAAAAGTTCCTAAGTCATTATTAGAACCTAAATATCCATCATTAAATAGACCTATTCTGTATTCATCTGTACCTTTTTGGGTAATATTTTCATTTAATGTTGCTCTATCTATTCCAAGCCATTTTGCATAATAATTTGGAGTTCTAACCCCTATTTTTATATTAGTAGGTACTGCATCAAGCATAGCATTTATGGTTTTACTAACATTTTCTGTGGTACATATTTTACTTGAATTCATTTCCCCACAAGGTCCAAAGAATCCTAATTCTACGTAGTCTATAACATCTTCGTTTTTATAAAATATTGGTTTTAATTGAGAAATATGTTTTAATATCATTTCTAATGAAGGTTCTACATCTTTAAGTCCGTTAAAATGATCATAAGCAAATCTTATAATAACACTACCACCATTATTTTTTATATTTTGTAATGTTACATCTAATGCATTTAAAGCATCTTCAGTTAATTCTAAATCGCCTGTACCATTAACTGCTTTTGAAAATTCCCCTATATTAACTCTTAAATGTACTAAGTTAGCACGAGAATTAGTAGGTTTAGTACCAGTTGGAACCATATTAAGAAAAGCCGTACTATAAAAACCTCTTTCGGGATTTTTTATATCTTCTATTGTTTCTGTATAGTCAATATCTTCCATTAAAGTATATTTTTCATTTTCTGTTGCATAAGTAACTGTATGACTTAATGCTAAGATTGTTAATGTAAATGTAGTAGCTATAACAATTATTGATGTTTTTAATTTTTTCATTTTTTATTTTTCCTCTCTTATTTACTATACATAATTTATATCATATTTTTCCTTTTTTTTCAATGGTTTTGACAGTTACTTTTAAATTTTGTACTAAACTTTGCACAAAATTGTAATAAAGACTTTTCTTTTTCTTTTGCTTGCTATATAATAACAGCAAATATAATAAAAAATATAACAATAATAACTATAATATAAAATATGGAGCGTGAAATAAATGATAAAACGTGAAGATAACCCTGAATTTTTAAATTCTTTTTTAGATTATTCCATTACTATTTTAAATAAATCGCCTAATTCTGTGAAGGAATATAATTACGACCTTGCTATGTTTTTAAAATATATGAAAATTCATTTTAACCTAACTAATGAAACCGATTTTGCTAATATTCGCATTGATGATTTCGATATAGCTACTTTAAAAAGAATTACTTTGGAGGATATTCATTCTTTTATTTCATATTTAGCAGTAGAACAAAGAAGTAAAGCATCTACTCGTGCAAGGAAAATTTCAACTATACGTGTTTTCTTTAAGTATTTAACAGTGAAGGCAAAAATAATAGATGTAAACCCAGCACAAAATTTGGAAACTCCTAAGTTAGATAAAAGAATGCCAAAATATTTAACTTTAGAAGATAGTAAAAAGCTTTTAAATGTAGCTTTACAAGAGGACGTTAGAAATAAAGAAAGAGATTTTGCTATTCTTACTTTATTTTTAAATTGTGGTATGCGTTTATCTGAATTAGTTGGTATTAATATAAAAGATATTTATTTTGATGAATGCAAAATGACTGTAATTGGAAAAGGCAACAAAGAGCGAACTATTTATTTAAATAAAGTATGTATGGAGGCTATAAAATCTTATTTAGAAGTACGCCCAAAAGAAGGTATTGATAGTAAGTCTAAAGATGCTTTATTTTTAAGTGAAAGACGTGAAAGAATTGCAAGAAGAACAGTTCAATACACAGTTGAAAAAGAGTTAAGAAAAGCAGGATTAGACACTACTAAATATTCTACCCACAAGTTAAGACATACAGCTGCTACTTTAATGTACCAATATGGTGAAGTTGATATTAGAGCTTTGCAAGAGTTATTAGGACATGCTAGCATTTCTACTACTGAAATATACACACATGTTGCAAATGAACAGGTACGAAATGCAGTAGAAAGAAACCCTTTAAACCAGTAAAAGTGAAGAAATTTCCGTACTAAATAAATATTTTATATATTTTATAAAAAAAGATTTACAAACTATATACTACTATTTTTTGACCTACTTTTAAATAAGAGTTATTATCTAATTCATTTATTTTCCTAATTTCATAAATAATATCTCGAATGTCTTTATCTTCATAATAGCTATTATTTTCTTTTTCTTGCGTCGCAATACTCCATAATGTATCTCCACTAGATACATAAATGTTTTTTGTTTTCACTTCCCCTTTTGAAAATGAAACATTACTAAAATAAAAACATATAGAAAAAATAACTCCTAATACTATAATTATCATTCTTGTAAATTTCTTTTTATTTACTATTCTCATTAAAAACAACCCTTTCTATTTTTGTTAAAAGACATATATTGTCTTTTTTATTGCAAACATTGTTTTGCTTTATGAATATAGTATAAACGAACATTTATTCTTTGTCAATACTTTTTTTCAAAAAAATGTTCGTTTTTTGTATTTTAACTAAAATTCCTTGATTTTATCTTATTTTCCTGCTATAATAATTATGTTACTGATAATTTTTAATCTCTTTCATAGGAGGATATCATATAAAACTTAATAAACCGACAAGTTATTAATTGTCGGTTTTTTTCTATAATAAAATTGGTTGTATTTGCTCCCTATCTAACGCATTTTCTAATGTTTTTACAATAAGATTGCTATCAAATACTAATGAACGTGGTTTCGTAATTGGGTTGTCTTGTCTAAATGGAACGAAAAAATAATTGTTTCTATTTAAAAGCTTTCCTATATTTTCTGCTGAACCAGATAGTCCATCATTTGTAGAAATGGCAAGTACAACAGGATTTCCATTTCTAAGATGAGATTTTGTTGCCATAGTTGCAGCATTATCCACTATGCCACCAGCAAGTTTTGCAATGGTGTTTCCGCGAGCAAGGTGCAATAATTAAAATATCTGTTAGTTTTTTAGGTCCTATCGGCTCTGCTTCTTGAATGGTATGAATAATATTGCGACCTGTCATTTTTTCTATTTCTTCAATATGTTCTTTTGCTTCTCCAAATTTGGTGTCTAACTCATAACTATGGTCTGACATAATAGGTAACACCTCTGCCCTTTCTTTTAGTACATTTTTCATTTGTTCTTTTACTAAATGAAACGTACAAAAAGAACCAGTTAGCACAAATCCAACTCGTTTATCTTTTAATTTCATAAAATATAATCTTCCTCCTTTTGTGTGTTCTTATTATATTTTATGAAATTATGTAAAATTTGCTATTTTTTTCTTTACTTTTTTATTTGTTTATGATATATTATCAAAAGTTACTTTATATATAGTTTTCAGCCGTGTACGGCAGAAAGGGCAACATTATGAAGGTTTCTAAAGTAGTTATTGAAATGAATAACGGATCAAAAATTGAATTTAAGTCTTCTCATTTTGGTCGTGATGAAATTGAAACGACGTATAATACCAAATATGAGGAAAAATATTCAAAAGAAGAATATGAAAAGGCAAAAAATGTAGCAAGATTTATTCTTGGCTCGAAGTTTTAAAAAATAAGAAAATACAGAAAAAGAAGGCACTTATTATAGCCTTCTTTTTCTATGTTTATCTAGTATTTTCTTCTTGTTTTATTTTTCCTATATCTTCTTTTATATTATTTTTTGATAATCCTTCCATCATATCTCGATTATGGTATAAATTGTTTATTTTTGCTATGGTTCTAGTAGTTATTCTTTTTATTCTATAATTAACCATTTCAATATTTTCTTTATTTAGCATACCCCAATCTGCTAGATATTCGTAAAATTTAGAATATACACATATAGAATCTTCCAAATATTTAAGCCACTTATCAATTGATTTTGTGTTAGTTACGCTTTGTTGTCCTGGCATATATTTATATAATACTTTATCTGAAAATACTACATTTTGAATTCCAGTGAATATTTTTAAATTTAGCATTAAATCTTCACCCATTCTAATGTCATTTTCACCAATTTCTAAAGAATCTAATATTTCTTTTTTAACACAATTTACTCCTAAAGAATTTAACATATATCCTTCTATAAATAATGGATAAACCTTTGTTTTAAAGTCACTTTTTGAAATCTTTTCTTCTTTTTCAGTATACTTTTCTTGAATAACTGCTCCTTGCTCATAACGAAATCGAATTAAATCAGGTTCTTCATATCTACTAATTAATTTTTTCATTTCATCAATTGTGCCATCGTAGTACATATCATCTGCATCTAAAAACATAATATACTTTCCAATTGCATTTCTAATTCCATTTTTTCTTGCAATATATTGCCCTTGATTTTCTTGTACCATTATTTTTAGATTATTATATTGTATTCGTATATTTCTACATATTTGTTCTGTTTTATCATTTGCACCATCTACTACTACAATAATTTCTACATCATCATTGTTTGGAATAGATAAAATGCTATTTTTTATAGTATTTTCAGCATTATATGCAGGTATAATAACACTAATTAATGGATTATTCATTTTGTGCTCCTCCAATATTTTTTTCTTCGTTTTTTATCTCCTTATTTTTTTCTTCAAGTGATTTATTTAAATTTTCTAGCATACTATTAACTAATAAATATCTTTCTGCAAATTCTATACTATTACAATACTTTTTGTCAACTGTAGAACCTGTTTTAATTAGTTTTGTAATGTATTTGTCAATGTCTTCAATCATTTTACTAATAGAAAAATGATTTACTACTTTATTTCGACAAATTTCTTTGTAATTTATGTTAGATGTATTATTTAACACTTTTTCAATTGCTTCCTTATATTCTTGTATTTCTTCTTTATCATAATCAAATTCAAATTGTTGTTCTGGCATTTGATAAGGTCTTATTAAATATCCACAATCATCTTCAATTAATTCTTTTTGTCCACCAATATCGCAAGAAACAACAGGAACACCCATTGCTAATGATTCATATGTTGTAAGTGTTAATCCTTCTCGTAAAGAGCAAACTAATGTAACATCTGCAATTTTGTAAAATCTTCTAACATCTTCTTGCATTCCATAAATATCTACATATTTTTCTAATTTTTCTTCTTCTACTCTTTGTTTTACATCTTCTAGAGCTACTCCATCACCTACAATAACAAGTTTTATATCTTTTCTATCTTTTAACAATGATTTTAACACTTCAATAGCAAATAAAGGTCTTTTATAGTGAACAATTCTTCCAATAAATAAAATAACTTTTTTATCTTTATATTTCTTTATAAGTTCTTTTTCACCATCATATACTAAATTATTGTTATAAAATTCCGTATCCGTTCCAATATAAACTGGCTTAATATTTCTTACATTTCGGTTCATAATGGTGTACATCATATCTCGTAAATGTTTAGTACAAGTATAGGTAGCATCTAAATAAAATGCTACAGAATTAGAATCTTTTGGGAAACCACCATTTCTTAAAGTCCAGTTTTCAGCGTGAATATAATCTACAAATGGAATTTCTTTAAAATGATATTTTAGCCATGGTAATGCATAATATCCATAAAAACTGTTACTTATGAATACACAATTGATATTTCTTGATTTTATAATATGATAAATAAAACTTGCCCAATCCTTTTCTTTTAAGAATGTTGTTAAATCAAAATATTCGTCTACTACTTGTTCTACCTTTTGTCTTAATACATAGTCACATTTATTTGTAGTAATTACACTTATTTCATAACCTTTTTCTCGTAATCCTTTAATTAAATTAAGATTGAAAATATCTGCTCCACCTACTACAAACCATGGAACAATAAATAATATTTTCTTTTTATTGCTCTCAAATATATTCTTTTTGGTAATGTCTATTTTTCTTGGAATATCTTTATAGTCAACTCGATAGATTTTGTCAAACTCAATAATGTTCGTATCTAATTTTATTTCACTTTTCATTTTGTCAATATATTCTTTGGATATTTTAGATTTTTCCTCACTTTTTTCTATTAACACAGATTTTTCAGTTGGTATTTTTCTATGCCAATAGCCGTAGAAATCCATTTTTATAGGTACATATTGCTTACTTAAGAAATATAGCCACATATACCAATCTTCATGTACTTCCATTGGTAATTTAATATATTCATCTAATTCTAGGAATTTATCTTTTCTAATAAAAGCACATTTAGAAATGATATTCTTTTTCGTCATTTCATATATAGCAAGTTTTTTGTTATATAGACCATTACTGCCATCAAAATTTACCATTCTAGAATAAGCCCATACACCTTCTGGATTTGTAAGCATTGTGAAATAACCACATTCTAACATAGTTCTATCTATCAAATCTTCTTCTGCAAGTAAAAGTAATATATCTGCTTTTGCTTGCTCTGCACCAATATATTGTGCAGTTGCTATTTTTTCTTCTTCTATTTCTACAATTCTAATTCTTTTATCTTCTTTTTTTAATCTTTTTAGACGTTCATCTATTTTATTAGTTACAATTATCCATTCCCAATGTGGAAATGTTTGATTAACTAATGATATATATGTTTGTTCTATATAATCTTTTCCTGTATAAAAAGTAATAATGCTTATTAACGTATTTCCTACATAATGACTTATTCTTGTTTCTTTTTGTGTTCCTGGTTGCATGGAAAAGTCAAAATAATCTATTTCATTCTTCATTGCATATTCATCTCCTTAGTGATTTATGCCATATTCATTAACTTATATGTAAACTTCCTATTATTTAGACATTTTTTATTATATCATTTTTTTGAAAAAAAGAAAAGATATTTAATAAATTTATAAGAAATATGAAAAACCTAGGATATTGATAATACCCTAGGTTTTTTGAGATTATTTTTAGTGAAAGTATAATTTAGATTTCATTGTGAAATGATTTAAAATACTTTATAAAATCAGTTGATTTCATGTGAAGGTGTAAAGTTTTTTACTTTTTTCTGGTTAATTTGAGCACTATAATAATTAATTAATTCTGTCTTAGCACAAATTTCTTCTAACCATTTAGCAATTCTTATTGCATTTTCTGTAGTAAGAAGTTTATTTAAATCTGTTGCTTCTATTACCTTCATATAATTTTTTCGAAAACTTCCTTCACAGCTGGTTAAACTAATGGTGTAATATTCCTCCTTAGAATTTTTTGAAATGTAATAGCTGAAATATAGCAACCTTGGATACCAATTTTTTTCAATTCCACTTTTTAAAAAAATAGAATCGTTGAAATAGGAATATCCGATAGTACATTTTATGCAATCAGCAAGAAAAAAAGAATTCTCTTGCTCATTATCATGAAACGTATCATGAGCATCTTCTAACATCAAAAATGCTTTAGGAAAATACTCATACTCTTTAGCAGTTAGAAAAGGTTTGCAAAGGAATTTTTCTACTATGTAATAAAATTTAGAAAAACTCTCTTTTGATTTCAAGCCTATTACTTCTTCTGTTTCTGCATTCAATGCTAAAAAATTCTTTATATCTTCCAATGTTAGTATTTTAGATGAAAATGTAAAATAAAAATTTACCAGAATGGCAAAGCGATTTATTTGTTCTATGAACTTTTGCATCTTACCTTCTATTCCTTTTGTAAGTTCATTTTTTAGCTTGATATATGACTCTTTGGTTTCAAATGTAATTGGTTCTTCTTTGAAGTTTTCTGCAAATTCTTCAAAACTTTTGGCATTTTCAGAAATATAGTTAGGATTTAATCCTAAAGCATTTCTTACTCTCCATACCACCTGCATAATTTCGTAAGGTTTAAAAAGTGCATTTTCATCATAATTGTTATTAATGTAATCAATTCTTTCTGCCCTATCAGAACCATCTGCTTTGAAAAACAATAGGAAAAATATGGATGTTTTAGACATACTATGGTCATAACATCTTTCTTTGCACTCCAAAGTGAAAGTAACTGCATTTTGCTGAGTTAAATTAATTACATTTTCTTTGTTTACTTCTTGCTTCACATTCGTATAACACCAAAAAATGTTATAAGCAAATCCGTCACAATGTGTGTTTCCATCATCTAAAAAAGCATATTCACTTTTTTGTGTAATAACGAAAGTTTCTTTATTCAGTTTTGCATTTTGAGGCAATTTTTGGTTTGCAAGTTGGATAAACCGCCTAATAGAACTGGTTAGTCGCTCAACTTTATCTGTAATTTCTTTACACTTTATGTCTTTTCTGGAAATTTCCATAAAAAGTCCTCCTTATAATTTGTATTTTACAAAAGTTGCATTAACATAATAACAAAAAAGATGCTATTTGTCAAGTAATTAACCTTTTTATAGCATCATTTTTTATTTTAAAAATTTTATAAACTTTATATTTTAATTTGTTATAAACTTTCAACAATTGCTTTCGTATCTCTTGCAATTACTAACTCTTCGTTTGTTGGTACAACCCATACTTTTACTTTTGAGGTTTTAGTAGAAATTTCTTGCTCTTCACCTTTTACTTGATTTGCTTCTTTATCAATTTCTACTCCCATCCATTCCAAACGTTTACAAATGCACTCTCTGATACTAATTTGATTTTCTCCTACACCTGCAGTAAATGCAATAGCATCTATTCCATTCATAGAAACAGCATATTTTGCAATATATTGTGCTACATTATAGCAATAAGCATCTCTTGCTAATTTTGCTTTTTCATTTCCTTCTTCTGCTGCTTTTTCAATATCTCTAAAATCTGGGCTTACTCCTGAAATGCCAAGAACTCCTGATTTTTTATTTAAAATATCTTCTACTTCGTCAGGTGACAAATTTTCCTTTTTCATTAAAAATGTTACAATAGATGGATCCAAATCGCCACTTCTTGCACACATCATAATGCCAGAAACTGGTGTCATTCCCATAGAAGTATCTACTGATTTTCCACCATCAACTGCGCATAGACTTGCTCCTTGTCCTAAATGACATACTACAATTTTTAAGTTTTTAATATCTTTGTTCATAAGCTCTGCTAAGCGGTTTGAGACATAGCGATGAGAAGTTCCATGAAAGCCATATTTACGCATTTTATATTTTTCATAATATTGATATGGAATTGGATAAATATATCTTTCTTCTGGAATGGTTTGATGAAATGCAGTGTCAAATACAGCTACCATTGGTTTATTTGGTATTACCTTTTTGCATGCATAGATTCCATTTAAAATTGGTGGTGTATGAATTGGTGCAAGCTCTTTGCAACTTGCAATTTCTTTAATCACTTCATCTGTAATTAAAACAGATTTATCAAATAGGTCGGTTCCATGTGGGACTCTATGTCCAATCGCATTTACTTCATCTAAAGATTTAATTACACCATATTCCTCATGTAGTAATTGTTTTAACATAAATTCTAATGCTTGCTCATGGTTTGGTACTGGATTTTCTAATACATATTTTTCATTATTTACTTTATGTGTTAAAAAGCTATTATTTTGACCAATTCTTTCATAATTTCCTTTGGCTAATACTTGTTCATTTTCCATATCAATTAACTGATATTTTAAAGATGAACTTCCACAGTTAATAACTAATATTTTCATATTTCCTCCTCTTTTTTTCTTATTATATCCATAAATTGTGAAAAAAGACAATAGTTTTTTAATTATTTTATATAGATAGTTTGTTTTTTATAAATTAACATCTTTTTCACTATATAAAAAAAGAAGGGGTGTCCCCAGCGTTCCAAAATGGAACGAAAAGGGGCGTCCCTCCTGTTCTATTTTATTAAATCTCTTGTATCTCTTGCAATCATCAATTCTTCTTCAGTTGGAACTATCCATACTTTTACTTTTGAGTCTTTGCTTGAGATTTCTCTTTCTTCTGCTTTTACGTTATTTGCTTCTAAATCTAATTTTACACCCATCCATGTTAAGTGTTCACATATCATTTTTCTTTCGTCTGGTCCTCTTTCTCCTACTCCTCCTGCAAATGCAATGACATCTACACCATTCATAGCTACTGCGTATTTTGCAATATATTGTGCAATAATATAGCAATAAGTTTCCATTGCAATACTTGCTCTTTTTGCATTTTCATCGTTTTTTTCTATTGATTCTAGTAAATCACGGTTATCGGCAGATATTCCTGAAATTCCAAGTAGTCCTGATTTTTTATTTAAAATGTTTTCTACTTCATCTGCTGATAAGTTTTCTTTTTTCATTAAGAATGTTACTATAGATGGATCTAAGTCTCCACTTCTTGTTCCCATAGCAATTCCTGCAAGTGGTGTGAAGCCCATAGATGTATCTACTGATTTACCATTTTCTACAGCACATAGACTTGCTCCTTGTCCTAAATGGCATACGATTGTTTTTAAGTTTTCTACTGGTTTTCCTACTAACTCTGCTACTCTTGCAGATACGTATCTGTGAGAAGTTCCATGGAAACCGTATTTTCTAATTCCATATTTTTCATAATATTGATATGGAATTGGATAAATATATCTTTCTTCTGGAATTGTTTGATGGAATGCTGTATCAAATACAGCTACATTTTTCTTACCTGGCATTACTTTTTCACATGCTTCTATTCCTGTTAATGCTGCTGGGTTATGAAGTGGTGCTAATGGAATGCACTCTCTAATTGTTTCTTTTACTTCATCTGTAATTACAACAGATTTGTTGAATTTTTCTCCTCCATGAACAACTCTATGCCCTACAGCTGTTATTTCATCTAAAGAAGAGATAACTCCATGCTCGCTGTCTGTAAATTGTGATAATACAAAAGAAATTGCTTCTTCATGATTTTTTGCTTCTCTTTCGTATTTGTATTTTTCACTTCCTACTTTATGTGTTACAAAAGAATCTTTTGAGCCTATTCTTTCATAGTTTCCTTTTGCTAATACTTGTTCGTTTTCCATATCAATTAGTTGATATTTTAGGGATGAACTTCCACTGTTTAAGACTAAAATTTTCATTTTATTTTTCTCCTTTCATTTTTGTTATATCTCTAAGGATATTGTTTGTTTTTGCTTTTTTATTATTCTTTCTGCTATTAAATTACTTGTTTTATTTTATTAACTATTCTGTGCTTGCACTGCTGTTATTGCAATTACTCCTGCAATATCTTCTGAAGAACAACCTCTTGATAAATCATTTACTGGTCTTGCAATTCCTTGGCAAAGTGGTCCATAAGCTTCTGCTTTTGCTAACCTTTGTACTAATTTATAACCAATGTTTCCTGCATCTAAATCTGGAAAAATTAAGGTATTAGCTTTTCCTTCCAATGGACTTCCCGGTGCTTTAGATGCGGCAATTTCTGGAATAATGGCAGCATCTAATTGTAATTCTCCATCTGCTACTAAATCTGGCATTTTTTCTTTTAAAATTTTGGTTGCTTCTACTACTTTATCAGTAAGTGGTGAGTGAGCACTTCCATAAGATGAATATGAAAGCATTGCAACTTTGGGCTGTTTTCCTACTAATTGTTCAAAACTTTTTGCTGAAGAAATTGCAATTTCTGATAATGCTTCTGGGTCTGGATATTCATTTAAACCACAATCTCCAAATACAAATGCTCCTTGTTCTCCATATTCACAATTTGGAACTACCATTAAAAAGAAGGCAGAAACAAGTTTTGTATTAGGCGCTGTTTTTAAAATTTGCAAAGCTGGTCTTAATGTGTCTGCAGTAGAATGACAAGCACCAGATACTAAACCATCCGCATCTTTTTCTTTTACCATCATCATTCCAAAATAAACGTAGTCTTTCATATATTCTTTTGCTTTTTCTAAGGTCATTCCTTTTGCTTTTCTTAATTCATAAAATTCATTTGCATAGAAACTAAATTTTTCACTTGTTTGTGGATCTACTATTTTTGCCCCTGTAAGATTTACTTCATTTTCTTTTGCAAATGTTTCTACTTTTTCTTTGTTTCCTATTAAAATAATATCTGCATATCCTTCTTTTAGTATTTGTTCTGTTGCTTTTAAAACACGCAAATCATTACTTTCTGGTAATACGATTGTTTTTATATCTTGTTTTGCTCTTTGCTTAATATCTTCAATAAAAGACATAAAACTACTTCCTCCTTTGCTTTAAATACTATATTATTATATAGGCAAATGAGAAAAAGTACAAGTGATTTTATAAAATTTTTCTATATAAAAATAAACCCTCCTAACAAAACAAATTTGTTTCATTAGAAGGGTTTATTTTAACTTTTGTTGAGATGCCTTATTCTTCTGGCTCCTCGTTTTCGCAAATTGTTTAATCGAGTGTTACATCTTTTTCTGGACGCCTTTTTATTATTATCATCATTCCACAGTCTTTATATAATGTAACTTCAAAATACTTCGTTACTTGTGGATCTGATGCTAATAGATTATAAATTCTGGCATTAATTCCACAATCTGAAATCTGGCATGCGTTCACATTATTCATAGCTGCCATTATTTTTTCATCTTCAACGGATTCATGAATTGTATAGTCTGTTTCATCAGTATTGTTGTCACATAATTGCGCTCCACACACTACTAGGCATTTATTATAGTCATAATAAACGGCAACTGTTGAAACATAGTATAGCTCATTGGACGCTCCAAAAACATCTAAAATGAGGTTAGTACAATCTTTTACCTGTGATCTTAACTCCTTTTTCCGTCTTATTATTTCAGTCTGTTCCCTCCAAATTTTTTCTGCTCTTTCACCAATTTCACTCATATTGTAATCCTCCTCTTGTTTTTTGAAATTTAAACAATTTGCTACTTTTACTTTGTTACTAACTAAAGTATATCACATTTTACATAATTAGTCAATATTTTTTCGTTTTCTAACAATATAAAGAATGCCACCAATAAGAGCAATAGCTACAATAACACCTAAAATCCACCATTTTGCATTTTCTTTTTGTTCCTCTTGTATTTCTTCTTTTTTGCTATTTGCTTCTTGCTCTTCTAAAATCGTTGATAATTTTTCCGCTTCTACCTTCGTTTCTTCTTCATATTGCGTCTGTTCTTCCTCGTTTCTTCTGTGCACTACTATTTCATATATTTTGTTTGTTATTCCATCTGTTGCAGTTACCACAACCTTCACAACATTATCTCCAACCTGCATAGCACCATTTCCTTGAATCTCAACTTTTGCATTTGGGTTTTGTGCAATGGCAAGAAGGTTGATTTTTTCAGTAGTAAAAGGGATATTGGCTTCGTAATTTAACGTATTATTGTCAAAAGAAGGATATAACATTGCTTCTTGAATAGCAAGAGTTTCTAAATTGGTATTTGCCGCTTCTATATTTTGTGTTTTTGTTACAAAAATTTGGTAATTTTCCTCTTTTGTACCATCTTCTGATACGACATGAATGGTAATTGTATTTTTTCCTAATTGTAAATTTTTGTTTCCGGTAATAGTTACGCTAGCTTTTTCGTTTTCTGAAATTGCTGTTACATCTAAATTTTCTACAAAATGATTAACAACGATATAATATTGTTTTACCTCTTTTTGAAATTGTGGGCTAATTCCTTCTTGGTTTAATCTTAATACTTTTAAATTAGCACTACTTGGATTCGTTTGGTTACTTTCCTCTTGTATTGGAAGTTCTTCATTTAAGCTAATCGTTTCTTCTTGCTTTTGCAATTTTTCATTTAAAATCGTTTCTTCTTGATTTCCTATTTTAACAGAAACTTGTTTATTGTCTATTTTAATGCTTTCTCCATTTTCATTATAAAACTCTCCTGTTACTACAATACTTGCTGTTCCTTCTTCTTTGGCTTTTAATACAAAATTTCCTATTTCTAGTTTATCTTGATTTTTTCCGTTTTCCGAAAACCAAGTAGCAACAATTCGATTGTTGCTATAATTAGAATTTTCTGGACCTTTACTATATTCTAATTTGTCTTGGTCAAAATAGATTTCTAAAGTACAAGCAGCAATTTGTATGTCTATTATTTGTATTTTAAAACTAATTTCTTCCTCTTTTTCAATTTGCTCTTTTTCTAATATAATATTAACTTGTGTTTGTGCTAATGTTATAGTAGTAAATACAAGGAAAAATAAAATTACAATGATTCCTATTTTATATTTCATTTTCACATTCCTTTCTCGTTATAGACATTATCTATTGTTCAATTTCTTGTAATTCTAAAATATGTCTTTGAATTTTTAACATATCAAAAGAAGTAGGATTTCTTCCATTTTTGCTTGTTCCACCTGCAAGATAAAAAATTCCTTGTAATCTTTCTAATTCTAATATATGCCTTTGCACTCGTAATAAGTCTATACTATTGATTTTTGCATCTCCACTTACATCTCCATAAATAAGAATATAATATTCCATTTTAACCACATTGTTTTCATCTACAAATTGAATTTTTCCACCTGTACCAACTGTTTGGTCATCATTCAATTCTTTGCCTTCATAATTAAAAATTTTAATGGTATAAGAAGTTTGTATTTTTTCTTTTATTTGTTTTACAGTCATTTCCTCTAAATTCCAACCACTAATCATATTTTGCTCGACTCTTAAATTCTCGTCAAAGACAATTTCTCCCTCTTGTAATTTTGGAACAACTGTAACTTGTACTTCTTTTGTAAATTGCTTATCCTCTGTTTGCACAATAATTTTAGTGTTACCTTTTTGCTCTGCAGTTACTGTTCCATCTCTATCTACACTTGCAATTTCTGGCTTTTCAGAAGTATATGTTACATTTTGAGTGTCAGCATCTACTGGTGTAAAAATAGGTGTAATTACAAAAGTATTTCCTTCTTGTAATACAATACTTTCATTATTTACTTGCATATCGGTAATTGGTGTGTAAACTTGTATTGTAATGCTAGCTGTTACATTATTTTCTTTTGCTTTTGCTGTAATGACTGTAGTTCCAGAAGATAAAGCAACTATATTTCCTTTTTCATCTATACTTGCCACATTTGGCATGCTACTTTCATAATAAATTTCATGGTTTTTAGCTTCTTCTGGTGAAATAGAAATTGCTACTTTTTGCGTATCTCCTTTTTTCATTTTTTCATTTTCTACTGATAATGTAATATTTTCAATTTGAACGTTAGGAGCTTCTTTTAAATAATTAGAAAAGGCATAGCCAACCATTCCATTAGGAAGTAATACCTTGTCCCATAATTCACCTGCTTGTCTTCCTTTCGCAATTCTTGTCATAATCACATTTCTATCTATTTGAATTAAAGATTCATAAGAAGTAGATGGTCCTGTTCGAATGTTTAGAGTATTTTGAACATCAGCATATACTCTTGTGTTATCGTCTATAAAATCACTTTCCAAAATATTAGGATTTTGGCATAGTGTCTCTGGCATATTGTTATAAACTGGAATAATAAAAGTCATGCTATTGTTTAAAATTCCTGTAGAAGAATATCCACGATAAATAGAACTAGACTCGCTATAAGGTGCTAGCACATTTGTCATATATTGATGCCAAAATAGTTCTTGTGAGGAATTAGAAGTAACATGAAATTTTTGCAAATACAAATTATTTTGTCCTACGTTAATATAACTAGAGCCTATAAAAATGGCACCACCAGTAATGGCTCTTTCTTTGGTATTCCAAGGAAGAAGATATTTGGCTTTGGTTTCTTGACTTGCTCCTTTTCCGTCTCTAGCATATTCAAGTCCATTTTTAATAGCGCCCAACGGCTCATTTGAGCTAGTGGCTCCAATATTATAAAAATTGTATAACCCTTCATAACCTGGAACTGTTCCACTAATTGAACTGTTCGACAAAAATGGTCCCATTTCTTGTTTAATACGAGATGCTAAGTGATAAGGACTTACTCCGTGATGTTCTTCCTGCTGATAAAATTAAATCGGAATATTTTTGGTTCATTACTACCTTGCTTCCAGTGCTTGTTAAATATTCTACCAAAGTATTGTAAAATTCAGTTCCATATAGTATTTTTTCAACTCCATCTAAATTATTATTTGTGGCAGCATCAAAGGATAATGCTTCAAATTGGAAAATTCGAACATCATTTAAAAAATTTCTTGGATCCATGCAATATTCTAACGCCATTTTAGAACTATTTACCCAACCTGCATCTACTTCTACGTTATATTGTCCGAGGAGTTGTATTTTTCCATCTATCTGAATAAGATTTTGGTACTAAGTTTTTTCCAAATTCATTTTCTTTTGCTATTACATAGTTCCAATCTAAATTGGTATATAGCGCAACGAAATTCCAACTTGGATGATTTTTTTGCAATTCTTCAACATAAGGTTTATATGAACTTGGAAAATCGGCAGCATAGCAAATAGAAGTACAACTAATAAAGGCACAGGTCAAAAGAAAATCTATTGCAATTAGTAATTTTATAATTTGCTTGTTTTTCATGGAATTTGGGTTCCTTTCTCATCAAAAATTGTTATGAAGCTTGCTTCTATCTTTATATTTTTAGTATTAGCTTTCTTCTTTTTCCACTGCTTGCACAATTAAACGATTTTTTGAATAATTGACACAAGTAATAAGAGTAACCATTCTTTTTCCTTGTGTTTCTTGCATAATAGGTGCTGTATTTTCTGGTTTTACTCGGTATATTTTATCTATAGTATAAACATATTTTCCATTTTTATTATCACTTAAGTACAATTCGTCGCCTGCTTCTAAATCAATGAGATGGTTAAACATATTTTCCTGCTGATAGTTGTGTCCTGCAATACAAAAATTGCCTATTTCATTAGGCTCTGGTCCCCAAAATTTAGAGGCACAAACCTTCATTCCCTCTTGTGTATAATCTTTTAAAATATAAGTATTTAAGCCAATTTTAGGCACTTCTAATTTAGCAATAGTAGAAAAACCTAAGTAGCTTTCTTCAATTTCTTCGTCTAATTTATGCTTATCTAACCTTAGATTTTCCTCTTGTTGCAATGAATTTGTTTCTTCTGTGTTTGTGAAATTTGTAAGCGAAGTTCTTTCTATAATAATTTGATTTTCTTCTAGCAATGCAATTTTTTCTTCTCGAATATATCCTGAAATTGCAAACAAAATAATAGCAAATATAAGCGCTAAAATAGCAAGTCTTATCTTTGCTTTTATCCTTTTTCTTTGTCTTATTCTTTTTCCTGTGCTTCTTGTTTCTGCTTGATTCATATTTTTTCCTTCCTGTAAGATTTGTAAAATGTACCAAAAGGAAACGTCCCTAAAGGTACTTTTGTACCAAAAGGAAACGTCCCCAAAGGTAACTTAGTCCTTCTTTTTTAATATAATATAAGCACTAACTAGAATTACAACTATTGAAAGAATTGAAGCATAAATAGTATTTCCTGTTTTTGGTAAAGTGTTTGGTGTTTCGTTTGTAGTAGTAGTTGGTGGTGTTTGTGGTTGTGACTCTGGCTCTGGAGTTGTTCCTTGTTCTGGTGTTTGAGTGCTTGTTTTTCCTACTTTTATTTCAAATGTGTTACTTGCTATAACAGCATCTCCATCATCGCGATTGATTAGTTTTAAAGTAAGATTATAAGTTCCTTCTCCACTGAAAATTCCTCTTGCTTGTATTTTCTTTGCTACATTTTTTCCACCAATTGCATCTCCTTGTTCACTTCCCCATCCACTTTCAATAATGTCGTATTGTTCATCTTCGTCTTTTTGTGCTAGAAGTTGCATATCTTGTCCTTCTGGACCTGTTACTGATGCTACTAATCTTGTTTTTGCAAAGTTTTTACCCATGCTAGAAGAAATGACAATTTCCATATCTTTTTCTTCTTCTGGAAGAATGTCTCCGGTATAATTTAAGGCTATTTTATAATCTTCATAAATTGGTTCTACAATTAGTTCTTTTATAGTTTGGCTGGTTGTTACATAATATTCTATTGTCGCATTAGGATTTGCTAATCCTTCTAAACTAACTGTTAAACTTGTTGGATTTGTGGTTGTTATCACATCTTCTCCTTTTGCTTTAAAAGTAATTGACATACTGTTTCTTGGTGATGGATCTTGTAATTGATTATAAGCATAAGTAACAATTACTTTTTCGCCAGTGTCTCTGCCCACTCCGCCATCAGCAGAAACATATTCTAATAAGTTAGCATCATAAGCAACATTTGCTGTATAAGCGCCCATGTCTGTTCCAAATTCTATATTTAATGTAACTGTTTCTTGAGGGTGAACAGTTGCTTTATCTGTTGTTATTTGAACAGTTTTTAATTCTTCTGTCATACTTGCTGCATAACTATTAAATGAATATGTTAGCAAAAATAAAACAAGAAATATTGCAATTAAACTTACTATTTTTTTCATAATTTTTTTCCTCCTTTTTTGATTTTATAGTAATATTATGTCGTTTTTTCTTGTTTTTAGTTTAGAAAGTTTTTGGCTTTCATGAAAATTTTTCCAATTTTTAAAAATGTATTAAAAAATTTTGTATTATTTGCTATTTAATTTAAAACAAAATTTTTTATATTACAAAAAGCGATAACTATATAGTTACCGCTTTTTGTGTTTCTTATGAAATTTTTTCTAAAAAAAGATCGAAAAGATTATAGGTGATAGTACCTCTAAACACCAAATCTGTTAAAACAGGGTCATTGCTTTGTTTTAACATTTCATGGAAATCCTTTGTAGATTCAAATACCATTTCTTCTGTGAAGGTATAATCTTCAGAATTTATTAATAAAATAATACTAACTAATTCACGAAGTTTATCCTTCGGGATTTCTTCTGTTTTATATTTTTTGATAGGATAAGATTTCGAAAGTTTCAAAATTTCTTCTTTCATATCCTCTATCTGCCAAATGAGTTCTTTCGCCTTTTCATCATTTTTCATTTGCTCATCAGCTTTTTTACTTAAAGCCTGTAAATTAGTTTTTACAGCAGAAATAAAAAGTAAAGAAGACGATTGAATTGTAGGATCGGCATACTTTTCAGAAAAATCCCTAATTTTTTTTACAATGTCATCACATTCATTTCTTTTCCGATTATACTCTTGTAATACATCTCGACTTTCTTCTTGTAGTGCATTTTTTTGCACAGCTATGCGCAATAATTCAGAAGCACTATTTAATAACATTGCATTCTTGGTTTCCATATTTATCCTCCTTTTAATTAAAATGGTGATATTATTTACAATTACAACACTTGTATTATAAACTATTTTTTCATTTTTTTCAATAGGTTTCCATAATTTTATAGATGAATTTTTTTTTAATTTATGATAAAATATTATTATTAATATAATTTATTATCCATAGAAGGGTTGCTAAAAAATGAAATTAGAGTATATTATAACCAAACAAGATGAAAATAAAACTATTAAAGAAATTCTTTTATCGCATTTTCAAGTTTCACATAGACTTTTGACTACTTTAAAACGTGAAAATAGCATTTTATTAAACGATTTTCCTACTTTTCCTCATAATTTAGTAAAAGAAAATGATAAAATATCAATTTTGTTTGACTATGAAGAAGATAATTCTAATATTGTTATAAAGGAAATGAAACTTTCTATTATTTATGAAGATGAAGCTTATTTAGTAGTAAATAAACCTGCTGGTATTCCAGTTCATCCTTCTATTTTACATTATGAAGATAGTTTGTCGAATTACGTTGCGTTTTATTTTCAACAAATTGGCTTAAAGAAAAAAATTAGACCTGTGAATCGTATTGATAAAGATACATCTGGGCTTGTTATTTTTGCAAAAAATGAATATGTGCAAGAGTGTTTAATTCGTCAAATGAAAAATGACATTTTTAAAAAGACTTATTTTGCAATTGTTGAAGGTTTCATAGAAGAAAAGCAAGGAACGATTAATGCTCCTATTGCACGAAAAGAAAATAGTATTATAGAAAGATGTGTTTGTACTTCTGGCAACCCTTCTATTACGCATTATAAAGTGTTAGAAGAAAAATTTTATAATAATTTTCCTATTTCGATTGTTAAATGCATTTTAGAAACAGGAAGAACACATCAAATTCGTGTTCATTTAAGTTTTATAGGTCATCCGCTTTTAGGTGATGATTTATATGGTGGAAATCTTGATTTTATTAAAAGGCAAGCTTTGCATAGCTTTCAAATTTCTTTTGTTCATCCTATTACAAAAGAAGCGGTTTGCTATGAATCTCCACTGCCAGAAGATTTGAAGGTTTTTCTAAATTAAATTGTCAAGTTTTAATTAAAATAAATTTTAATTAAAATAAGTTCTAATTTTAAAAAAATTTATTTTCTATTTTTGGGAAAATTTTATAGAAACTCTTTAACCTCTCTATTTTAGTTTTAAGATTGTTTGTTTATAAAAAGAATAAATTTTTCTTTAAAATAGAGTACATACAAACACAAAAAACTCGGCTTATTTTGCCGAGTTTTTTGATATTATATTAAAGTAAATCTATAAGCCGGGTTCTGTCGTGAATAGTCATTTATCTACTTCTTATATCACTATAAGACTCTAACAGCCACCATGTTTAGAAGATGACGAGCAGTCTTAGCCTTCTATTTACGGTGTTGCTCCAGGTGGGGTTTACACGGACCTTCTATGTCACCATAGAAGCGGTGAGCTCTTACCTCGCCTTTTCACCCTTACCTAAAAATAGGCGGTTATTTTCTGTTGCACTTTCCTTAAGGTTACCCTCACAAGACGTTATCTTGCACCATTGCTCTGTGGAGCCCGGACTTTCCTCGTACGCTGTCTTTCGACCTTGCTATACGCGACTATTCAATTTACTTAACCTAATTATTATTATAATAGGAATAATATAAAAAGTCAAGAAGAAAAGATTTGGACGCGTCCCAAATCTTTCCTTATGCACTTGCTTTTTATTTTTTACAATTTCTAAAATGAATAGTGTTTAATTTCTATATATAAAGAATAAATGGCTATCTTAAATAGCAATTTATTTCAAAAAAAGTGGACATCCTAAATAGCAATTTTAAAAATGCACTAATTCCTCCATACTATTACGATATTTGATGTAAAATAATTCTTTATCTTTCTTATCTATTGTATTATTTAATTCATTTAAAGAAACATAAATTTTACTAATTTGACTTTGCTTTTGCTCGTTTGAGTTTATGCTATTCATAATGTTCGAAAAATAACTAATTGCATTTTGTATTTGTTTTTTTACTTCATCCCATTTATCTTGCTCTACAAAAGAATATGCATTTAATATACACGCTTTTGTATAATCAATATTGATTTCTTGCATATCTTTTGAAATTTGACTTCGATAATTAGGAAGTAAAGCATACAAGCTTGCTAAATTATTTAACATGACTGTTTTATCTTCCTGTTTTGCGCTTAAAGTCACTTGATCTAAAGTAGAAGAAAAATTCAAGATATCTTCATTTTTCACATTTAATTCATGTAAATCTACTATCATACTTGGCCACGTAGAATATATAACTTCTGTATTAGTTTTTATATAGTCCCAATCAATTTCGGTTTTTTCATTTGTTAAAATGCTATTGTTTTTTACGGCAAATTGAATGTTATCTTCTGATGAAGTGGTTTGTTCTTTACTTTCCGAATTTTCAGATTTTTGAGAAGAACCTCCTTGTGATGAGCCTTCTTCTCCTTGTTGTGAATTACTACTACTTTCTCCTCCTTGATTTGAACCACTACTAGAACCACTTTCAGAACCTTTTGAAGATTCTTGATTTTGCTTAGAGTCTTCTTTATTATCTATATTTTGTTGTACTACAACGCTGTTTGAAAAACGAATTTGATTTAAATGATTCATCATCATAATAACTTTATTTTCCAAATATGCAATCTGCTCTTCTGCTTTATTGTTTAAACCTTTTTCTTCATTTTGCGTTGCCATTACATAAATAAAAGCAGATATAGCAATAATTATGGCAATAATAATAATTGTCAATATTATTTTTTTCATAGTTTTTTTCATTCCTCTCTAGTGCACAAATAACTAAAAATTTGCTTTTTTATTCTTTTCGCATTTTTGCACTTCTTTCTTTGTAGTATGATAAATTTTTTCAATTTTATTCCTTGTATAAATCGAAAAAAATGAAAAATACTAACATAAAAGGAGATTTTGACGATGAAAACATTTATTAAATTGTTTAGCAATGAAGAAGGTGAAATTGAACGCTTTTTAAGGCAATTTTATTCTAATTTAGATGATACTTCAAAGAATTATCATTCTTTATTAGAATGGGAAAAATCTTTTGAAAATCCTATTGAAATGGCAGATATGATAGGTGTTTTTATCGATAATATAGAAGATTTTAAAATAAATATGTGGGTTTGTTTTGATAAAGATATTTTAATAAACGTAACTGAGCACAATGTAGATGATTTAATTCGTTATATGTATGAAAGATATCCATATTAAAAAGCATATTTTATTTTTCTAGTAAAATAGTAACTGGTCCATCATTTAAAAGTTCTACTTTCATATCAGCACCAAAAATACCATGTTCTACAACTATATTCTCTTCCTTACATTTTTCTATAAAATATTCATATAATTCATTTGCTTTATCTGGTTTAGCAGCATTTGTAAAACTTGGCCTATTTCCAGAGGAACAATCTGCATAAAGAGTAAATTGAGAAACAATTAAAAGTTCTCCTTTTACGTCCTTTAAACTAAGATTCATTTTTCCATTTTCATCTTCAAATACTCTTAATTTAATTAACTTTTGCATAAGAAAATCTGCTGTTTCCTTTGTATCTTCTGGTCCCACACCAAGAAGGACAAGAAAACCTTGTCCTATTTTTCCTACTATTTTGCTATCTACCTTTACGCTAGCATGTTTTACTCTTTGAATAACTAGTTTCATATACATTTCTCCTACACCATTGGATATTATTCTGCTTTTTTATCTCTGGTCATTAAAATATTTACTCCATCTTTTGGGCTTAAGCCATTATATAGCATATCATATACAGTATTTACAATTGGCATATCTACATTATATTTCTCAGCAAGTTTGTATGCTACTTCTATGTTGTCTACTCCTTCTATTACCATTCCAATTTGCTTTCTTGCGTCTTCTAATGACATTCCTTGCCCCATTAGTTTTCCTGCAGTTCTATTTCTGCTATGCTCGCTAAGGCATGTAACGATTAAGTCTCCTAAACCTGTTAAACCATAGAAAGTTTCTCTGTTTCCACCTAAAGTTTCTCCTAGTCTTGCTATTTCTGTTAGTCCTCTTGTAATTAAGGCAGCAAAAGAGTTATCTCCAAGTCCTATTCCTGCTGCTACTCCTGCACAAAACGCTATGATATTTTTTAAGGCTCCTCCTAGTTCTACTCCTTTTACGTCTGAAGATGTATAGACTCTTAGATTTTCATTCATGAAAATATCTCTTATTTCATTTGCTACTTTTTCGTCTTTTGATGCTACAACCATTGCTGTTGGTATTGCTTTTGATACTTCTTCTGCATGGCTTGGTCCGTGACAGAATAGCTAGTTTTGTATTTGGTAATTCTTCTTTAAATACCTCATCTAAAGTGGATAAAGTTTCTGTTTCAAGCCCTTTTGAACAAATTACTATGGTTTGGTTAGTAATATATGGTTTATATTCTTTTACTGTATTTCTTGTAAATTTTGATGGTGTAACGTGCAAGATAATTTCTGAATCATTTATTGCTTCTTCATAAGAAGTAGTACAAATAATTCCTTCTGGAATTGTAATTTCTGGTAAAAATTTACACTTTTTTTCTTTATTTATTAAATCCGCTTCTTCTTGCATAAAAGACCAAATTTTTATTTGATTTCCTAATTTTGCTAAGTGAATGGCAAGGGCTACTCCCCAACTTCCACTTCCTATGATTGCTATTTTTTTCACTTTTTTCTCCTTTTTTATTTGCTTAATTTTCTTTATTTTTATAATTAAATTGTTTATCTTTCTTTTAATGAAATATAATTTTTACTTAATTATATTTATTTTATAAAAATACTATAATTTCTAATAATAAAAAATAATAGAGAAGGGGTGTCCCAAGCGTTCCATTTTGGAACGAAAAGGGGCGTCCCTCCTGTTCACCTATTTTTTTAAATTTTTAAAATCTATTTTATTTTCTGTTCCAGAAAGCAGACGTTTTACATTTTCTCTATGGTTAAATACTACTAAAACAGCAAGTAAAATACTGTATATAATATAGTTTCCATCTACTAAATAACTATTATGTGGCATAAATATAATTAATACAGGAAATAAAATAGCTGCTGCTATAGAACCTAATGATACCATTCTGGTTAGTATCATTAATACTAATGCAAATACTAGGCAGATAAGTCCAATATTCCAGTTTGTTACTAATAGAACGCCTAATGCTGTTGCTATTCCTTTTCCTCCTTTAAATTGGAAGAAGATTGGGAATGTGTGTCCTAATATAACGGCAATTCCTGCTAGTTGAATTAGTAATGCTTTGTCAATTCCCTCTTTTACAATAAGTCCTACAATATAAGCTACTAAAACTGCAACTACTCCTTTTAGAATATCACAAATTAGTGTAATGATAGATGCTTTTTTTCCTACTGTTCTTAATACATTTGTGGTTCCTGCATTTCCACTTCCTTTTTCTCTTACATCAAATCCTGCCATTTTCTTACTAATAATAACTGAAAAGCTAATGCTTCCTAATAAATAAGCTATAATTGTTACAACAATATAAGTTGCCATTTTTTATTCCTCCCTATCTCTATAAATGAAGTAATTATCTCTCGATATCTCCATTTATCTTTAATTTTTATTTTTTATTAATTAAATTA
>CANQXD010000015.1 GCA_947627755.1 uncultured Clostridia bacterium | reverse complement strand
ATTTTCTTTAGATACTTCTATTGCTTTTTGGATTTCTTTTGCTTTTTCTTCTTTTTCAGGTTCATATTTTGTTTCTGCAATGTTTTTTTCTCTTTCTAATGCTGCATTTAATGCATCTAAAATTTCTGCTTTTGTGTTTTTTAGTGTAATTTCTGCTTTTTCTTTTTTCATATAAAATTCTCCCTTACTTTAAATTTTATTTATATAATATTACCCTTTATATAAATTCATTTATAATCTTAATTATACTTTCAAGTATTTTCCTTCATATTTTTTTCATTTCTTATTAATTTTATAGGTAAATTATATCATATATTTTTTAATTTGTGAAGATTACTAATAATTTTTATATGAATTTTATATTTCATACTTGCAAAGTAAATGAAAAATGGTAAAATTTGATTGATAAAAGTAAACTGAACATAAACTAGGAGAGAAGTTGATGAATATGAAGAAAAAACTAGTAATATTTATTATTTGTATTGCAATTATTTTAGTAGGTATTTTTTACTATTTAAATAAAAATAGTGTTATTTTATCTAAAAGCTTATATAGTTATCCTATAAAAGAAACAATTCGAATATTAAGTAATGGAGATATAGAAAGAAGTTCTATAGTTGATGAACTAACTATAAATGGTACTCCAAAAGAAAAGTTTGAAAAAATAGGAAAGCTCTCAAATAGTGAGTTGAATGATTTGACATCGATGCTAAATCAATTAAAAAAACAAGAATTAAAGACAGAAAATTTTTCACAAAATTATGGAATAGCTATAAAATATAATAATGAAAAATCTCTTTATGGAGCAGAATATTTTGAACAAAAAAATGTTGATGAATTAAATAATTTTGTACAAAATATTTTAGAACGATTAAATTAATATAGCCTGCATCTAACTAATGTAAAATGTTTTAAGATAGTTTAGAATCAATATTTATTAATTTTTATCTATATATTTCTTCACAGGTGATTGCTTGTCTTATTTTTGTTGATAACTTTTGCTATACTTCATGTGATGGATTACTATCTACACTTAAACCTATTAAACATGTATTTAAGTTTTCAAAATATGTATTTGCTTTTGCAAACGCTATTATCTCCGTTGTACACACGGGCGTAAAATCTCCCGGGTGCGAAAATAAAACAACATATTTTCCTTTATAATCATTTAAACATATATTTCCCATTGTTGATATTGCTTCAAATTCAGGTGCTAATTGACCCAATTTAACATTTCCGTTCATCATAATTTCATAATCCATAAAAAATAACCTCCCTATTTTTTACATATAATATGTAGAGAGATTATTTTTTGTTACAATAAATTTAATTTATATATACAAGCATTTTTTATTTAGTTAATTCATAACTTAAATCAATTAATTCACATATTTTATCTTAATTTTCTTAATTTAGCAATAAAAAAGCCTTCATATAATTCGTTTGGACATACTGTTAAAGTTCCTTTTATATTTGATGGTAATAATGGCACACCTTCAAATATTTCCTCATTTATTGAAACTATTTCAACATTATTATTTAAAACTTTTAATAAATTATTTTCATTTTCTTCTTTTAGAATAGAACATGTTGAATATACCATTTCACAATTAGGTTTTAATATCGTTAATGCCTTTTTTAATAATTCACATTGAATTTTTTGTGATTTTTGTACTAATTCTTCATTAAAATATCTATTGATTTTTTCATCATTTAAGTTTAACGTTCCACTTCCACTACATGGAGCATCTAATAGTATTTTATCAAATGAAAAATAGTTACTTAATTTTCTTGAATCTTCATTTAATATATTTATTCCCTTTGCACCCTGTTTTTCAATATTATATTTTAATCTTTCAAGACGTATTTTATTTTTTTCACAAGCTGTGATTAGTGCATTATTATTAGATAATGCAGACATTTGTGTTGTTTTTCCACCTGGTGCTGCTGTCATATCTAATATGTTTTCATTTTCTTTTGGATTTAATATTATTGCTGGTATCATTGAAGATAAACTTTGTAAATATATTTCTCCATTTTTATATATTTCCAATTCTTGTATTATCTTTTCATCAACGTTATCAATTATTAATGCATCTTTATACCATAAAACTTCATTAAATTGTATTTTGTTATCATTCAAATTCTCTTTTATTTTTTCTATATTAGTTTTTAATGTATTTGCTCTTAAAGTAACAACTCTTTTAGAATTTAATCCTTGAATTATTTTTTTTGTAATTTCATCTCCATATTGTATTAGTAATTTATCATATAAAAATTTTGGAATATTTTGTATCATTTTTATTATTTCCCCTCGTTATTTTTTATTGCTACCATAAATTCATTTTGCTCAACTTTTTTAATTTCTCCATTATATGAATACTGGTCATTAATAAAATATACTTTATATCCCATATTTTCAAATTTGTTTTTAGCAAGTTCTAAAAACGTTTTTATATCCACTTCATTTAAATTATTTTTTACTTTTAATTCATAATATGTAAATCTTACATATTCGTCATTTTCATTTAATTTTTCGTTAATATAATCTTCAATAAATTTTAATGTCATAAAAGCCTCCATTCAAGAAATTTTTATTGCTCGATTATTTATGTTTTATTTTTTGTTCTTCTTTTCTTCTATCTGATTTTCTTTTATCTTCTGCAACTTCTATATTTTCTTTTCTCCTATTTTCTTTTCTTCTATCATCAAATATTGAACCTTTTTTATCACTACCTAATATTAAACTCATATTACTACTTTCCTTCCTTTAAATTATATTCTATTTATATAATAAACTATTTTTTTAATAAAATCAAGGAATTTTCAAATTTTCCTATACAATAAAAAAATCTCCGAGCAATTTTTTAATTACTCGGAGAAAAGGATTCGTATGCTGTATACATTTTTAGAAAATATTACATTCTGCCATATCAGCTATAAATTGTTCTTTATGCTTTTTATCGCTAAATGAACAATAAGCTTTTAATCCACTTGGAATTACTCCAATTGCAGAAAATTTTATTTCTACATTGTGTTTTTTTGCCAACCGGCAAATGTATTCAGCATTTTCTTGCTCCATACGAACAGCGAAGACTTCTTTTGTGCCCTGCATGGACACTACCTCCTTTATATAATTTTTAGGCTTTTTGCCTTTACATATTAATTATACCACTTTTTTCAGGTTTTTTCAAGTATTTTTTACAAAATATTCCATTAACATAAAATTGGAGCTTACAACGGGAATCGAACCCGTGACCTCAGCCTTACCAAAGAATTAATCTTTTTCTTTATAATTTGCTTATATCAATAGTTCTATTGTTTTTATTTTAATTTTGACATCTTTTTTGACAGCCTTATAGTGCTATTAATATTTTCTTATAATTTTATCTATAATTTATATTATAACATAAATTTATTAATTTGTCGAAAATAAAAAAATAGATTACTATATATCTATACTGAAATTAAAAATTATACTATTTCTATTTGTATAGCATCAATAACTTGTCCAATTATTCCTGCATAACCATTATTATAATCTTTTTCATTATAACCTGTAACCCAAGGTAGCCAATTTTTTCCTAGTATATGTACTCTATATCTTACTGTACCATTATTTGATTTCATCATTAATCCATCTATATGTTTACCTAAAATACCTGCAAAGTCTTTTCTATCTGTTACTTCTGGTAACCATCTTCCACCTTTTGTATGTACTTTATATGTTATATTTCCATTAGATAAATTTGCATATACCCCTGTTACTGGTAAACCAAATACTCCTGCATAATCTTCTGTATTTTTTACATTTGGTTGCCATCTTCCATTTGTATATGTTTGATATATTACATCTACTTTTGTTGGTTCTATTGGAGTTGGTATTGGCTCTATTGGTTTATTTATTGAATAATAATTGCAAATTGCTTCTGCTATTCCTTCTGCTACTTTATTTGCATATTCTTCTGTTAATATTAATGGAGTATCTTTTTCATTATCCATAAAACCACATTCTATTAAACAAGCTTTCATTTTTGTATCTCTTATTATAGCAAAATCTCCTATTTTAATTCCTCTATTTTTCATATCTGTTTTTTCTACTACTTTATCATTAATTGCTTTTGCTATTTTTCCTGTTTCTCCATTTAAACAAGCATTATTATATACATAGGTTTCTATTCCTGTTCCTCCACCTGCATTATGATGTATTGATACAACTAAATCTGCATTTGAATTATTTGCATTTTTTGTTCTTGTATTTAATGGTATGTCTGTCTCTCCTGTTGTATCATCTAGTCTTATTGTTTCTACTCCAATATTATTTAGTATTTGGCATACTTTTGTTGCTACTCTGCTATTTAATGTCCATTCTCTTGTTTCATTTTCATCAAATTGTTTTGAACATCTTTTACCTGCGGTATATAATCCATGTCCTGCATCTATTGCTATTTTCATTCTTATTCACTCTCCTTTAAATTTTTTAAAAATTCATCTGCTTTTATTGCTTTTTCTGAAAAACTATTATTTTTCCACCAAGCAACAATTATAACTGCTATTTCTATTAATGTCTCTACTACTGTTAATATCTCGCTTTCTGATACATTTATTATGTCATAACCACATTGTTTTAAAATGATATTTACTATTACTAATATTAATAGTATTGTTCTTACTATTGTTCCTTTTGATATATTCATATTAACTCACCCTCCTTTCTTTTAATATTCCTTTTTTTACAAGTTCTTCCCATTTGTCATCTATGTAACTATCTCCACCTAATAAGTTATATTCTTTTTTTATTTCGTATGCTCTTTCAATTTGTATTTCTGATTTTGGTTCACCTGCCTCTACATCTGATAAAAAGTCTGTTAAATATGTCTTATCATTTTCTAATATATGATTGCTTATTTCTTGCTTATATTCTTCTCTATTTCTTTTTATTTCTTGTAACAGTTCTTCTTTAAATTCATTTCCTTTTGTTACTTTCTTATTTGTATTTTTATTTATTAATGCTACTATTATTGTTCCAGAAATACTTATTATAGCTACTATTATACTTTCCATCTAATTACCTCCTGCTAATTCTAATGTTCTTACTCTTTTTTCTATTTCATCACATCTTTTGGCATAAGTTCTATTTAATTCGTTATTGATATAATATGTTAGTTGTATATCTGGTTTTATTTCATCTATACATGTTATATTTGTATAGCCCTCATACATTAATAGATGTTGTAATTCGTAATATGCTTGTGCTTGTGCTGGAGTGTATGGAATTACTATTTCTTCTTTTAATTCCGCTTCAATAATAATTGGTGTATTTGCATCATATAATTCTTTGATTTTTTCTTTTATTACATTTGCATTAAAGGATGATACATCTTTTTTATCAAAACATAATGAAATATTACCTCCGCTGTTAATATAAATACTATTTTTTAATCCACCTAAAATTGGCCTTAACATATTACACATTATATTTGTTCTATCTGTATCAACTATTTTTCCTACCAAATGTTGTACTATTATTGAATAGGATTCAGCAAATTCATAATTTAATATATAATTTTCTGTTCCATTTAATTCTGTTACTATTCTTTTTTGATGTATCCCATCTTCTGCTAGATAATCACCTTTATGTAATACTTGTCCTTTTTCTAATGGGAAATATGCTATTTTAGTATTATTTGTTTTATCTTTTAATTTAAAAGAAAGACTTCCACATCCATAGTCCATCCAATCTCTATCTTCTGTTCCCTCATATAACATACAATACTCAAGATTTACCATCGTTCTATTAGCATCATATACTATTCTAACATAATCAACAGTTTTTCCTTTATCACTTGTTGTTATGTAATCCACATCCTCTGTTGGTGAAAGACTCTTTTTACAATGTTGATAAGAAGATGTTCCATCTGTATAAGCCCATCCTATATTTGTATTTGTATGGATAACATTACTTCTTAATTTTGACTTAAATGTATATTGAGTATTTGGCTTAAAATTTCCTTTAAAAATGTAATTTTTGCCAGAACCATGACCTAAAGGTGCATTGAAATCAAAATAATTATGTCCATCAATATTTCTTATTTCCCCATTATCATTTCCAGATGAAATATCTAATCTATCTAATAAATCTTGCGCCCAAGTTTCTGATAATAGATTTATATTATCTCCACAATTTCTTATAGGACTTGGATAATCTAATGATGGTGATACTCCATATTTTTCATAGCTTGGTATATTTTCTTCTGTATATTCTCCTTCAAGTATCATAATGTCTGAAATAGTTACTATTGATGTTGAATTTCTTGTGTTGTCATCAAACATTGTACTTGTTTTAGATTCATCAGCATTTATTTTACAGACATTTAATCCATTTTTTAAATTAAAGATTGTATTTCGATTCCAATCCATATAATAACTAACATTTCCAGATAAATTTTTACATTGAAATGCTAATGTATAATTAGCATCTGGTTTTCTATCAAATTTTATTTCAAAATATGTATCTATATTTTTAGAAAAATCTAATGTTACTTCTTGATTATTATTCATTAATGTTACACTAGCACTTTTATTATTTGTTTTTATTTCTTGAAATACATTCTTTCCATCTCTTGTTGCTTGCTCACTCTTTCCACTCTTTACATCTAACTTACCACATACTCCTGCACAATTTTCTAATGTTATTTCTTCTGATATTTCTGTGGTATCAGTTGTTCTAATATCATTTAATATATTATTTGCCTTATTTTTTAAATTAACTAATGCTTCATCTGCTGAATTATTAAAATTTTCTAAATCTTCTGCCGATTGATTATTAAAATCTTGTAAGGCTTTTTCTAATGATTCTATATATGTAGGTGTATTATCTGAATGTATATTTTCTTTACTTGTTTTTTCAATAATTATATTTTTTTGAAATGTAGAAATAACCTCATTATTATTTTTCAATTCAACTTCAATTTTTGCTTTTCCATACTTTCTTAAACAATCTTCTTTTAAATCCACAATTACACTTTTTTCTTCATTATTTACTGTTGCATTTTGTATAACTATTGTATTATCTGGTTTTGTAAAAATAATTTCTGCAGTTAAATTAGATAATGAAATTTCTTGACTATTATCTAATAATTTAAAAATTAATCTAGTAGTATCTAATTGTTTTAATTTAATTTCATCATAACTTTTAGATTTTACATCAATAGTAATATTTTCAATTCTTTTCATCTATTTTACCTCCTTTAACTCTTTTATTTCTTGTTGTAAGGTATCTATAATTTTCTGTTGTTCTTTTATTCCTGCTAAACAACAACTTGCTAAACTATATATATCTACTCCATCATTATTATTAGAGGTTAATTCTTTTGAATATTTGTAGTTATCTCCTATTACAAATCCAATATGTTTTTTTGTTCCATCTTCTTCATTTTTCAAGTTATACTTATATATATCTACATCTTTTATTATTTCTAATGCATGTCCTAGTTTTTCAAAGTTTTTCTTTTGGCTTTCTAATGATGTTTGAGTTAATGATGGTGTAGTTATATTGTTAGCTAATATTTTTGTTGAATTATTTTTATTAGATACAACTAATTCTGGTTCATTATTTTGATTTTCAATATTTGCAGCTATCTGTAAATCATTGCTTAAACCCCCATTAGTACTCTTGGAAATTGCAAAAAAATTATTTGTAAAACTTCCTTCATAATTATTGTTAGGTGTTTTTGTAGTAAAACCTTTGCTATATAAATATGACTTATTTCCTGTATTTGAATTATAAGATGTTACTTTTGCCGAATCATAGTTTCCATTATCTTGTAGATTTATATTTCCACCTGTAATATTAATATTAGAGCAAGTTACTTTTCCATCTTTATTGACATTAAAATCTGTACTTGATATTACAAGATTTTTGCTTGATAAATTTATTGTGTTGCCTGCTAGTAAATTTAAAATATCATTTGCTGATAATTCTATTTTATTTGCATTTATTCCGAACTTTCTCACTAGATTGATTAATTTTTGAAATAATTTCTTCATTTCCTACTTTCTCCTTTACTTCACTAATTATACTATCTGTTGTTTGCTTTATTTCTGTTTTTGCACTACTTATTTTTTTATCTACACCTGTTTTGGTTTCGTATGTTGCTGATACACTTGAATTAATTTCGTTTGCTTTCTGTGTAATTGTACTATTCATCTGTGTTGTTGTAGAATAATTTTTTAGTTTGTTATCTGTACTTGTATTAGCACTACTTATAGCATCTTGTTTTGCTTGTGATGTTTCTTCCTTTGTTGAATATTTCTTACTTACATTACTTTCTATTCCTTCAGCACTAACTTGTATTTGTGTTTGTAATTCTTCCATTGTCTTTTTTAATGCTTCATCAGTTGCTTTTTTGTTATCTGCAACTGTCGCAGTAATTCCATTAATTGATAATTCAATTGATGCAAGAGTATCAGATAACCCTACAATTCTATCTACTGACATTTGACCTGTGCTTATAAATTTGGCATTAATTTGTCCATCAATAGTTATTGCAGTTTCAAAAGGTCCTTCATAACCATTGGAACTAAAACCTAATCCTCCAAGTCCAAATCTCCATACATATTTTGCTTCCTCTTTTGGTAATTTATTTAATATAAGAATTTCATTATCATCAATATAAACATACCCTGTTTTATTTAATGTATTTATAAGTTCCGTTTGCCTATTTATAATACTTTCTTGATTAGAAATCTTTGTTGATATATCTTGAACATTTTTCTTTATACTATCAAATTTAGTCTTTACATCTCTTGTATAATTTCCAAAAATTAATAATTCTATCTTATTTGTTAAAATATTATGCTCATATTCAATTACTTCCGTAAGTAGTGTTACTAATGGATGCTTAACATGTATCGTATCTCCTATTTCCATATTTTGATTTATATTTGAGGTTATCTCATAAGATACTTTTGGATATTTATTTTCTTCTAAATATAAATTTGCATTTTTTCTTAATTCTTTTATTAAATTTTCTTCTGTCTTTTCTTCTTCTTCCAAACTTGTTTCAAAATCTTGTGTCCTGGTATATGGAATTTCATATTTTATATCACTTTCAATATATTTTTCTGGCAATGTTATTCCATCATAACCAACAGGACATACTTTTGTACAAACATTAGACCAATCTTCAAATATTTGTATGCCTTGCATATTTTTCTTATATGAAATTGTTTCTCCATTATCATTACCTACTTTTGTAAGAAAACTTATGTCCCAATTATCAGCATCAAACACCCCATTCCATCTTTCCTCAATAGTTGCCCATGCTTCCAATAAATTTTTTCTAATAAAATATGCTGTATTAATATTTTCCACATTAGAATATACTTTAAAAGGACTAATTTCATCAGTCCTCTCATTTATATATGATAAAGCATTTAATCCATTTTTTTCTGTTGGTCTTACATCAAACAAATGATATCTTTCTGCATCAAACATAACATGATTGGCAGTAAAAATAATTTTTCTTGTTTGTTTTGTTATATTTCCAATTCTAAATGCTTGTGGCCTTAATTTAGATTTCGTTTTTACAACGCATAACTTATCTTGTTCTATATAATCTTTATATTTTATATCAACTTCTACATCTATACACCAACCATTAAGTGATTTCTTCTTTCTTTCTTTACATTTTAATGGCTTAATTACTATATTCCCATTTGTACTAAAATCTTTATCATTAGCATCAAAAATTTTTATCATAACCATCTATCCTTATTTTTAATTTTTATAATTGCATCTCCAGAATGTATTGTAATTTTATTTTCTCCTGGTAAAATTGTTGGAAATTTATAATCTATTTCTATTTGTCTATTTCTATTTAAGTTTTGATATGTAACTGTTTGATTTTCACAATCTATTTCTACATAATTTTCATTATTGAAATTGTATAAAAATCTTACATCATTAATTGTAACATCTATACTATCAATAGTTTTTCTTTCTAGTCTAATTATAGGCTCACTATATATATTCCCTTCATTTACTACCATATCTTTTATAGTTATAAATTCATCTTGTTTTTTAGTCCAAAATGGATTACGAATAAATGTAAATTCTGCAATTTTTATACCTGATGTTCTAACCGCTTCTATTTCTCCATAAAATCTTGCTTTAGTAATTCTTCCTTTATATTCTAATATTCCTACACCATTTAACCATTTAAAAATGTTGTCTAATTTTTTTATATTTAAAATTTGTAATTTTATTGGCCTTTCTATTACCGAATAACCAAGTTCATCAAATTCTGCCCCATTTTTTCCCTCAATTTCAATTTGTTCATACCTTTGGCTTGCTTTTGCTAAAAAATTCTCTTCTTCTTCAACTATAACTTCCATATCTTCACTAGATATATTGTTAAAAACAAACATTACATCACCTCCATTAGCCTGTTATCAATAAAATGTACAAAACCATCTTCATCTATTTGTATTTTGCAACTATTTAATGCCCTCAAAAATACCTTATATAATTTTTCATAATCAATAACATTATAATTTTCTTGATTACTATTATTATTTGAATTTTTTGATGCTTGCCTTGTTTGTGATACATCAACATTACCTGAAATATTTTTTAATTTTTCACTAACTCCATCTGCTAAATTTGCTGCTTCATTTATAAGATTTTTCTTTCCCTCTTCCATTTCTTCTTCCATAGGTTGCATTACAAACTTCATAATTCTTCTTGTTTTTTTAGATGGTGAATGTATATCAAAAGATTGTTTTAATCTTTTTAATATACCTTCTGCAATATTTGATGCTTTTGCAAACAATGTTGGTTCTGATTTTTTCATTTCATCTAACATAGGACTCATAGCATTTTTCATTGCTTCTTTTGTTTTATCTGGCATACTATCATAACTATCCATAATAGAATCAACCATTTTTTGAGTTTCATCACTTATTTGTCCTCCATACATTTCTGTTTGTGAAATGTATGTTAACCAGATTCCCAATTGTTGTTTTTGTGCATCATCCATATCTTTATACATTTGTTGCCAAATCTCTTTTTGATGAAAAGAAAAAGTTTCATTTTCACTTGTAATAGCCTGTGATTTATTAGTAACATACCATAATTCATCATTTTTTATTTGTTCAATTTTTTGATTATGTCCCTCTTGAAGTTTTTCTTGCTTTTCCATACATTCTTTTAATGTATTATAAAAACTATCTTCTTGTTGACTTCTTTCTAAATAGCCATTTGCGTACACTTCACTTATTTTTGCAACCTCATCATTTGCTTCATCTATTTTGGCTTGTTTTTGTTCCATAATTTTTGCATATTCTGTTTGATATGCTTCACTTTGTCTTTCTTCTTCTGTTGTATATCTTTGATTTAATAATGCTACTTCTTCTATTGTTCCTTGTTCTATTAAAGCAACTGTTGCATCTTTTTGTTGAATTGCACTATTTAACCATTTTTGTGATTGTATTTGATATTCTTCCAAAGAACCTTGAAAAGTTTCAGCATTAGTGACTGCTTGTTGGGTTATTGCTGTTGCAATTTCATTTTGTATTTGTATTTCTCTTTCTTTTAATTCTCTTAATTTTGTAAAATATTCATCCAATTGTGTTATTTCTTCTTGGGTATATCCTCTTCTTTCATCAGATGCTCTTTTACAAATTTCTGTAATTGCTTTTTGAATTTCATCCATATTTTGAGATAACTCTGCTTGTTCTTCTGATGTAGCAAATAATGTAGAATTAAAACTACTTAAATATGATTCAGCACTTTTTATTCCTGTAATAAAGTTATATGCACTATTTCCCATTATTTCAAAACTTTTTTGTACTTCTTTATTTGCATTATTACTTGCTATTGCTATTCCTGCTATTGCTGTTCCTATTGCAATACATGCAAGTCCTATTGGACTTGTCATTCCTTGAATAACATTTAATAATCCTGTCATTGCACTTCCAGATGCTTCTGCTTTTGTAATTAATAGACCTAAACCCTCTCTAAAATTTCCATATGCAGATATTGCATTTCCAATCCCAGTTGTAAGTTTTCCAATTGTACTGATAACTGGTGATAATGCTGCAACCATTAACCCTAAATTAATTATTAAATCTATTTGACTCTCATCTAATGAATCAATTTTTTCAGCCCATTTTCCAACTTTATCTAATATTTTTTCTATTGCTGGCATTAGTCTATTTCCTAATGTTATTCCCATATCCTGAATTTTTTGAAGTGCAATTTGAATTTTACTTTTCAAATCACCATATCTTTTATTTGCTTCATTTGATAGTGCATTATTTTCTTTCCATGATTTATTTGCTAATTCAACAGCATCATTCATTAAATCACTTGAATTTGCTAATGAAAGAATTGTATTACTTAATCTTACTTCTTTAATGTCCATATCATTTAATATTCCAATAGCAGATTTTCCATTTCTTTCTGTATCATTTAAACCAGATATAAATGCAGACAATGCTTTTACTGCATCTTCTTGAAATGCTTTTTTGAAATCATCTGCTGTCATTCCTGCTACATCTGCAAAATCATTTAAACTATCTGAACCTGTTTCAACTGCTACCTGTATGTTTTTTAACAATTTACTCATAGCAGTTCCACCTGCTTCTGCTTCTATACCTACACTAGACATTGCAGTTGCTAATGCCATAATTTGTGCTTGTGTTAGACCAGTTAATTCTCCTGTTGCTGCTAAACGAGTTGCCATACTTACTATATCCGCTTCTGTTGTTGAAAAATTATTACCTAATGCAACAATTGTAGAACCTAAATTAGAGTAATTATCTGCACTCATATTTGTTACATTTGCAAACTTTGCAAGTGCTGTTGCTGCTTCATCTGAACTTAGTTTTGTAGAATTTCCTAAGTCTATCATTACTCTTGTAAAGTTCATAATATCTTCTGTTTTTATTCCAAGTTGTCCAGCCGCTTCTGCTACTCCTGCTATTTCTGTTGTACTTGCTGGAATTTCTTTAGCCATTTGCCTAATTTGTGTTTTTAATTCTTTTAATTGTTCATCTGTTGCATCAACTGTTTTTTCTACTCCTACAAAGGCATCTTCAAATTCTATTGCACCTTTTGCAGATGCAGTAAGTGCTGTTAATGATGCAACAGAAAAAGCAGAGAGTTTTTTCCCTGCCTTTTCTATTTTATTTCCATATTCTTGAACTTTTTCTCCATAATCTTTTATTGCTTCTGAACCAGTTTTTATTTTATTTGTTGTCTCATTAATTTGATTTTGGTATCTTTGCAATGATGTTTCTGCTTGAGTAAGTGCTGCTTTCTTTTTTTGTATTGCTAGTTCATCTTTATTTTCTGCACTTTCAAGTTCTTCTAATTGAATTTTTAAAGTAGTAACTTTATCTTTTTGTATATCGTAAGCATCATTTAAATATACCAACTTATCTTTTAATTTTTGTGTTGTAGTAGTAGATTTGTCCCATTGTGCTTGTGTTAATTTAAAATTTTCATAATTTTCTTTTAATGTTGCATTTACTAGTTTTAAAGATTTTACAAAATCTGCACTTCCATCTTCTTTAAATACTAATCCTACTCTTTTTAATTCATCCACTTATTACACCTCTTTTGCTATAAAAATATCGCAAATAAATTATTTTCTTTTAAAACTTTTTACATTATGTTTGTGTAATTTTTCATTATCTACCAAGTTATTTTCTAATTTAATATTATTTATGTTTTGTATTATAAAAAATACAATTTTATCTAAATCATTTATATCTACTAATGATATTGCTTCATTATAAGATAATTCTTCTGGATATATTGCAGATATAACACAATATATAATAAAATTAAATGTACGAAATCTACGGCTTTTATCTTCAACATCTTTTTTCAATTGTTCTAATCCACCTTCATATTCTTCTAAATATTCTAATACCATTAAGTTCCAATCTAATTTTATTTTTTCTCCATTTCTTAATATAATTTCCATTTAAAAATTACCTCCGATATTTTTATAAAAAATGCCTCAAAATTGACCTCCTAAAATCAATTTTAAGGCATTTTATTTTTTTATTAATATAATTTCATGTCTTACTTTTATACTGCTTCTGGAATAATTTTGTCTAAATCTTCTTTTGTAATTATAGGAGCATTAAAGAATAATTCTTCTGTAACACCTTTAGGGAATTTTGATGTAGAACTATCAATAGAATTTTTGAAGTATTTTCCATCTTCATCAAAAGCATAAGCTCTAATAGTAAGAGTTTCGTTTTGCTCTTCAAAATTTTCTTCTCTTGTTTTTGTTTCATCACTATTCTCTATTAACTGACATTTTGGATACCAATCTAATCTTATATGTCCTCCAGATAGTTTTACTACTTTTCCATAAGCGAAAAATGGTTTTTCAGGTAATGCTTGTCCTTGAATTAAACCATTTTCATTTATCTTATCTCCTCTCATTTTTGATAAATCATCTGCATCTGATGCTAATGATTCAACTTCAATATCAATATATGCTAATTGACTACGAGTATCATATACTTTTCCACTAGCATAAACTGGTGTACTTTCTGAATTTTCTGTAATATTTACAGATTTTACAGTTTCAGTTTTATTTACTTTTGTATCATATTTTGTTACATCAAAATTGCTCCCTTCTTCTGGATTATTAAAACAATAATATTGTGCTCCAATTGATTCTTTGTATGGTGGTTTTTTAGTTATAATATTACTTGGTTCTGGCATTTTTATTTCCTCCTTTTTTATTTTTAGCCAAATATTTTTTCATATATTTTGCTATAATATTTTTCTTTATTTTTTTCAAAACATGGTCTTAAGTGTGTTCTAGCACTCATATTCTTCGTGCCATTTTCCACCATAGGGCCATAGTATTTCCCCCATCCAACTTCAAATTCTTTTTCTTTTTTTCTATAAGAAAATGTATGAATTAAATGGGTATATCCACTTTTATGTATTTGAGATATAGGTTTTGTTAATTTTTTTAAATCTTTTACAAATTCCTTAACTTCTATTTCAATTATATCTTCTGAATTTTCTACATTAGCTATATATTTTTTTACTTCTTCCATTAAATCATTAAATCCATCATACATATTACTCAATGTTTTCTACGACCTCGATTGGAAAGAATGAATGAAAATATTTTTCTTTTTGTATATATTCATGTTCTATGTATGGAAAGATTTTTTGATTATTTAACTCTCTTTTTAATTCTAGTAATTTATTATTTCTAGGATTTTTACTAAAAAAAGATATTTGATATATAACTTTTGTATTATATTCTTTATCACTAGCAACAATAGATTCCCACCCATATTCCCAAAAAACTATTCTTGGATATACATTTGTATCTTTATCATTTTGTATCCCCTCATTGACTGGAATATTTAATTTATTTAATAAATTTATAAGTTCAGCCTTTGTCATTTTCTTTATCCTCCAATATTACATTTGGATATGCTTCTAAAGTTAAGTCTGTTTCTTTATAGCCCTCATTATTTGTAAAATGGTATGCATTATAAACTTTATGATATTCATTTCCTATTTTTAATACATTCATAGAGGTTATTTCTTTTGTTTGTGGAATTCTTATTTTTATGGTTAATTCTTTATCTCTTTGCTCTGCTTCAAATCTTAATTTATCAGAAATCGATAATTCTTTAAACCACATAGACTTATTTGGTACTTCCTTAATATATTCTTCTGGATATGTGCTATTTCTTTGCATTATTTCAAATAGTTTAAATTTTCCATCATTGTAACTTGGAATTAATGTAATATTTTCTTTGTAATTTATCATAATCACCTACATACAATTGTTTAAACTCTGCTAATTTTTTATAATCTGCATATAGCACATAATTTTTTAATAATCTTCTAGCATCTTTATCTGCTTCATAGTCTATTTTTGCTCCACAATAATTATTTATATCTACCATTCCATCTTTTATATATTCTGTAAATTCAGAATCTTCTCTAAATGGTGATACATGGTTTTCTTCTCTATATGAATTTAAAAATTTTTTTAATTTTGCATCATCATCCATTTTTACACCCCATTTACTTTTTTCTTTTTTACCTTTTTTTCTTCAATTTTTTCATTTTCTACCTCCATTATATATATTTTTTTATTTTTATTTTTGGTTGTAGATAATTCTTCAATTCTTTCTGGTGGTATATCATTAACATTTATATCTTTTCTTGGATACTCATCATTTACTGTATAAGCATAATAATTATCTGTTAAATCACTGAAATTTCTTATAACTTTATATTTCATTTTTCCCTCTTTTCTTCAAAAAGGTTTTATATAAAACACCTTATGATTCTTTTAATTCTAATCCTGTTAAATTAAGTGTTTTTGTTTCTTTACCTTCTGATGTTATTTCAATAGTATTATCTTTATTATGAACTTGGAACACTATTAAACCATCTTTTTCATCAACTGCAACTGGTTTCTTTAATTTTACACCAGTTCCTTTGATTTCACATTTTACAGTTCCTTTTGCTTGTCCTTTTGCTTCTTCAAAATATAGTGGTAAATAATTTCCTGTTTGTTCATCAGATTTACTTGAAAATTCTTTCCAGCCCTCAATATGATTTAATGCACCTGTTACATTATCACCATCTAAACTTACATTTTCACATAAATCTTGAATTGTTTTTTCACCTAAATTTAATGAGGTTTCATTACTTGGAATAGCCACCTTTATTTCGGTGGCAGGATTAGGGTGATACTTTTTCTACAACTTTAACTGCTGTTATATATTCTTCTAGTTTTGTAACATCAAATACATAGGCAACATTATCATCATCAGCCCTTCCATTAGCATAAACATTTCCAACTAATAAATCAGCATTTTTTAATGCTAATGTTTGGTCATATTTTTTTACTTTAAAATTTGAAAATCCCATTGTATATTTTTTAGGTAATACTAATGCTGCTTTACCTTGTGGATTTTTAGAAGTTGTTACAACTTCTAAATTTTTGTATGATGCAATTAAATTTCCTTTATCATCATAAATTGCTGGTGCAACATAATCTGCTTCATCATTTGGATTACAAACTATATATATTTTATCTATTTTTCTTTTTCCATTTTTAGTTAAATATTTTTTTGCACCTGCCATTGCTTTTGGTTTAAATGATGTTAAATCAGTATTTACATCTTTATCTTTATGTGTTCCAGCTTCTTCTGTTGTATTTATTTGTTTGTAAATTCCTATTGGTTCATCTTTTCCATTTCCATTGCAATAACCATCTTCAATTCCTAATAAAAGTGCTTCTTTTAATATAGATTTAAAGAATTTATCAACAAATGGTAATGCTAAATCAGAAATTGCTTTTGGAATTACAATATAAGCATCTAATTCTGCAAGTTCAATATTTAATGAACCTATTGTTGCTTCTAATTCTCCCTTTAATTCTTCTGTTAAACCATGCCAAGATGCAACACCTGTATAACTACCTGTTATCCATTTTGATACATTAGCTGGTGCAAAACTAATTAAATCCATTATTTTAGATTCTTTTTGTATATCTTCCAATGTTCTATCTACAATTGATGTTGGAATTATATCATCTTGTTTAAATGTAATTTCTTGTTTAGCAAGATTTTTTAATTTTTGATAAAATTCTTTTTCTTCTGCATTTAATATTCTTAAATTTAAAGATTTAGCATATTGCTCATCGCTTTTTGCTTTTTCTTGCTCTTCTTTTAGTTCATTAATTACTTCTTCATACTTTAATTCTTGTGCTTTTTGAATTACCTCTAATATAGCCTCTGACTTATTTTCTGCTTTTTCTAGCATTTCTAATGCTTCCTTTTGAAATTTTTCTGTTTGATTTTCAATTTTCATATTTAAATACCTCTTTTCTTTATTTTTTTATATTAAAAAAAGATGCCCAAGCATCTTGATTAATATCATTATTATTTTGTGAATTATTTTTCTGTTCACCTAGACTATTTTTTAATTTTAATATTTCTTCTTTTTGTGATTGTTCACTTTTTTCTAATTTCTTAACCTTTTGAACTAAATTAAATACATAATTGCTCTCTAACGATTGTTTTGCACTATCATTCTTTTCAAGACTAGTAGCAAATCCCAGTTCAAAAGCCTCTTTTGATGTTATCCATGTTTCATGGTCCATCATTTCTTTTACTTTTTCTTCTGATAATCCTGTTTTAGAGACATAAATATTAACACTTGGTTGAGTTTGCTTTTCTAAATCTTCTGCTGCTTTTTTCATTGCATTACTATCACCCTCTGCCCAACTCCACGCATTATGTATCATTAATAAACCACTTTCTGGTACTATTCTTTCCTTACCTGCCATAAATATTACACTTGCTGCACTACAAGCAAATCCATCTACAACAGTTCTTAAATGGCCTTTAAAATCTGATAAAAGATTATATACTGCTAATCCTTCTGAAACACTACCACCATACGAATTAATTCTTACAGTTAATACTGGAGTATCTATTTGTGCAAGTGCATCTTTTAATGTCAGTGCATCTGTTTTATCATCTCCTGTTCCAAACCAATTATCAATCCAATCTTTTTTTCTTATATCTCCATATACATATAATTCTGTTTCTTGTTCATTCAGTTTTCTAAAATTTAAATACTTCTTTTCATCACTCATTTTCTTTTGCACCTCCTTTCACATCTGCGTAATTTTTAGTAACATGATGTTCATTAGCCCAATCTTCATCAACTTCAGGTAAATTTAATATTCTGCATAATTGATTAAAACTAAATCCTATTGATGTTAACTTATCTAAACTTGTTCCTAAAGATGTTATATCTAAATGTTGCATACAAAATCTATTAAATCTAATTTGCTCTCCTTTTATGAATTTATCTTCTTCTATTAGCCCACCATTATAAGTATCTTCAATACAATTCATAACTGGATTACAAGACATCGTTATAAAATCATTATTTCCATTTGATTTTTCAGTTTTAGTACCATAAAATACATCTAATGGAATATTAAATATCATTGCTGTCTTATTTCCAATTTCTTGTACAAGTTTTTCATGGTCTGATAAATCTTTACTTTTATCTTTATTTAAAAGAGTTAAATCAAATATTTCTGATAAAAGTATTATGCTTTCATCATCATCAAGTAAGCCCTCAGTAATTTTATCTTTATAATCGCTATAAGATATTTCTTTACCTGTTTCTGCATCAATCATTGTAGGTTGTCCACCTGGATTTTTTAATCTCCATTTATTAACATTAGATGATTTATATGCTTTATCTGTAATATTTAATAATTTTGAAGAAAAATTTTTAAAATTATTTATTGCATTTTTTATTTCTTTATTTTCATATGTAAAATATAAACAATCACCTTGTTCTACTTTATATTTCTTTTTTGGTTCATATATATTACCTTCTTCATCTTCAATTAATACATTTTTAAATACTTTACCATCTATAACATCTTCACTACAATCATAATCTTTTGCTAGAAACATATAATGTACAGGTAAATTTTTTCTTTTTTCAAATATAATTAATGCTTTATTTTCTAATAATAGTGTTTTTACTAATTTATTTTTAAAATTTGTTCCATTATCATTAATATTAGGTTTAATATTTAATCTATAATAAATATTATCTTTTTTTTCTTCTACTTTTTTATTTTTATCATTATATCTATAAACTTGTAATTCTGTTGAAGCAATAGTTCTTGAAATTAAATCTATTGCATGTGCTGTACACATTGCTTCAATATAATTTTCATTTGAAAATTCTTTTTTTATAATATCTACCCATTCATTTAATACATCTTTTTTAAATATTCCCATATTATTTCTCCTACACATAAATTACTTGTTCATCTAGTAAATCTTGAACACTCATTGCTGCTACAAAAGCCATAAATGAATCGTTTTTTCTTAATTTAGGCTCTATTTTTTCATATTTTTTATTTCCATCTTTTCCATCTATTACACAAGTATTATTAATTGACCAACGCATTATTGCACTATTACCTATATTTATTTTTCCCTCTGCAAAAGCAACTTCTATTCTAGGTGCAACTATTGCTGCAATACTTGCTGGATATTTTATCATTCTTACTAAACCATAAGGCATATTTTTCGTTTCCACACTAATCCCCATTTCTTTAAATATTTGTTCTAATAATTTATATCTATATGTATCTAAAACAATTTTCTTTACATGATATTTTGGCATTTCTTTTAATATCCATAAAATAATTTCTCTACCATCAATACTATCTTTATTAACTATCTCAAAATCATTAAATCCATCTTGTCCAATATTATCAAAAGGAAATTTTATATCATTAAAAAATTTGCTTTTAGCACATATCCATGTTTTTTGTCTCCAAATATATTCACCATTAATTTTAAATAAAAATCCTGCACTAGCAAAATCATTTAATGAAGCAAAATCAATTCCTACTATGGCATTTTTGCCTAAAATTTTTCCTGGTTCTCTTGGAATTTGTTTTTCTATGTCTATATATGATGCTTTTAATATATTGTTCCAGTCTGTTATAACTTGTTCTTCATCTTGTTGAGGTAGATTCATTCTTTTTGCATAAAATTCTACTCTATAAGATTTTTGTTTTTGCATTTTTATATAGTCTCTTATTAATTCATTCTTTAATACAGGCATATATCGTAAACTTGGATTTGCTTGACACCATATTGTTATATCTATATCCGCTTTATTTCCAGTAATTGAAAACTTTTTCATTGGAATATCTACACTTTCTACATCATTTACTTTATAAATAATAGGTAATAATCCTAAAAAGTTTTCTTCTCCATTTAAAATTAATTTTGACATAGATAACTTTTCATCTAAAGGCCCATCTCTTACAGTTCCATTTGTTGTTATGGTTACTGTTCTAGCATGTTTAATTTTTCCTAATCCTGAACTGTACACATTTATTTGTTTATAATCTTCATAAGCATGTAATTCATTAAATATTATCATACCAGTTTGTTTACCATCTTTTGTTTTAGCATTTGCCGTATTGTATCTAAGTATTGAATGTGTTATTTTATTTATTACTTCTGTTTTATTCCAATAAAAATATTTTTTCATTATATTTTTATTAGCTTCTAACATGTTGTAAACTACATTAAATGAATTTAATGCTTGTTCCTCTGATGTAGCAACAATATCAATATGATAATTTTTTACTCCATAATAATGTGTCTGTAAAAAATTCGCCAAAGGCATTATCATACCATCTTTTCCATTTCCTCTTGCCATTACAATTAATATATCTGGAAAAATTACTATATCTGTATTGTTTTTGTCATACATAAAAAATAAGGCATAAGCAAACTTTTGATATGGAAACAATTTATAATACCACTTTTCACAATATTTAACTGCTTTTTTAAAAGTTTCTTCATCAAAAAAAACATCATCTCTCGATAATGTTGGTTTTACTATATTTTTTATTAATAACTTAATTTCTTCATCTACTTCATTAGGATTTTTTTCAACAAATTCTATATATTCTTCTATCTCATGACAACAAATCATCTCCTTCTTCACCACCTGAATCTTCTGGTGCTTTTAATTCCAAATCTTGTAATATTTTTAACATTTGAGCATTAACTTTTATTAATCTTTCTACACTTTCATTTGGTTTAAATGTAGTAAATCCATTTCCACCAGTTGTTTGATATCTTATATCATTTACATCAATATCGTGTTGTAATTTTTCTTTAAGTTCAACAAATTTTATATAATCTTCTACCATATCATCGAATTGTTTTCCAAATTTATTTTGAGATAATAATTGAATTTTTAAATCTTCTCTAATTTTCTGTTTTTTTTGCTCTATAATATTTTTTAAATCTTGTTCTGTTTCTAGTTTTTTACCCATTTTTTTCTTTGCCATTTTTTATCACCCCTTTACACGCGAAGAAATTAAAATTTTTGAACAGTTGAGACCACACCCCCGCTCTCCTTTAATTAAATTGCTTTTTTAGATTTGATGGGGGGATTTTTTCTTAAAATTTTTCCGCTTCTTTTGATTATTTGTTTCATCTATCATAGAAAATATTAATAATCCATCTGCTATATCTATTTTATATATATAATTTGTAAATCTAACTGCCTTAGTTTTTATCTTTTTATTATTAAATAAACCTAATTGTTTTAATATACTATTTGCTTCTTCCTTTTTTGTATTTCCTAATATTTCTATTGTTTTTTGAATAATAATTAATGTTTGTGTTACATGTTCTAATTGCTCTTTTATAGATTTACAATTTGTTGCTATACAATTACTAAATAAACATATTGTCTTAATCATGCCTTCTTCATCTAATAAATAACTTGCATTGGTATTCTCATTATAATTAATTACTCCTGCTTGTTCTTCTGGTGTATTAATTTCTTCTTGTATTCTTGCAGGTATTTTATTAAAATTATAACCTTGTATTAAGTGTTTTAAGTTCATATTACCATTGCTCCTTTGTTATTTGATTTCTTCTTTTTTTATATCTAAACCTTTTTCTATCTTCTATTATTTCATGTGCTTCAAATGATAAACTAATACAATTATTTATATCTAGTGCTAAATCTGGTCTTTCTTTTATTGATATGATATGATGTACCATTGTAGCACGCACAGGTTTTATTTCATTAGTTTTATGTATTCCATCATTCCATTTTCCTGAAAAAAATTGACATTCATTTTTATCTCTATTAAGTACATCTTCTCTTAATTTATCCCAATCTGTTGAATTATAAAATTTATCTGTATTTCCTTTTGAAATTTCTTCTTGCCAATTATAAAATTTTCTTCTTTTCCTTCTTTTTTTTATTATCATATTTTATATAATTTTAAATTAACATATTCCTTTCATAATAGGCTTATATTTCTTTGCTGTCGTATTTATTTTAGACATTTTACATTTGATTTTTTCTGGTCTTAAATAATAAATGCACTTTATTCTACCATCTATTGTTCTTGTAATATGACATAAATACTTGTTTTTATTTTTACATTCTTTACATAGTGTTCTTGTATATGTTTCATATATTGATTCTTTCATATGTATCATTCCTTAAAAATTTTTTATATTCTTTCACATAAAAAGAGCAGTCATTAAAACTGCTCTTTTCATTTTGAGATTTACCTGTCTCTGTTTCCACCTGCTTGTCCTTGAACACCAGACTTTGGACTATAGAATGTATGGTTACCATCCATGTCCTTTGAATTAAATTGGTTTGCCTCGATATCGTGACTACTTTTAGTCCCTGAATAATTATTCCAGGAGACTCCATCTGAATCATGAACTCTCGAATCACCTGCTGTTCCGTGGTCTGATACAAGAGTACTGCTATTGTTGTTATTCCAGTCTGACATAAGTAAAACCTCCATATTAAAACTCACCTATTTCTAGGTTGCAATTAAATTATATCATATTATGTTTACCATGTCAAATATTACCTAATGTATCTCTATATTTGAAATTGCTCCTAATATAACTGCTACTAAATAATATACTGCAGTTGTAAAATTTGTATTAAATATTTCATTTATGGCTTGAATTAAAATATCATCTACATTAAACCAACTTAATATCCAAGCAATAATTAATGCACCTATCATATATTTTTCCTTTCCATAAAACACTATGTAAGATATTTCGGATTACACAAGATGCTATCTTATGTCATTTGGATTACTGGTATCATCACAGCCTATAACCTTTAGCAATAATTTGCCGAATCTCTTGGAAGACTATATACTTTTTTCTCTGTGACAGAATTAGTATTTCAACCTTATGCTCCCATTACTGAATTTTTTTTAAATATCCTACATACTATTTTATAAAATAAAAGAGTAGACTTTCATCTACTCTAACCAGAATAACTTCACTTCAAAAACATATTAATCGCAGTTTGGGGCTTGTCTATTTCTAAACAACTGCTCTATTATATATATATCATATTTTTTAGAGGTCATAAAAGGTAAAAAAGAGGTCTTTTTTATAAATCTGCATATTTTATTATTGATTTTCTTATTAGTTTTCTTGTATATCTATATTCTTTATTTAATTCTACAGATATTTCTTCTATTTTTAATCCATTTACGAATCTTAATTCTAATATGTTTTTATATGGTTGTTCTACCATATTTATTTTATTTGTTATTTTTATTAAATTATTCTCTTCTTCTTCCATTATTTTTATATGTTCTGATACTAAATCTAATAGTCTTGCTATATTTTCTGCCATTTTATCATCATTAGAACTACCTTTTGGCATATCAGATAATACACTTGTTATTTTAGTCAATTTACATTTTGTTTGTTCTATTTGTTCTAGTTTTCTTTCTTCTAGTTTTTTACTATGTAAAAATGAATATAATTCTTTTCTTGCTTCCGCTTCTTTCATCTGTACCCTCCTTATTTTATTTTTAAAATAACATTTCTAAATTTTTTATCTTTAGTATGTAATTCTTCATATTCTTCTTTTGTGATTTCTATTTCTTTTGGATATTCTCCTGTTATTTGTATAAGTGTTCTTATTTTCTTTTCTAATTTATTTTCTATTTTCATTTGTTATTTATTCACCTACCTTATACTTAACTTGTTCAAATTGTTCTTTTGTTACTATTGATTTAATATCTTTATTTTCACAAGTTTCATCTGGTAATAATCTATATTCATCAACAAAAATAAGTTTTGGATAATCTGGAAAACCCTCAAACATTGCTATATGTTTTACCTGTTTACCATTCACATAATCTCCTACTTCTATTAGGTCTATTATGTTTTTGGAATGTTTGACTATATGAAATAAAGTAAAATTTCTATAAAAACCTATTTCATCATAAGCACCAATAACTTTCCCATTTTCATTTTTCATAAATTCAACTATTTTATATATTTCACAATTAGTTCTTACATATTCTCCAACTTCAATTTTATCTTCCATATTATTTATCCTCCAATAATTCATTTAACAATTTTATTTTATGATTTTGAATACCTACTGGGTCTCTATTCTTTCTTTGATAATCTAATACCTCATTTAACTTTTCTCCTATTTTCTTTTTTGGTATTGTATCTTTTTGCAATTTTTCTAATGTTCTATCATATTCTATATTTTGTAATACAACACTATCATATTTATTTTGAATTCTTTCTAATTCTTTTAATATCGTTTCTATAGCTTCTGCTTTTCTATATTCACCTTCCTTTATTTGTTCTACTCTTTTAATTGCTTCTTCTAATTCCATAATATCACTCCTCTTATATTAATATATATAAAAATTTTATGGATTTTATATTTTTTTAAAATTTTTTTAATCATTTTCTTTTAATTTTCAATTACTTCTGTTTCTTGTGTATACATATCTTTACCATTAATTATTAAGTCATTAAATAATTTATGTGCTTCATCAATTGATTTTTCTACATTTTCTGTTTCAAATTCAAAATCTTGTGCAAAACACCTTGTTATTACTATTCTAACTTTCATTTTATCACTCATCTAATATTTCCTCCTTAAAATCATTTACTTTTATCTTAACAATTAGCCTATTCCCACATCTATCTTGCATTTCTACAAGTGGTCTACCTACTACTCCTTCTGCTTTTGCTGTTCCAAATTTTGAATTAGGTACTGATTTTACAAAGTCTATTCCTTCTTGTATTGTTCCTTCTAGTACAATAGGAACTGCATCTATTCCAAAATATTTTGCAATATCTTCTACACTTTCTCTTGGTTGCCAGTTTCCTGCTATTTTTACATCAAATAATATAAAGTCTTGTCCTTTTCTATATAATCCTCCGTTCTGGATTTTTTCGCCATAACCTTCGCCACAAAGCATTACTTCTGTTTCTCCAAATTTTTGTTCAAATAATTGCTCATTTGCTTCTCCACCAAATAATTTAACTAATCTATTCATTAAATCTACTGGTATTTGTGCTTTGTCAGTTCTTCCTCCAAATGTTACTTTGTGTCCATCCCACATAATTCTTATATTAGTTCCATCTATTTTTTCAGTAAATTGCCATTTAAGGTTTTTTATAAATTCTACTGTTTTATCAGTAAATTCCCCTTCAATTAACTTTTTTGTTTTTTCATCTCTTTTGAATAATGTTTGTATTTTATGATATTCTTCCATTAAACCTACCTCCTTAAATTTAATATTCCACTTATTACTTCTTTGAGCCATTTTATCTCTGCTTCTTTTTCTTCTACTACCTGTTGCCAAAATTCACTCTTTAATAAATCTTTCTCTTTGTCTTCCATTTAATTTTCCTCCTTATATTCACTAAAAGTTTTTAAATTTTCCCCTAAAAAACTATCTTTATCAAGTAACTCTTCAAATTCTTCATCAGTTAATCCAAATATTTCTATATATTCATAATTAGGGCAATAATCCACTTGTATATTATCTTCATCATATACATTTTCCATATAATCTCCTATTATATTTCTTGTATTAAATGCTTGTATATTTGGGTAATTTTCTTGTAAAAATTTTTTTTAATTTTTCTATTTTCTCCATTTACTTTCCCTCTACTTTCTTTTCAAAATATTGTTTTATACATTCGATACAACTTGTTTTTCTTACACAATCGTTTATATCTGAATACTCTCTTGGAATAAAACAATCCTTATCCGGACCTGCTATATATTGCAATTCATCTAATTGTTTTGCCATTTCATCTATTATTTTATTTAGCTTATTATTTTCTTGTTCTAGTTGGTCTATTATTTCTAATAATATTTCTATTCCATCTGTAAAATCACTTTTTGCATACTTTATTCTTTCTTCTATATCTTCTTTACTCATTTTCGCCTCCTATAAATTTTAATATTTCCTTTGTTTTAGTTCTATATGCTTTTAATCTGCATCTACTATAATCATCACAATGTTTTCCATCTTGTAAAGTTTTTGTTATATTTATTACATCTTTTTCTAATCTATCTTTTAATCTTTTTTCTTTTTGTTCTAGCTGGTCTATGTATTGTAAAACTATTATTAAATCTTTTTTCATACATATACAATTAGGATAATCTTCACAACCCACCTTACTTGTTATTGCTTGTACTGTCAATGATTCTTTTACTTGATTTATTTCTTCTTTACTTAACATTTATTTTATCCTTTCTTGCTAATCTAATTTTCTGCATTGAAATTTTTGATTTTTCTGCTCTTTGTTTCTTTTTATCTGCACTTAAATTTTTGTACCATAATTTTTGTGAACATTTCTTGCAATATTTTACATCACTTCTTTTTACTCTCATTTCAATACCACAGTTTTCACATTTTATATAATGTACTTTATTTTCAATAATATCTTGTAGCTTATTGTTTTCTTGTTCTAATTGGTCTATATATTGTAAAAGTGTTTCTATTGTTTGTTCTAATTTCACATCTGGCTTCATTTTAGTTGTAAGTATATCTGGTCGTTGCCAATATATTTTAGGATGTAAATTTTTTAATTTTTCTTTTGCTTTTTCTATTTCTTCTTTACTTAACATCTAAAACACCTCTATTTCTTCTGGCTGTAATATTGTTATTGTTTCGCATATTGCTAAATTCCTATATAATAATAATTCTGTATTATAATCAAATTTCAATTTTGATATATCTTTCATTGCTTGTTTCATATAATCACTAATCCATAATGGTAGTTTTAAATACTTTGGATATTGATTATATTTCTCAACAAAATCATTTATTTTATGTTCAATTATTTTTTCTACTTGTTTTAATTCAATTTCTCGTATATTACTCATTCCACCCTAACTCCTTTACTTTTTCATTTATTGCTTGTAGTATTTTTTCATTAAGATATATAGTTTCATTTTCTAAATTTCCATTTCTATCATAACTTGTTTTAGATATAATTATATCTCCATCAATAAATGTGATATCTGATTGATGTTTAAAAGGTGTAATAACATTAAAGTAAGAATTTTCATCATTATCATCTTTTTTATATCCTAACTCTTCAAACATTTTATCTGCTTTACTCATTGGTGCACCTCCAAAATTTCCAATACATAATATTCTTTTCCTAGTTCTGCTCCCCATTCTTCTTTTCCTGGCCCTCTATGAATGTGACAATAACATACAAGGCTCGGATTATCTTTCCTATAACCATTTTTTAATTTATAATATCCATATTGCTCTACATTCTTATTATTAAGTAAATATTCTAAACCTACACCCCATGACATTTGACTTTTAAATAATCTACTTGCCCAATATGGTTTTATTTCTCTATATTCTTCTTTTTTTTCTCCGCTTCGTATCATATCAAACCATTTCTTTTTTATTGGTAATACTAACATTATTTCGTTCCTCCATTTTTTCTATTAATATTTGCTATTTTTATTCTTCCTACCTGTAGCAATATATATTTTTGTAAATCAATATTTCTTTTTGTTCTACAGATATTTAAATCCTGGATTTCGTTTTCTAATTCTTTTATTTTATTTTTTAATTGTCTATTCTTATATAGTGAATCATAATATAGTTGTTCATAATCTTTATTTTCCATATTTATTTTTTTACCTTGCCTTTGCTTTGTTTAGTAACTTTGCTATATTTGCTCCTACTTTTGTGTGTTCTGCATTTTTACTTATTAGCTTTCTTTGGTTCATTATTAGTTCTTCAACATCAGATACCAAAATAAAATTACTCAAATCAAAGTTTCTATTATTACCATCTGCAAATATTACCTTATATCCTTTTGGTATTTTTCCATTTGCTTGTTCATATAAATATCGATGTTTAGTAGTCCAATTTTTTTGTAAATGTCCATCTTGAATTTTTATTAAAATATATCCATCTTTATCTACTCTTTCGCTGCCTATTGTTCTATGATTTGGTGGAACATTACCTTTTTTAAATGTTGTTTTACGAGAACTTGCTTGTCCTGCTGGTGACATATATTCACTCCATTTTTTACCTTTATTGAATGCAGTTTGGCCTTTAACAAACTGTCCTCCAACTATTCCACTTTGAATATTTAATTTTACTTTTCTGTTTGCAATGGCTGATTCTGATAGTTTTAAATTGAATTTATTGTTAAATCTTTCAGTGAGTTCTTTCAATGTTATTCCTTTTACATTATTAATTAAAAACTGGTCTTCTATTTTTGAATATTTATGTTTTATCATTTCCCATCTCCTAATTGTAACATATCTGGTATTGAATCTTTGTTACCATACTCATCATAATGTTTTATTGCTTTTAATGCTAATTCTCCATTATTTATAATTGTTTGTGCAATATTAGCCATAGCCTTTGCTCTTTCTCTTTCTTCTTGCAATGCTTCGCCATTTAGTTCATCATCGTTAAGTCTTTCTAGTTCTTCAAATAAATGATTATTTAAATTTGATAATTTATTCTTTGTACCCATTTTTTTTTTTCCTCCTTTTAATTTTTTATAACTTTTATATATTTTTTATTGCTTTACCACAAAATGGACAATAATTTAAATTTATATTTAATGGTATTTTATAGCCTATACCTTTAACTGTTACTATATCTACTTCTCCTTGCAATTTTTTTCTTAATTTGTATATTTTATTTCTTGCACAATTTTTTGAATAAAAATCTATATCTTTATATATTAATTTACAAATTTCTTCTAATTTTATAATTTTTCCTTTATTTTTTATTAATAGACTCAATATTATATTTTCTTTCAATGTTAATTGTATTACTTTTTCTTTTCCTATAAATACAAGATTGTCTTCATCATACATTTGTTTTCCTCCTAATAATCTTCAATTTTTAAATATATCTTTGGTATTTCAGCATATTTCTTTTCTACTTCAATTTTCGTTACTTGTGTATCATCTTTAAAAGCAAATTTATTCATTGCATCTAAAACAATTTTTATAATATTATCTATATCTGGTTTTTTTGTAGGACTTATATTATTTGCTAGCATTTCCGCTTCTTTTTTCTTGCTAGTACTCTTTGGAATATTAAAATATGCTATAATCTTAATATTTACTCTTGTTTCTATTGGTTTAAAATCAGGATATTCTTTAATAAAAAATTGTCTTAAATAATATTCATAATTTTTTGTATTTGTTGGTGTATATGCTTTTCCTGTTCTAATATTCATTCTAGGTCTAGCTTTTCCAGCTATTTCTCCTAATATTTCAAGTTCATATTTCATTTATATCATCTCTTTTCTTTTCAGTTAATTCTAGGTATATGATTATAATTATTTTGTATCATTTTATTTTCTAGTTCTTGTAAAACACACTTTAAACATTTGGTATGTAATGCAACTTTAATATTTCCTTTATTTGTTAATGAAGATGGTAATGTCATTATTCCTCCTGTTCTTTTTTCCCATTTACACTCAATTCTAATTTCCTGATTACAATAATCACATATATAATAATCATATATTTTTTTTGTTTTATAACTAACAATTTGTCTTGCTTCTTTTGGTTTTTCTTCGTATTTAGTATATTTGGGTATTTTTTCTCTATAAAAAACATTATTATTTAGCATGCATCCTTTCTCCTTTCTTTAATTCATCTCTTAAACACACAATAAAGTAACTTATCAATTCCGTTAATTGAAAATTTGATTTACTTGCAATGTACTTCTTCGATTTTAAAAAACAGCAATTAAAATTATTTTTATTTAATTTATATAAATAAACTTTGTAAGGACTTTTATAGATTTCTGTAAGTACCCATAATTTAATTAATTCTTCTGTAAATTTTTCATTTGAATAATATTGAGAATAAATACATACATCTTCTACATATAGTTCCAGCTGCTTTAAAATATTAATAATGGCTTGTCTATCATTTTCTTTTAAACCAATTTCCTTTCCAGGCTTATTATTATAAATATAATTAAATAAAAAGTTTAGTTTAGTTATAATATGTTCATCTGGCTCTGCGTTTGCCTGTTCGCTTGCTTGTTCGTTCGCTTGTTCAAAATATAATTTAACAATAGAATATGTTGATGCATCATTTTGATTTATGCCGCTTCTTATATATAATATATTTGTTAATAATTAATTCGTTTCTTGCTCGTTGTAAAGAAGAAAGATTTAACTTTTTTATTTTGCTTATTAGAACATTATTTGCAACTTTAAACTCTTTAAGCCATTCTGTCTTGCAATTAATCTGCAATAAAATTAAATATATTGAGATAGCATTTGCAGAGATAGGCTTATAGTCTAATGTAGAATAAAATTCTGAAAGCTGTTTTTCTATATCAATTATATTTTTATTGTTCAAAATAAACTCCTTTCTTTCTTTTTTTAATTCGACAAAATTTCTTGTTTCATAAATAACCTTTTATTTAATAGAATTTTCAATTTTATCAATTAATAAAAAAAGAAAAGCAGTATTATTTACAGAATATGAAACATTAAAATATTCTTTTGGTTTTATTCCTTGGTACGAATATCTTAATGCTCTTTCTACTTTATTTGATGTAGTCTTATGTTTTTTTGCAATCATTTTATATAAATCCATCATTTTTATATTTTTTTCATTTAATTTTGAATCAGATAAAATAATTACTGATGCCGTAATCCAATACTTAAAACCTAAATAATGTATTTTCATTTTCATATCTTTTAAAATCTGCTTTGTTGTTATTATAATTGTTTTTTCATCTATAGTTTTTTCCATTTGTTACTTCCTCCTATAATTAGTTTCTTTTGAAAAAATTAATTATATAAATTAATTTTTATATAATACTAAAGTTAAGCATATGCCTAACCCTAGTTGTTTTTTATTCTATTACTTCTATCTTTGTTATTGGTGCTGATGTAGGTGCTCCCCAACCCTTAAATCCTACATATTTATCATAATAAACCATAACTGTTTTTTCATTTTTTATATATTCTCTCATTTGTTCTGCTAATTCTTTATCTTTTTTATCTATGTAATAATAATCTTCTTCACTATTTTTTGTATATTCTGTTGTCCTGTAATATACTTTATAATTTCCGTACATATCATTATCTATTGCTGTTGGTATTATTCTATGACTTCCACTTGCAAAGTCAAAACATAAATTTCCTGCAACAGAAACAATTAAAAATATTATAAATAAAATGCATAACAGTATAAAAACAACTCCAATAATTTCTGTAATATCAATATAACCTTTTTCATTTTTTAAAGAATTAATCATAAAAATTCCTCCATTTTTCTTGATTTTATAAAAAATATTTGTTAAAATAAAAATATAAAGTATTAAAAAATATTTTGTAAAGCTATCTATTTTCAGTTTGGTCGCTGATAGATAGTTTTTTTATATTATCTTCACAAATACCTAATATTTCTTGCAATATTTCTCTCAATTTCGCTTCATTATGATATTGGTCTATATCAATAATAAGTTCTTTTATTTTTTCATATCCCATTATTAATCACCTCCTAAAAATTCAATTTGATAGCTTATTTTTAACAGCCACGCACTAATTCTTTTATTTTGCCTAAAATAACTTTTTCACTATTGTATGTGTTCATTTCAACTAGCTTTGTTATTTCCTGTATAGTCTTTTTTTGTGCTTCATTTTTATTAAGTAAGGCTGTATTGTTGTGTTCTGATATTAGTCTTATTTCTTTTAGTTCTTTGTTTTCATCTGATAACTCTTTTACTTGTCTTGCTAATTCAACACTTCTTTGCTCTAATTTATCTGCTTTATCTAAAAATCTTCTGTTACTTCCAAACATATAATCACCTCCTTTAAAATAAAATTCCATATACTATTATGCCTGCATAAAATAATACAAATGCTTGAAATAATAAGACATCCTTTATTGCTTGTCTTCTTATTTTTTGTCTTTGTTTTTTAGTTATTTTCATTTTCATCATCTCCTATCTCTTTTCTAATTATTAAAATATTGCTTCATAATGCTATGAACTTTTTCCTGGTCTACTCTTATAGTCTTCTCACTTGGTTTAAAAATTGCATCTTTAAAAATTGGCATTGCCAATAATTTATAAACCTGTGCTTTACTAATGCTATATTGTTCTGCTAAATCCATAGGCTTAATGTATTTTGTTCTACTTGATAAATTACATGCTGGCATATTTAACATCTCCTTTCTTATTTGAATTATTTATTATTTTGATATATAATCTACCTATCTTATTTAAGAAAGGTGGCGATTATAATGAAAATTGAATGTAAAAACATTGTAGATTTTTGTGAACTAATTAGTATTTCTATCGGACAGGATATAAAAGATAAATGTGTTTTTATATCTTCTGAAAAAAGTTATCCTTCTGTTAGCTTTGAAAATAGTAAAAAAGATAATATTAAATTTACCTATGTATTTTTTACTCCTTTATATACTGCCATATATTCAGGAAATATAAAATCAAGTTTAGCTACTGAAGAATATCAAACTTTAGAAGACTTTTGTTTAAAAAATAATGTACATATTCATTCTTTTGAAAAAATGAAATATATATCTGACACAGATTCTTTAATGATTAATACCCATCTTGAGACTAAATAATCTTTACTATTTCTAGTTTTAAAGTATAAGCTTGGAGTAATTGATTTGTAATATCAATTGCTTCTTGTTTTTCTATTTCCTTTTTATATTTCAATTCTTCAATTAACTCATCAATATCTGCTAACATTATTAAACACTCATTTCTTTTTGATTTATCATTCATACTTTCCCTCCTTATCTTTTTTAGTTGTCAAGAGTTTTTAGAAATATTTTTAGCATTTCTAGCTAACATTTTGTTTGCTGTATGGCTAAAAAAATATCTATAGGTTTTACATTATATATATTTGCTAATTTTATTTTCATTGAATCACTTGGGTTTCTTTTTCCTTTTTCTAATAAATATATATATGTTTTTGTAGAATCTGCTAATTTTGCCACCTCATCTTGAGTTAATTTCTGCTTTCTCCTTAATTCTTGTAATGTCATAGTAGCCTCCTTTCATGTAACATTTTGTTTTATTTATTGTGCTTATTATATATAACATTTTGTTACTTGTCAATACTTTTTTTAAAATTCTTTAAAACATTTTGTTATTTTTATTTGTAATGCTTGTGGTTGTAAGAAACATTTTGTTAAAAATTTCTTGCATTATATAACTTTTTGTTATATAATATAATAAAAAAAGAAAAGGTATGTGAAAAAAATGAATAGATTAAAAATTTTAAGAGAAGAAAAACAATTATTACAGAGTGATATTGGTAAATTATTAGGAGTTACTTCTAATGCTGTTGGATATTATGAAAATGAAAAAAGAGATATTCCCACAGAATATGTAATAAAATTAGCAGAATTTTTTAATGTTTCAACAGATTATTTATTAGGAAAATCTGATATAAGAAATCCTGAAGAATTGAAAAAAGTTCAATTTGCTAATGCAGGTGGACTTGATACAAATGGTCTTGATGATGAAGATATGAAAGAATTGCAAAAACAAATTGATTATATAAAAAAATTGAAAGGTAAAAAATAAGGAGGAAATTTTATGAATGAAGATGAAAAATTTTTTTGTAAATTATGTTGTAGAGAAATCACCCCAGATATAAATAATACTTATAAAGGTTATTGCAAAAGTTGTTATAATGAGAAATTTAATATAAATCAACCAGAAAGAAAATTATATCAAAATTGGTGTTTTTGGCTTTTAATTATAATAATTCTTATATTTATATGTTTTGGAATTAATTCTTATATTGAAAATAAAAAATTAGAAGAAACATTTTCTCATATAGGTAATGGTGCAAGTGATTATATAAAAGGCATTGAAAATTCCGAATCGTATTTAAACAAATTTTCATACAATTATATTACAGGAACTGTTGATTATAATCCATAGTAAAGGATATGTCATTATATTAAGAATTAAAAAATATTCAAATAAAAAATATATTGAGAGGAACAAATAAAATGAAATTATTATATATAGATGAAAGTGGAAGTACTGGTCTTGATATGGATAATAAGCAACAACCATATTTTATTTTAGCAGGTGTTTGTGTTGAAGATAAAAAATGGCACGAAATAAATGATTATTTTGAAGAAGAAAAAATTAAAATATGTTCTGACTTTAAAGATATAGAAATTCATACAAATGAATTATTTAATACAAATAAAAAATCCCATTTTTATAAAAATAATTGGAAATATAATCTAGCAATTTTAGAAAAATTGGTAAATTTAGTTTCAAATATGAATATTCCTGTTTCTAATGTAAGATTATTTAAAAAAAATTATAAAAAACATTTTGGAAACAATATTATTGTTGACCCATATCTATATTGTTTTTCTATACTTTATGAAAAATTTAATGAAATTTTAAAAAGTGAAAATGACTATGGAATAGTTTTTTGTGATGAATTAAAAAAAATGGAAACAAGCCTAGAAATATTATATCCTAAATTAAAAGTTAATAATAAAAATATTATTGAGAGAACTTTTTATTTAAATTCAAAGAAAAATAATTTTATACAAATTGCTGATATATGTTCTTTTTATATCAATAAATATAATTGTATAAAAAATAATTATAGTACTATGGATGAATTAAAAAAAGAACATTGTATAAAGATGTATGAAAAACTTTTTAATAGTGTAATAGGAAAAAATCATAATTTTGCGATTTTAGATGATTATGATAATTATTTTGAATAAAAAAGTGCAAGGAGCGATTTTTTGAAAATCTTTTAGACTCCTGACGAGGAATCTACTACTCCCTGCTTGTTAAATATATTCTAACATAAAATATTTAACTTGTCAAATACTTGACAGTATTATTATATGAAAAAAATATATAAATATTACTTTTTGGGAGAAAAAATGGAATTAATTGATTTAGAAAATATAACTAAAAAAGAAAAAATTGATATTATAAATTATAAAATGAATAATAATAAAGCTAGAATTATTAACTATAATGGTTATTATATATTTATGGACTATTCTAGAATTTATACATATACAGAAGAAAAATGTTTACTTGCAGAAGAAATAGGTCATTATTTTTATGATGCCTTTTATTCCCTATCTTCTTCACAAAATGATATTGATAAGCAAGAATATAAAGCAATGAAATGGAAAAGTCTTGCTTGTGTATCTCCAAAATCAATTTTAGGCTGTTTTTATAAACGGCATATGTAATTTATGGGATATTGCAGAAGAATTACAAGTAGAACCTAAAATGGTCGAATTTGCCTATAATTATTATGTAGAAAATAAAATGATATATATTTAATAAATAATTGACAAAACAAAAGTTTTTATAATATACTTTTAGATAAAAATAGATAACATACTTCCCGACCAAAGTTTGTATGTTATCTACCCAGTAACTACTTGTATAAGCAGTTTATATTTGTATTATATAATAATAAACCCCTTATTACAAGTACCAAAAATTTGTTTAAGGAGATTTAATTTGAAAATAAAAGTTAGAAAAATGAAACCAAAATAGAATAAAAAGGGCATAGTTCCCCCTTACCCCCAAAAA
>CANQXD010000014.1 GCA_947627755.1 uncultured Clostridia bacterium | reverse complement strand
GAACCCATGATTCAGCCTTGAGAGGGCTGCGTCTTAACCGCTTGACCAAGGGGCCTTATTATTTTTTATACTTTCTTATAATAGCACGTTTTTTTATTTCTGTCAATTGCCCTTGCTCTACTTTTTATGATTTATTACTATTTTATTACTCTTTTCATAATATTTTTTATTTTAAGATAATAATTGCTTTCATAATAATCTATATTGAAAATAATAAAGTGATTTTAGCCTTATCTTTAATTTTTTTATTAAAAATTAAAACTATAAATCACTTATTTTAATTATAAAAAATATTGCTATTTTTATTTTTGCATATCTTCAATTTCTCGTTGTAATCTCTCTATTTCAGATTTTCTTTTTGATATATTGTCTTGTTTTTGCTGTTCTTGTCTTTCTCTATCTTCTTCTCTTTTTTGTTTCATTTCTAAAGATTCGTGAACCATTTTTCCTACTATTGGATCAAATACCTTTCTATATCCATTATTTATTGTTCTAACCCCTCCTACATAATTTCCACAAGGTTGTTCAGAATTTTCTTGTAATCCTCTTTTTAAGTATTCATCAACTCTTTCCTTGTTTAATAGATTCTTCATAACATAATTACAATAGTTGCTATTTCTTTGTAATAAATTAGTATCAACATCCATTAAAATTTTTTCATATTGTACTCTACGACCAAATTCTTGACCATCCTTATTTATCATTATTGCATCATTTTCTGAGTAGTATGATATAAGAGCCTCTGTTAATATAGTATTTTTTATTTGTATTTTTCTATTTATAATTAATCTTGTCGTATCATAAAATTGTTTAAAATTTGCTTTTCCATCATAAAAATCTAGTTGAACTTTATCATCTTTTGTCTTACTGAAAAGTAGTTGATAAGGTGACTTTTCTTGTGTTCTTTGAATGTTTCCGTTTTTTTCCTTTTTAAATTTATTTAACAATCCCATAAAATTTCCTCCCTATATCATAATTATACTACAGTTATCATATATTTGCAAATACATTATATAATTCTTCTATATAAAAAATATGTATTCATTTTTTATTTATATTACCTTTTCTAAAACTTCTTTTAATCTTGTGTCTTGCTTAGTTAAATATAGATAGCCTATTAAGGCTTCAAAAGCCGTAGCATACATATAGTCTGTTGCATCTGCATTTTTGGGCAAGTGATGGTTTTCTGCATTTCTTCCTCTTCTTACAATGTCTTTTTCTTCGTCTGTTAGTTCGTCATAAATTTTTGCTAATATTTCTGCTTGTGCCTTTGCTTTTACATATTTTACTGCTTCTATATGTAATTTATGAGGGTTTAATTTGGTTGTGTTTACGAGTTGCATACGAATGAATAATTCGTATACACAATCTCCTATATATGCCCAAACTAATGGTGGCATAAGCTTTACTTCTTCTATTTTCTTTTTTCTTTCAATTGTTTCTTCCATTTTGCTTTTTACCTTTCTTTTTCTAACTATACTTTCTTAACTGTATCCTAACTTTTTTCTCTGTTATTTCTTAACTAAACTTTCATAATTATATTTTCTGTTACTATAATTTAGTTATTATATTTTGAATTATTATATTTCTGTTATTATATTTCTCATAACTTCACAATTATAGCATTTTTACTATTTTATGGTTTTTCTAATGTGATTCTTCCTAATTTTCCGCTTCTAAATTCTTCTAATAATAGATTTGCTACTTTTTCTTCATCTACTTGTCCACCTGAAACAATGGCACCTCTTTTTCTTCCTATTATATGAAATATTTCTATAATATTTTCGTTTTCCGCTTGCTCTTTGTTATTTAAAATTTTCTCTATTTCTTCTGCTTGTAAATGATATCTTTCTATTAAGTTTTGTCTCTTTTCTTGTAATAGATATTTTAATAAGTAATAGGCAATTTCTATTTTTTCTATGTTATCGTCTTTTATTGTTCCTATGAATGCTAAATGAAGTGCTGTTTCTTGTGGCTCTAATTTTGGCCATAACATACCTGGAGTATCTAGTAATTCAATATTTTCTTTTATTTTTACCCATTGTTTTTGTTTGGTAACACCCGGCTTATTTCCCACCATTGCTACTGTTTTTTTCGTAATTCTATTTATAAAAGAGGATTTCCCTACATTTGGAATTCCTACTACCATAACACGAATGGCTTTCCCTACACGCCCTTTTTCTGCTATTGCTTGTTTTTCTTCTTGTGCTATTTTTTGTACTTCTTGCAACACTTTTGATATTTCATTTGAATTATTTAAGTTTGTTAAAATGGCAGGTATACCTTGTTTTTTGTAAAATTCTACCCATTTTTTGCTTATTATTTCTTCTGCTAAATCACTTTTGTTTAGCAAAATAATTCTTTTCTTGTTTTTAAATAATTCTTCTAAATCTTTATTTTGACTTGCTCTTGGAATTCTAGCATCCAATATTTCAATTACAACATCAATTAGTCTTAAGTCTTCTACAATTTGTTTTTTTGTTTTTGCCATGTGCCCGGGGTACCAGTTGACGTTTATCTTGTTGTTATCCATCTTTTCACTTCCTTAAGTTTTTACTTAATTACTTTTTCTATTTTAGTTTCTTCATATATAGTTTTCGTTAAACTATGTAAGATAAAAATAATCATAATATTTTATAACGTTCTATAATTATTTTTATCAGCTCTATCGTCTAATTTTCTATCGTAATCTTTGTTCTTATAAAACCAATCTGTGTCTTTATTTACTGGATTTTTCATTCTTGCTTTATCAAATAAAATATCAAATACAGCTACTACACCTAAAGTAATAGCAATTAATGCAATTAACATTTCTAAATATGTAGTTGCTGTTAATGTTTCTTGATTTATTACTGCCATTACATTTGAAAATAAATTTGGTCCAAAATAGTATGCATATACTCCTAAATAAATAATACCTGCCCATATTTTTCTTTTAAATATGAATGGTACTAATGCTAGCACAACAAATAATAAAATAATTTCTGTTGTGATATCTGTTGGTTTTAAAATAAATTCTGCATCCATTTGCCCCATAACAGCAACTAACACTCTAAAGCCCCAAAACATAATAATAAAAAATACGATTAACCAACTACTTAAATTTTTCATTTTTTCTCTTTCCTTTCGTTTTTCCTTTTTTATTTTTCTTTATAATTTCTTTTTTATGTAATTTTTATAAATAAAAAGAAGTTGGAATACTTCCAACCCCCGCCTTTTATTTTTATTGTTCTTCATCATCAACAAAATTAAATTCGTCTTTAAATTTTTCTTTGAATATATCAAATACTTTATTTAAAATTTCATCATCATCAACGCTAACATAAGACTCTTCATCTTCTGATTCTGTATCTTCTACTTTTAGAATAACAACTTCTCCTGCTTCTTCATTATCTTCCTCTTCATCTTCTACTGGAAGTAATACAACATACTCTTCTCCATTTAGTTCAATTAAATCTAAAAACTCAAATGGAACTTCCTCTCCATTTTCATCATTTAATACAATGATATTGTCGTTTTCTTCATCCATTTTTCTTTTTTCTCCTTTCAAATTTATATATTATATTGTATTTCTACAATTTTAATATTCTTTTTGTTTAGTATTTGTTATTTTTGTTTATCATATACTATTTTCTCTCTTTATGCAATATTTATTCTTTCTTATTTTCTATTTTTTTCATATAAGTTTCTAATATATATACCGCAGATATAGTATCTACTATATTTTTCTTTTTTTTGTTATCTATATTTAAGAAGTTCATTGTTTTATGTGCTGCTACTGTAGTAAGCCTTTCATCAATTGTTTCTATATTTATCTTAGGAAATTTACATTTTAGTTTATGAATAAATTTTTCTGTTAGTTCTACTCTCTCTGCTTTTGAACCATTCATATTTATAGGCATTCCAACCACAAAGGTATCTATTTCATATTCATTTAAGAATTCTTCTAGCCTTTTTAGTACTATTTTATCATTTCCTTGATGATGAATTGTTTCTATTCCTTGAACTGTAATATTTAGAGCATCTGTCATTGCAATTCCTACTCTTGCATCTCCATAATCAATTCCTAATTTTCTCATTTTAAATTCCATTTCTTTCTTATTTAGCTTTAAAAGTACACTTGAACTACATTAACTTTTATTGTTTTTAGTCTTCCATTCCTATATAATTTTTTACCATTTTTTCTAATAATTCGTCTCTTTCAATTTGACGAATTAAGTTTCTAGCACCTTTGTAGCTTGTAATATAAGTTGGATCTCCTGATAAAATATAACCTACTATTTGATTTATTGGATTATATCCTTTTTCTGTTAAGGCTTCATATACCTCTTTTAAAATTTCTTTTGTCTGTGTCTTTTCTTGTTTTGGCTTTTGAAAAAACATGGTTTCATCATTGGTCATAGATGATACCTCCTTCTTTTGAAAACTTTATATGTAATTGATTTGACTTTCTTCTTTTGGTGCAGAATCAAGATATTTTTCAAGTTTATGAGTAGTTCCTTCTAGTGCTGTTCCTTTATAATAAGTAGTAATAGCAACATTAATTTTTGGTGTTGCTGTTTTTGCTTTTTCATTTTCAAATATATCTTCTTCTGCCTGTTCTACTTTTAACTTTTCTATTTGATTTTTAATTTCTGTTATAAAGTTAGAAGTCCCTTCAGTATCAATTCCAGAAAATACAACTACAAATTTAGGCCCCATATATCTTACAAATATATATTCTGATGCAATACTTTGTCTTACTACATCACTTATTTTTGCAATTACTTGGTTTCCTGTATGTCTTCCTAATGTTTCATTGATATCTACAATGTTTGTAACTTCAAACATACATATTGCTGAAGTATCATATTCATCAATTTTTCTTTTTCCTTCTCCATATAAATATTCCTCTGTCTTTAAACCTGTAAATTGATCGTCTCTTACAATATTTTCAATAACATTTTGCTTTTCTACTGTTCTAATAACAGAAATAATATTATTCTTTACTACTTCTAATATTGTGGTATCAATATTATCAAAATCATGTGGCTTACCACTTTCAATAATCCAATATCCAATATAAATATTATCAATATATAGAGGGAAGAACATAGCTGACTTTGCCCTTCCAAATTCCATTCTTTGATAAGGAAGTCTTTCTCCTTCTTTATCTACTGTAATGTATTTTGGAGTTGCTGTTTCAATACTATCTTTAAAAATTTGTTCTGTATGCAAATTTTTAAGAGTATCCCAGTGTTTTTCATCTACATTAGTAGCTTTAATAGTATATTCTGCACCATTATATACTACAATTGTAGAATATTTAATATCATATTTTTCAATTAAAATACTGTTTATATTCTCAATTTTTTCATCTGCTGTTTTTTCTTCACTTATTGTATCCATAAATTCTTGTAATACATTTAAACTAACAATTTTTTGATTCAAATTACTAAATGTATCTATTTTTTTGTGTACTGACATATTGTATAGCATTAAAAATACAATAATGATTACTAATAGTATAATGATTGCTATAATCAAAGCTTGTACCTCCATCTCTATTTCTAATTATTTCTTCTCATCTTATCTAAAGTAGAATTTGTATTACTTGAAAATACATTTGTTGCATATTTATTATATTTTTGGTTCTCATACTTTTGCTTTTTATTGTTTTTTTCATTTCCTATTAGAGGATATACCATATTTCCTAATTTTTTAAGTGCTTGCAAAAATTCTTTTGGATAACCTTGGATAGAAATATTACAATTTACTAATCCTTCCAAATATTTTGCATATACTTGATTATCAAATGGAATAGTGCAATAAGGCACTGTCTCTCTATTAAATAATTCTGTCATAAAAGACATTGCAGGGTCATTATAGAATGCCATTCCTCCAATTATAGCCTTTTCTGTTACGCCTTTTACTCTTGTATATTGATTTATTACTGCTCTTAATTTACTTTGTTCTAGTACACCTTTTGCCTTTAAATCTCTTAAATATGCAGTTAATGGTTGAATTGTTAATACATCCATATTTTGTACTAAATAAATTTCTTGCGCTTGCATTAAATATTCATATTTTGAAGTAAAGTCACAATCTAATAAAATAAGAGAGTAATTTTGTGTTAATGTTTGTATGATTGTTTGGTAATTTTCTGTAGGAGTATTTTCACCCGGTAATGATGTGTATACATCTAAATTATTGTTTACTCTAATTCCTTGTGCTACCCCCTGTGATAATTTTTCTACACAAGAAAATGCAAGTTGTCTTAATTCTTCTTCATTTTTTGTAAAAATGTAATAAGAATTTCTATTTTTTGTTAAATCTAGAATTGCTGTTTTTATTCCTTGTTGTGATATAAGTTCTGCTATGTTGTTTACTAAGAAAGATGTTCCATTTTTTGTAGTTCCTACAAATGCAACTATTTTTGTATTTCCAGTTAAAGCATTTTCATAATTCGTTGTTGAAGTTGTCGAAATTGATTGAAGCTCTTGCATATTTTCATTTGAATTATATTGCGTTTGAGTGTTTTCATAAGATTTTTCTGTATCATCTACTACATCAAATCCTGGTAATATAGTTTCTTGTTCATCTACATCTTCAAAGCCTGGTAATACAGTATCTTCTACCATATCAAATCCTGGAAGCATAGTTTCTTCTTGTTCGTCATCAAATCCTGGAAGTATGGCTTCTTCTTGTTCCTCATCAGAACCTAATAGCATTGTTTCTTTTGGTTCTTCAGCATAATTTGGTAGTGTGCCAATATTTGATAGAACTTTTTGATTTTGTTGTTCTGACTCATTTTCTATATTCTTTTTTGGTCTTCCTCTTCTTTTCTTTGTTGGTTCTTCCATTGTTAGTTCTTGTGGCTGTACTTGTACTTTTTTTGGTCTTCCTCTTCTTTTTGGAGCTTCTTGCACTTCTTCTAAATTTTCTACTTCTGGAATCTCTATTTTTTCATTTTGATTTATAATATCTTGTATATTATCCACATTATCAGCTTTTTCAACTCTTTTTGTTTGAGTAACAGGTGGAATAATAACAGGTTTTGTTATTTTCTTTTCTCCACTTGGAATAGACTCTACTTTAATACCTGAATTACTAATTGCCTTATCTGTATTGTTCTTAATTTTTGTCTTATTTTTTGGTTGATATTGATTTTGTTGCTTTCCTCTATTGTTACCAAATGCCATTAGCTGTTGATATTTTGGACTGTTTGCCTCTAAAACTGCTTTTACATTTAATGGTAAAAATTTAATAATAACCTTTAATTGTTGATCTGTGTATTGTGAAGCAATACTATCAAAACTTTCTACATAGCGGTCTTCATTTCTTCCTAAGCGTTTATAATGTGTTAGAATATTTTGAATTTCTGTTTCACTTACATCTGTTTCACTTTCTGGTTTATATTCTACATCATTAGAATCAATTTTATAATAAACTTTTGCCTCTTTTTTAGAACGTGGTTTATGAATTAATTTGCAGACTTCTTCAATACTTCTATCTTGTCCTAATAATGCACTATAAATTCCAATTCCAAATAGTTTTATAAGTAACTCATCAGATTTAGTGCGTCTATCTGTAGTTATTAGAATAATTGGTATATCTTCTCCTGTAGGTGAAACTGCTTCATCTGAAATGCTATCTAATTTTTCGAATATAAAATTATTAATTGCTTCATAATTGTTATTTGTAAATGGTTCTAAATCTTCACTAATAACAATGCAATCATAAGTTTTATCTTTTTGTATTTCTTTTAAAATAGCATTAAAATAATATACATTTTTACTTAAAATAATTTCTTTATACATTTGTTGATATTTTTTTACAATAGATTCTGAAACAGCCTCATTATTGACTGCAAATAAAACTTTCATTTGTTAACCCCTCCAACCTTTTACTACAATTGCAAATATTAGTGGTAATACTTGCGCTATGATAAATATGGTGATAATAGATATCATAATAGCAAAACCTTTATCTCTTGTGTCTAATTTACGAATTCCTAATACATATTGATAAATTGCACTAATGGCAATTCCTACAAAACAAAGTGGAATACTGTATATTTGCACTTTATTTAATATGTAAGCCGTAAGTCCGTAAGTTTCTGAGCCATACGATGCTACATAATCATCTAATGTTTTCTTTTCATTATCTTTCATTTCAACTAATTGATTGACTGTTTCACTTTGTGTTTGCACTTGACTACTATTTTGCACCGTTTTTGCATTAGTTGCTAACACAGCACTACTTGAAACAATACAAAGCATTATTGCTAATAGTATGCCTATTTTTTTCATTTATAATGCTCCTTTCTAATATTTCTTATTTCTTCCATTTTTAAGCATAAATATTACTTATAATATAATACACTAACTTTAAGAAAATAGCAAGAAAATGTTGCTATTTTTTTTATTTTCTTTTTGTTTTATTATATATTAAATAATAAAATACTTAAAATATTTATTCTAAATAACATTTAATTTATAATTAATTAGTTCATACAATATATGACCAACTCATTTGGTATTTTTTTTTTATAATATTATAATGAGAATAAAGGAGAGAAAATTATGGATTATGGTATTAAAGTAGGTGACATATTTGTTTCTAATACAGAAATAAAAATATTTTTTCAAGTAATAAGTTTAAAAGCTAAGAAACAGGTAATTTTGAAAGAAATAAAATCTGAGGTTGATTACAATAGTAGTACAGATGGTGGTCAAACTTATAATGTAAAACCATTAAAAGATAATTTTGAAAAAGATTCTAACTATACACCAGAAGATAAGACACTTATAAAGACAGTTTTCAAAAAAGATTATGGCTATAATAAGGACAAATTATACGTAAGTATAAAATCTCCTAATTCTAGTTATTATAGAACGGATTGTTTTTTATGGGATGAAAAAGAGCAATTAGAAAATGATTATTATTGGGTATGGTGGCATTAAATGTAAAGAGCTTTGAATGATTTGTAAATTTAACAAATCTTTCAAAGTTCTTCCTTTTATTTTATTCTCTCATTTCTTTTGCTAATTTTCCAATGGCTTTAGTCTCAATTCTTGACACATAAGAGCGCGAAATTCCCATCATTTCTGCTATTTGATTTTGTGTTTTTGGCTTTTTTCCATCTAAACCAAAGCGTAATTCTAATATAAGTTTTTCTCTATCTTTTAATACGCATTTCATTTTTTCATATAGTTTTTTCATTTTCATTTTTAAGTCTACTTCATCTTCGATATTCTTTTCATTGTTTTCTAATACATCTTGCAAAGTTACAGTATTGTCGTCTTTATCTTTTCCTATTGGGTCTTCTAAAGAAACTTCTGCACTAATTTTTTTCGTTGCTCTTAAGTGCATCAATATTTCATTATCAATACATCTTGACACATACGTAGAAAGTTTTACATTTTTTGTTGGTTCAAAACTATTGATTCCTTTTATTAAGCCAATAGTTCCAATAGAAATTAAGTCATCTTGTTCCACCTTACAAGAAGCATATTTTTTACATACGTGTGCCACTAATCTTAAATTTCTTTCAATTAAAATATTCCTTGCTTCCTCATCTTTTTCTTTTAACCTTTGTAAATACATCTTCTCTTCTTCTGCTGATAGTGGTTCTGGGAATAATTGATTATTAGAAATATAACCTACTAAAAAAATTGCTGAAGAAAGAAAAGCAAAAAATCCTGATAGACTAAGGCTAAGCAAATAATAGGCACCTCCGTTTCTTTTTTTACATACCAAATTATATGTTTTAAAAAACAAAAAGTGCCTGACTATGATTATTATTTTTTCACATTTATTTTTATTTTTTACTTAATTGTTTGTTGGTTATTCAATAGTTGATAGCCTATTATTATGTTCTAATTTTTTATTTGTTCGTTTAGTTTTGTTATTCTTTCATTTATTTGCTCTATGTTCATTCCTTCTACTAATTCATCTGTTATTTTATACTTTTCTTTTATTTGCAATATTTTTTCTATGCTTGCATTAATTCTATCTATACTAATCTTTCCTTTTTTTACTTTTTTCAAAAGATATTTTATCATTCGCTTTATTTTCTTATAAGGAAGTCCAACCATAACGATATCGTTTCCTGCTTCTATAGCCTTATATGCTGCCTTTTTTATATTATAATGGAGCTGAATTGCCATCATTTTTAAGTCATCTGTAATAATTAAGCCTTTATATTGATACTTTTCTATTAAATATTTTTGTATTACCTTTTTAGATAGAGATGCTGGATACTTCTTATCTACATCTTTTAGAATAAGGTGCCCTACCATTACTGCCTCTGTTCCTTCTTGAATTGCTTTTTCAAAAGGAAGCATATCTTCTTGTTCTAGTTGTTCTATTTTAGCTGTTATTTTAGGAATTTGAAAGTGAGAATCTTTTTGTGTAAGTCCGTGCCCAGGAAAATGCTTTACAACCGGAATAATTCCTTGCTTTTGCATTTCTTTCATAACTATAAGTGCATATTTAGATACTTCTTCTTTTGTTTTTGCATAAGAGCGATCTCCAATTGCGTGTTTTTCTTCAAACCTGCATATATCTAATACTGGTGCATAATTCATAGAGATTCCAGTTTGCTTTAACATTGTCCCTAAAATTTTTCCACTTTCTTGTAAAATTTCTTCATTTTTTGTACTAGCAATTTTTGCAGCACTTTTTAAGTTAGCTATTTCAGGAGGCATTCGATTTACTCGTCCACCTTCTTGGTCTATACTAATCATTAAAGGAACTTTGTTATTTGCATTTATTTGCTTTAAATGATTTACAAATTGTAACATTTCTTGATAGGTATGGTAATTCTTTTTATATAATACAACCCCACCTATTTTATTTTCTTTAATTAATTTTGATATTTCTACTTCCTCTTTGTTCTCTAGTCCTACTATGAATAGTTGTCCTATTTTTTCTTCTAAGGTTAGTTCTTCCATTTTTTCTTCATTCCTTTTTTACTTTCCTCTATTACCAAGGCTTTTTTTAGAAACATTGATTGCTATAATTTAACCTTACTCTATGTTTTTATTTTACCACACTGGTCAGGAAGATACAACATTTTTCTTTGATTTTAAAGTATATGTGCCTTATTTATAGCATATTTTTAAGTGTAACATTATAAGTTATTAGTAGAATTTTGCCATTTTTATATTATTTATATAGAGCTATAAGGAGGAATTTCAATATGAATTTTCTATGCTCCGTTGGAAAAGGAATTTTAATTGGCGCTGGCGCTATTTTACCACGGAATTAGTAGTGGTGTTCTTTGTGTTATTTTTGGTATTTATGAAAAATTAGTAAATAGCGTTTTAGGTATTTTTCATGATTTTAAGAAAAATGCAAGTTTTTTACTTCCTATTGTTATAGGTATCGCTATTGGTTTTTTCTTATTTGGTAATTTGCTTCACTATTTTTTCATTTTGTATGAGGCTGAATGTAAATTATTATTCTTAGGACTTATTTTAGGCAGTGTTCCTGCTTTATTTAAAGAAGTTAGTAAAAAGAAAAAATTTCGCCTTTCTTTTTTGCTTTATACTTTCATCAGCTTTGCAATTGGCTTACTTTTGTTTTTATTTGAAAGAAGAATGAATGTTGTTTTAACGCCTAATAATACTCATTTTTCATTTTTATTTTTTTCTGGCTTTGCTATGTCTTGCGGTATTATTATTCCCGGCGTTAGTAGTACAGTTATTTTATTATGCCTTGGCACTTATTCTATTTATTTACAAGCAGTAGCTAGCTTTTATTTGCCTGTTTTAGTTCCAATGGGACTTGGTATTTTTTGTGGCTCCATTTTCTTTTTACTCGTCATTCGTTTTTTACTAACTAATTATTCTGTGCAAACCTATTATGCTATTATTGGTTTTGTGCTTGGTAGTATTTTTGTGCTTCTTCCTTCTTCTTTTTCGCTTGTTTCTTTGCTTCTTTTTATGATTGGTTTTTGGCTTGCCTTTGTATTAGAAAGATGACAGAACTGCTGTCTATAGTAATATAAATTAAATAACTATCTTTAAAAAATATAACTAAAAAAAAATACTCTACCACATTTGTGATAAAGTATTTCCTTTTTACTATTATTCTTCCTCATAATAAATTGCATTTTCAGGAATACAAATAATATAATTTTCTCCTATTACTTCCGTATGTGTTTTCATAGTGTACATATTGTAGCATTCATGCATTGTGTAAATTACTTCAATATGAGGATTATTGATGTACTTGTCATCTTCATCCTTTTCCACATAATGTCCATATCCATCCAATACTTTTGTAGTAGTATTACCACTTTCCGTAGCTACTTCATAATAATAAGCATTGCTTGGAGCAGAACGAATATACCACCTGCTACCCGAGACATTCGTATATGGTACCTCTCTCATTTCCAGAATATCAATGGAATAGCCATACTGTGTATATTTTGCATCTTCATTCATAGGATAAGAAAATCCAGTTAATAGAAATCCAAAAATAAAAAATATTATGTATGCAATACAACTAAACAAAGCAACTACCCCAGAAATACCTACAAATGAGCTCCGAATGATATTAAAGTATTTCCATTCTTTGTCGAATAGTAAAACGCATATAGCCAAGCTAGGAAAAAATACAATAAAACATAGAGAAAGCCACATAAGCGTTGAATCATATCTTATTGCCAATAGATATATATTATACACATAAAATGTAGCTAAAAATATGAAAAATAGCACCCCAAATATTCCACATAATAGTCCTATTACTTGTTCGTACTTTGAATTCTCTTTACTTCTTTCATATTCATTTTCGAAAATTGAATAAACCACTAACAATACTAATACTATTGCAAAGCCAATCCAATAAATTGTTACACGTATCATACTTTTTCCTCCTTAAAATATAATTATATTTTTAAGTTACTAAAATAATATATTGGTATTATATTACATAATATAGATAATTACAAGTCTTTTTCCCTTTTTTTATTTTTTTCTTCTTAAAATCCAGTCTTTTTCTACCTTTACTGGTAATTTCATAAGCACTTTTTGCTCTGCTTTCCCTGGGTTAATATATTCTATTGGTTCTTGTGTATCAATGTCCCACAAAGCATCTATTGTAAAGGAAATTGTTTCTATTTGATGTGGTACAATGAGTTCTAATTTATCTCCTACTTGTAATTTATTTTTAATTTCTATCACTACTTTATCTTCTTGCTCTTCTACTACTTTTCCTCCAAATTCATATTCTGGATTATATTGTTTTCCTTCATATTCTTGGAAGTCTTTATTATTTCTATCGTTGAAATAGAAGGTTGTTAAGCCTCTTGTTTTTGTTTTTTCTAATTCTACTAAATACTTCGTGTAATCATATTTTTTAGGATCTTTGCAATAATCGTCTATTGCATTGCGGTAGGCATTTACTACAGATGCTAAATAATATTCTGTTTTTAGCCTTCCTTCTATTTTTAAGCTATCTACTCCCATTTCAACAATTTCTGGAATTTCTTTTATCAAGCACATATCTTTAGAAGAAAAAATATATGTTCCCTTTTCGTCATATTCTACTGGCATTAAATTGCCTGGCTTATTTGCTTCTTCTACATAAACGTTGTAAGCCCATCTACAACTTTGTGCACAATCTCCTAAATTTGCACTTCTTCCTGCTAAAAAGTCACTTAAGAAACATCTTCCAGAATAGCCAAAGCAAATTGCTCCATGAATAAACATTTCAATTTCTAAATCTTTTGGCTTATTTTTAATCATTTCTTTTATTTGTTCTTTGTTCATTTCTCTTCCTAAAATGACTCTTTTAGCTCCATTTTTATACCAGAAATTAGCTGCATGGTAGCTTACCGTATTTGCTTGCGTACTAATATGAATTTCCACATCTGGCGCATATTCTTTAATGATTTCTACTACGCCACCATCTGCTACAATAATGCCATCTACTTTTAATTCATTTAACATTTTTGCTTGCTTTTTTATTTCTTCGTAGGTTTCGTCCCATGCATAAATGTTTATGGCTGTATATACTTTTTTATTAATAGAATGTGCATATTTAATGGTGTTTACAAGGTCATTATCTTGCATTTCTGCTCTTGTTCTTAAAGATAAACTTGAAGTTCCTGCATAAACAGCATCTGCTCCATATAAAAAGGCAATTTTTGCTTTTTCAAATGAACCCGCTGGGGCTAATAATTCTGGTTTCTTCATTTTTTGTTTCATCCCTTCTTACTTGTTTTTATACTTTTTTGCTTTAGTTCGTAATACTATTTTTATCATAAGTATTTGTATTATATCATATTTTTTTATAAATATCTACCTTTACAATTATCATTCTTTTTGATACAATATGAAAAAGTTGAAAGGAGAATTTAAATGCCAATAGAGAAAAAGAAAACTAAGAAATTAACCAAAACACAAACCTATATTTTATACTTTTTCTTATTTGCTTTTTTAGGTTGGTGTATGGAAACTATTTATGGTTTCATTGTATTAGGTCACTTTACTAAGCGTGGTTTTCTATATGGTCCTCTATGCCCTATTTATGGATATGGTGCATTAATTTTAATTGTTTTTTTAGGCAAATATAGAAACCAATCTTTTAAACTTTTTGTCTATTCTGCTGTTATATTTTCCGTTTTTGAATATTTGGCAAGTTATGTATTAGAAGTACTATTTCACTCTTATTGGTGGGATTACACAAATGACTTTTTCAATTTAAATGGTAGAATTAGTATTTTTTATTCTCTTGCTTGGGGAATTATTGCTATTATTTTTGTAGGGCATTTATATCCATTTTTTAAGAAAAAAGTGAATTTAGTATTATCTAAAATTCCATATAAAATTAAAATTTTTTTATTGCATATTGTTTGTATTATTTTTATCGTTGACACTATTTTATCTTGTGTACGTTACCTAAATGTATAAGGAGCTGTAAAAAAGGATATTGATTTATAATTAATTATTTACTAATTTTATAATACCAAAATAAGATTTGAGCTAAAGTTTTAACTCAAATCTTATTTCTTTAAGATAGTTTTTTACAGCCTCTTTTTTCATTTTATGAATGAACTACTACTTAGAAACTACTTCTCTTTCTTTTATATTTTTTCGTAATACTATCAATTCATTGTTTCCTATATTGTAATCAAATAACTCATATACTTGTCTAATAGAATAGCCTTCTCTTAAAAATTCTTCTGCTAAACGTATATCTTCTTGCTGTTTTGATCTTAATAACTCATTTTTTTGTAACATACTGCTTCTTATTTTTGCAATTGATTTTAAAGATGCAAAGTTTTCATTACTCATTTTTTCAAATACTTCTTTTACACTCATTCCATCTATTATTAAGTCTTTAATTGTTTTTGTAGATATTTGTTTTTTATACGCTTCTCTTCTTTTTCTAATTTTAGTTCTATTACGTAATTTTTCAGTATAATTTTGGGTGTTCCTATTTCCTTGTTTAATGCTTACCATCATTTTTACAATGACTTTTCTTTCTTGCTCTGTTATATTGTTTATTTTAGAGTATTTTTGAATCGTTTTAAGTGCTTCTGCTTTTCCAAATACTGCTTCTTGAACTTTAATAATAAGGAATACTGCCTTATTTCTATCCAAGCATTTCTCTAAATTTGCCACAATTTCTTCTACTTCTTCTTTTTGAATTGTTCCTTCATTTAATCTTGTTGTAATTTCTGTCATATATTGTCTTTGCTTATTTTTGGTTTCTTTTTCTTGCTCTTTTGCCTTAATTTGATTTTCTTCCATTTGCTCTTTGATTTTTATTCGATTTAAGAAATCTTTTCTTTTTTCTTGTAATTGCTTTTTCTCTTTTTGTTGTAAAGATTCTGTATTCTCCAAGCAAATATCTAATTCTTCAATTCCTTTTTCTTCATTTTCTGTAATTAAATAATATAATTCTGATATAAAAATAGCACTTTCAACTTGATTTGGATAACGATATAACTCTTGTTTTACACTTTCTATATTTTTGCTATTTAACTTACCTTCATAAAACATAGTTTGCAGTTGTTGCATATAAACTTCTTTATTTTCTTTTGTATAACGTCCTTCTTCTACTTGATTTGCAAATTCTTCTTGTTTTGCTTCAATTGTTACATTTTCTTGTTTGATTTCCTCCAAAATTTGATTTTCTGCTTTTTCTAATTGTTTTACTCTTTGCTCTATTTCTGCTTGTTTTTGTTTTTCCTTTTCTTCTATTTCTTCTTGTCTTTTTCTTTTTTGTTCTTCTATTTGTGCCTGTTTTCTTCTTTCTTCAATAACACTTTTTTGGGTATTTCCTTGCATATTTTGTGGCTCTATTTTTAATAATTGTGCATTATATTCCATCGCCTTTTCATAATTTTGTGCACTTATTTCTAATCTTGCCATATTGTATAGAGTAAAAATGTTTTTAGGATTATTATTTAATACTTTATTTCCATATACTCTACCTAAATCATATTGTTTTTGCAATGAAAAACACCTTATTAATTCGTTTAATGCGATTTCATTATTTTCGTCTATTTTTAATATTTCAAATGCAATTTGTTGTATTTCTTGAGCTAATGTATCTCTATTTTTTGCAGTCATTTCTATCTTTTTTAATTTTTGCAATTTTTTAAATAACTTAGCTAGCTTTTTTCCTCTTTCCATTTCTTCATCTTCTTGTATCCAGCTTGATATCAGTTCTTTTGTAAGAGGAACTCCGCATAGTTTATTAATTTCTTCTTCCGTTTTTTCTTGTTTATATAAATTAATAGCTAATTCTTTTATTTGCTTGAAATTCATTTTTTTCTCCTTATATATTTTATAAAAACTATAATATAAATTTGGAAATAGCAAGGCCATCTCCTACTTCTAAAATTTCTGTTTCTAATTTAGGATTGTTTGTTACTTCTGCTATGTATTCTCGTAAATTTCTTACGGCTGTACGTTGTTTGTGCTTATTATAATCACTCATAACATAGCCTTTATATAGAATATTATCTGCTAAAATTACGCCATTTTTGTTTAACATTCTTAAAGCTTGTTGTAAGAAAAATGGATATTTTCCTTTTGCTGCATCTATAAATATCATATCATATTTTTCATTTAATGTAGGCAAAATTTCTACTGCATCTCCTTCCATAATGTTAATTTTATTTTGAACACCTACTTTTTTAATGTTTTCTTTTGCTTCTTTTACTCTTTCTTCATCACGTTCAATGGTATCAATTTTTCCACCTTCTTGTAGATATTCTGAAAAGCACATAGCAGAATAGCCTACTGCTGTTCCAATTTCTAGTATTCTTTTGGGTTTTAATTCTTGTAATATATTATCTACCACTTCTAATGTGTCATCCATAATAATAGGAATGTATTCTTTTAAGGCTTTTTCTTTTATTCTTTTTAGTTCTTCTTTATTCACTATCTTTCCTCTTCTTTTTCTTGGTTTTGATTATCTATGGTTTCAGTTGCTTGCTTTTGCTTTAGTTCAGTTTCTTGTTTTGATTCAATCTCTTTTCTAATTTTATTTTGTATTGTTTCTTTATATAATTTATATGTTTTGCTATTTAATTCTTCTAGTTTTTCTGTCATTTCTTGTTGAGTTTTATTTCTATTTAGCCCTTTATAATAATAGATTTTATATCTGGATTTAATTTAATAATCCAATTTTCTATCCAAATCGTGAAATATTGTTCATAAGCTTTATATTCATCTTGGTTTAATGCTTTTTGTATTTCTTCTATAGTTTTATTTTGAGTTACCATCTTTTTCATTTTTGCTTGAATTTCATTTCTTATCTTTCTTTCCATCCTTATTTTTTCTGTTCCTTGATTATTATAAAGTGAAATATGACTTCCTATGTATCCACCGGGCATTCTGTTGTTTACAAATTTAAAACTTGCTCTAAATTCTTTACTCGTTCTATTTTCTCTCATTTTTTAATTACCTTTCTTCTTATACTTTATAATTTCATTTAAGTTTTATCTATTTATACTATTTTTCTTATAGATAAATATATTATAACATATTTTTTTAATTCCATGATATATTTCCTAACATTTTTATTAGTGAATAAGTGTTTAAAAACCATTTGTTTAGTTCAAATGGTTTTTCTTATTATTTATCTTATTCTTTTATCTTCTTGCTTCTCTTTCTCTTGTTTTAGTGTCTAATATTTTCTTTCTTAAACGAATATTTTTTGGTGTTACTTCTACTAATTCGTCTTCTGCAATAAATTCAATTGCTTTTTCTAAAGACATTTGAAGTGGTGGCACTAAACGAAGTGCATCATCTGAACCTGAAGCTCTGGTATTGGTTAAGTGTTTTTCTTTACATACGTTAATTGCAATATCTTCATTTCTTGAGTTTATACCTACTATCATTCCTTCATATACGTCAACACCTGCTCCAATTAAAAGCTCTCCTCTTTCTTGTGCATTGTATAAACCATAAGTAACAGAGGTTCCTTGTTCAAAGGCAACTAGCACTCCTCTTGTTCTTGCTTGAATTTCTCCTTTATATGGTTCATAAGAATCAAAGATAGAGTTCATTGTACCTTCTCCTTTTGTATCAGTTAAGAACTCTGTTCTATAACCAATAATACCACGAGCTGGTATTTTAAATTCTACTTTTGTATGTCCTAATTCTGCAGGTTCCATGTTTAGCATTTCACCTTTACGTCTTCCTAATTTTTCAATAACTGTTCCAATAGAATCATCTGGTACATTAACAACTAATCTTTCCATTGGCTCACATTTTACGCCATCAATTTCTTTAAAGATAACTTTTGGACGAGAAACTATTAGTTCAAAACCTTCTCTTCTCATAGTTTCTATTAAAACTGATAAATGTAATTCTCCTCTTCCGCATACTTCGAAACTATCAGCAGAATCTGTTTCTTTTACACGAAGACTTACATTTCTTTCTAGTTCTTTGAATAATCTATCACGAATATGACGTGAAGTTATATATTGACCTTCTTTTCCTGCGAATGGTCCATTATTTACGCTAAATGTCATAGATACTGTTGGTTCATCAATATCTACAAATGGTATTTTTTCAGGATTGTTTAAATCGCAGATTGTATCTCCAATGTTGATGTCTGCAATTCCAGATAAAGCAACAATATCTCCTGCTACTGCTTCTTCTACTTCTACTTTCTTTAAACCTTGGTATACAAATAGTTTTGCTACTTTTCCTTGTGTGTTTTTATCTTGCTTACAAATTGCAATTGGCATACCTACCTTAATGCTTCCTCTTTCAATTCTTCCTACAGCAATTCTTCCTAAATAATCGTCATAGTCAATGTTAGATACTAGCATTTGAGCTGGCCCTTCTATTTCACAATTTGGTGCATCAATATATTTGATAATAGTATCGAAAATGCAATTTACATTATCACTTTCTTCATCTAGGTTCATTTTTGCAATCCCATTTTTTGCAGAAGCGTAAACTACTGGGAAGTCCAATTGGTCGTCGTTTGCATTAAGTTCAATGAATAATTCTAATACTTGGTCTACTACTTTTGCTGGATTTGAACCTGGTCTATCTATTTTATTGATTACTACAATTGGTTTTAAGTTTAATGCTAATGATTTTTTTAGTACCTCTCTTGTTTGAGGCATTGGACCTTCAAAAGCATCAACTAATAGAAGAACGCCATCTACTGTTTTTAGTACACGTTCTACTTCTCCACCAAAGTCTGCATGGCCTGGTGTATCTACAATATTTATTTTTATATCATTGTACATAACAGAAGTGTTTTTAGAAAGAATTGTAATTCCTCTTTCTTTTTCCAAATCGTTAGAATCCATTACTCTTTCTGCTACTTGTTCATTATCTCTAAATACGTGACTTTGTTTTAATAAACAGTCTACTAATGTTGTCTTTCCGTGGTCTACGTGTGCAATAATTGCTATATTTCTTATTTTTTCGTTTTTCATTTTATTTTCCCCCATTTATTTCATCTTTTATTTTTATCAATACTTTATGCTTCTTCTTGTTTTCAAATTATTTTCAATATGTAGTTTCATTTCTTATTTTCAGTAGAAAAGAAGTTACATTTGGTAACCTCTTTAGTACTATTCTTGTATTTCTTCTTTACTTTCTTCCTTTATTTCATTTTCTATTTTGTTTTCTGTTTCGTTTTGTTCTTTGTACTCGTTTGATGTTCCTTCTAGTTCTTTAATAGAAAGTTCTATTTTCTTTGCTTCTAGGTTAATATCTATAATTTTAGCATTAACTTTTTCATTTAATGTTAATACTTCTTCTGGTTTTGTAATTTTCTTTTCTGCAATTTGTGAAATATGAACTAGCCCTTCAATTCCTTGTTCTAATTCTACAAATGCACCAAATGGCATCATTTTTACTACTTTAACTGTAACTATATCACCAATGTGATATTTATTTTCTATTGTGTTCCATGGATTTGGACCTTTACCTTCATAACTTAGTTTTAAACGTTTATTTTCTTTGTCTAATTCTAGTATAGTTACTTTTATATTTTGACCTTGCTTTAATACATCACTTGGTTTAACATTTCTATCCCATGATATTTCAGATACATGAAGTAAGCCTTGCACAGCTCCTAAATCTACAAAAGCACCATAAGCGCTTAAGCTTGCTACTGTTCCTTCATATTCTTTTCCTACTTCTACAGTATTCCAAAATTCCTCTTGTTTTTGTTTTCTTTCTTCGTCTAGTACGCTACGAATAGAACCAATGATACGATTTGATTTTTCATCATATTCTGTGATACGATATCTTACTTTTTGGCCTTTTAAAGAGCTTCCATCTTCTCCTCTAGGAATACCAGATAAAGACATTGGAATAAATACTCTCATATTATTTATTGTTGTAACTAAACCTTTTTCATTTACTTGTGTTACTACGGATTCTATAATTTCACTATTATTTACTTTTTGTTCTAATTCTTTTTTGGTTTCTTGTGCCTTATAACGTTTATAAGATAACAACACATTTCCTAAACCATCATTTTGTTTTAATACAATAGCTGTAATGCTATCTCCTACTTTAAATTCTTCTTTTGGATTTGCATTTTCGTCATCACTATATTCTTTTTTAGGAATGATTCCATCTGCTTTATAGTGTAAATCTACAAAGATTTCTCCTTGTGAAGTTATGCTAATAATAGTTCCTGTTACTATTTTTTCTAATTTTGTTTCTTTTAAAGATGCTTTATATAATTCTTCAAAAGATTGTTCTTTTTCGTTTTCCATATTTTCTCCTGTTTTTCTTGTAAATTTGCTATAAACAATAGGGTTTTAGCATTTGTTCAATTTGAACTATTTTATTATATAGCAATCTTTTTTTGTTGTCAACATAATTTTACCATATTTTTACTATTTTTTTCTTAAAAATACATAGTTAAATTTTTTAGCAATATAAATTTTGATAAAATATTAAAAACAAAAGATGACGTCCTACATAGTTGAACGCCATCTCTTTATTCAATTTTATTTTGAGTCTGTTTTCGTGGTATAGAAGATGCTTAGACTCTTCACTCACATCTTTTTTCTCTTAATTATTCTTAAGAGAACCACTTCCCGGGGACTTTTCTCATATAGGATTTTTCTCCCATTACGCGCTATCACTGCGCACCTTTGGCTTTGCCGCTACCGGGGCTGCCGCTACATGTTTTTCTTATTAAGAATATTAGGATTCATCGATCTGGGATTTCCTCTTGCTGTCATGTTTTGTCCTCCATTTTGAATGTGTGGTTGTACTCCTAACACGAATATGTGTTAAGGAGAAGTTACATATAAGTAGCACTTGGCTAACTTATGTATTTAGTATATTATGATAATTTACATAAGTCAATACTTTTTTATAATTTTTTTAATTTCATAAGAAAAATTTGCATAAGGCAAAATTTTAATAAAAAAAATTTTTATAAAACTTTATTTTGTAAGCTCTATAATATGGTCCATAATGTCTTGAGTTACTGTTTCTAATGCTTCTTTTTCATCTACATCTTTGTATTTGCTATAATCTAATGGTTTGCCATAGCGAATAGTTACTTTTGAAAAAGCTCCTTTTTTTCCTGAAATTCCAACTGGTACTACTTTTGCTCCTGTTCTTATTGCAAAAAATGCTGCTCCATCTTTTACTTTTTCACCTTTAGCAAGTCCATTTCTAGTTCCTTCTGGGTATAATGAAATACTCTCCCCTTTTTTCAAATATTTCAAAGAAGCTTTAATGGCATTTAAATCTTTTGAATCTTTTTTAACAGGAATAACCTCAAATACCCATCCTAAAAAAGCAAGAAATGGATTTCTATATAAGCTTTCTTTCGCTAAAAAGTGGGTTTCTCTTTTGCAAGTTACCTTCATTAAAGGTGGGTCTAAAAAGCTTCTATGATTTCCACAAAAGATAACTGCTCCTTCCATTGGTATATTTTCTGTTCCCTCTATTTTTACTCTATGAACTATTTTGCAATAAAGAAAAAGTGCACCTTCTACTATTTTCTTTATGATTTTCTTTCCAATTTGTTTCATTTTAACAATCATTCTCCTTTTTTAGTATAAGTTCAACAAAGCCAAATGGCAATTACTTTGCAAAATGGCTTCTTTTTTCTTCAATAATTTGTTTTACCTTTTCTTTTTCTTCTTCTACACTTAAAAAAGTGGTATCTACGTAAATAGCATCTTCTGCTATTTTTAATGCTCCTATTTCCTTTTCCTTATCGTTTTTGTCACGAATTTGAATATTTTTTAGCACTTCTTCATAAGACATGTCAATGCCTTTTTCTTGCATTTCTTTGTATCTTCTTTGTGCTCTTTCTTTTTCATCTGCATCTAAATAAATTTTTACATCTGCATTTGGAAAAACATAGGTAGTAATATCTCTACCTTCCATAATAACATCTTTTCCTTTTGCTAAATTTCTTTGCACATCCACCATGGCAAAACGTACTTCTTTTATTGAAGATACTTGTGAGACAATTTGAGTTACTTCTTTACTTCTAATTTCTTTGGTAACATCTTCTCCATTTAAGAAAATTGTTTGTTCTCCATCTTCTATTTTCATATCTATATGAATGTTTGGCAAAGATGCAATAATCTTTTCTTTTTCTTCTAGTTTGATATTATTTTTAAGCATGTATAAAGCTACACAGCGATAAGTTGCTCCTGTATCAATATTTACTAATCCCATTTCTTTTGATAAAAGTTTGGTAACTGTTCCTTTTCCTGTACCTGCTGGTCCATCAATTGCTACAATAAATGACATGATTTTTTCTCCTTTATATTATTTTTATTTAGCTCAAAGGGGTGTCCCAAATGGCAATTTATTGCCAAAAAAGGGCGTCCCAAATGGCATCCCAAATGGCAATTTAATTTGGCATACTAATTGATTTTGCAATAACTGTTATTTTTTGCACGCTCATTGTTGTTAGTTTTTCTATTTCTTTGGCACTTTTTTCTTTGAATGCTTTTAATTCATTGATTACATTGTGACCATACACAACGCTTACTTCCATATAAATTGAAGGTCCTTCTCCATAGTTTTCTACTCTAGTACGTATAACTTTTGCAATTCCTTCTTCTCTTTTTGCTAAATATTCTACAATTTGACGAAAGACCGTATCAGATATTGTGAAGTTTCCTAAGTAGCTAAATGTTGGTCTTATTATTGATTTTTCTGAAATGTATGGCTCATGTCCGCTTCCTTTTGATTTAAAAATTTGAAGTGGGTCTAATATGTAACCTGAAAAGTCTTTTTTTATTTCAAATGTAGGTACTGGTATAACATGCTTTCCTTGTGTTACACGAATATTTCTTGCTGTTTCCATTTCATTTTCTGTTGCTACATCTTGAATATATATGGTTTTTTGAATTTTAGGAAGTCCTAAGTTTTCTGCAATTTTTGCAACCATATCATCTGATGTTCCTAATATTAAAATAGAATCTGGTTTATATTTTTTTATTGCTTTTATCATTTCATCTCTTTGTTTTTTTTCAATAAATATAGCATGCTTTACAGTTTCTATTTTAGTTGGTGCTTTTTTTGCAGATTCACCTGCTACTACTTCATTTTCATTTACAAGCAACCCATCATCTATAATATAAGATATGTTATTTTCGCCTGCTACCATTTGTGCACGGTAACTTTTTCCCGTTCCAGATGGTCCTACAAAGGCAAATACTTTAATTTTATCCACTTATTTTTCTCCTTTTTTGCTTAAATGTTTATGCTATTTTTTCTTGTCTATGCCATTATATCATTGTAAAAAAAAATTGTCTATAATTTAATTATTTTAAATTTTATATAAATGAAAAGGCTCTTAAAGGAATTTCCTTCAAGAGTCTTTCGGTAGTTATTCTGTTACACTTAAGTATTCCGCCGTTTTGGGAGAAATATAAAGATTTACATGTAACTGTGTTGCGTTTACCCGGATAGTCCAAATTTCGTCTTCTTTTTCTTTTGTTTTATTGCAAAAGATAATTATTTTTCTTTTGCTATTTACTTTAGCCTCTTCTGCAATAGGAATTAAAAAGAAGATTTGCATTTTCGATAAAATGTTTTCTATCCAAGGTAAGGAAGAATCGTAAATGTAGAAGTTTCTCCAGTCTACATTTTCACAACCGATTTTTTTCATGCACTCATCGATTGTTTTTTCTACGTCCTCCCGTTCTGTCAGATTCTTCATTGTTGCTACTACATCTTTGATTTGCTTCATATTATTTTCTCCTTTTTTTTGTTACATTGCAATTATACAATGTATATTTTTGCAACTACTTATCTTTATTATACTACTTATGTTACCTTTTGTCAAAATTAATAAAATTGTAAATGCAAGTATTTTTGTATATTTAGAGTGATATTTATTATTTATTCTATTTTAAATATAAGTTTGGATCTACATATTCTCCATCCTTTATCATTTCAAAATGTAGATGAGAGTCATCTGCAATTTCAAATGTAGCTGTATTTCCTACTGTTCCTATGGTTTGTCCTTGTTTTACTGTTTCTCCCTCTTTTACAAATTCTGCTGTTAGTAAATTAGCATAAACTGTTTGATAGCCATTTACATGTTCTATTACTACTGTAATTCCATAGCGTGGATCATTTTTTATAGATTTTATAGTTCCTTCTGCAGATGCTTTTACAACTGTAGTTTTGTCTGCTTTAATGTCAATTCCATTATGAGTTACCCATTCTTGCAAAGTATTAGAATATATTAAGGTATCCTTTGCAAATTCAGTAGATACTTGTCCTTCTACTGGTTTTACAAATGTTGGATCTGGCTTCTTTTCTTCTTGTTTTTCTTCTGTTTGAGGTGTAGTAGTTGTTTGTGTTGATTGCTCATTTACATTTTCTTTTTCCATTGTAGAAGTATTAATAGCTATTTTATCTGTGCTAGTTTCATTAGTTATTTCATTTGATATTATATTTTCTTCTTGCATTTCATTTACACTTTTTCCTATACTAGAACTTGCACTAGAAGTTGCTTCTTGATTTGTTTTTCCTAAATCTGTAATAGAAGTATTGTATTTTGCTATATCCGTTTGCTTATTTAAATAATTACGATATACTACAAAAGTAATAATAAATGCAAGGACTGCCATTATTAAAACAGCAAAAGAAATAATTACTATTTTATTGGTTTCCTTCTCCTCATCAAATGGTCTTCTGTTATTTCTTCTCATGTATTTTCCTCCTTCATTTTTTTCTTTAGTTAGATTGTTTCCGCTTTTTGTAGTTTTATACCATTTGTTTTTATTTTATTTAAAATCTGTTCTAATAAGGTTTGATAATTATAAATCTACTATTTCTACTCCTGTATAAAAATGTTTTATAATTTCTTCATAATTACTTCCTTGTTTTGCCATACTATCTGCACCAGTTTGACTCATACCTACGCCATGTCCGTAGCCTATTACAGAAAATTTTAAGTTATCTCCTTCTATGGTTATTGTAAAATTAGCAGATTTTAAGCCTAAAAGTGTTCGTACTTCTACTCCAGAAAATTCTTTATTTCCCATTCTAATTGTTTTTACTCTGCCTGATTCTGTGTATTCTAATACTTGAATTGCATTTTCTTGTGTAAAATCAATTTCAAAGTCTGCATATTTTTCTTTTATTTTATCAATGAAGGTTTGCTTGGTTAATGTAACTTCGGATTGATACTGACTATAAGCTTCTTCCCCAGCAGTGGCAACAGATTGCAAATAAGGATATCCATCCCCTCCCCATACATTTAGGGTGGTTTCTGTTTTTCCTCCACTATTAGAATGGAAAAAGGCATTGATTGGCTTTCCTTCATAAGTGATTATCTTTCCTTTTGTAGCATTCACACTAGCTACTATTTTATTCCAATTGTTTTCTCTGTCTTGCTCATTCCATTTTGCAAATCTATCTTCTTTTGAAATCCATGCTTGACAACAAGCAGAATCGTCACAAATATCTGCTCCTTCATGCTTATTTGCATTATTCACAATTTTATAAATAGTATATGTTCTTGCTACTACTGCTTGTGCTTTTAATGCTTCTTCTTCAAAACTTGCTGGCATTTCTGCAGATACCACACCATATAGGTATTCGTCTAAAGCAATTTCTTCTACTGTACTTGTTTTTGTATGCCATAACTTTACTACATTATATTGTTTATAATCATAAGCTATATCGGTTGGTGGTTCTTCATTTACAATTGCAGCTACTGGTTTCTCTTTTTTTTGTGTAAAGAGAATTGGTATAGCAAAACACAACAATATAAATAGCAAAATATAGCCTAAAATTTTTTTCATAGTTTTATCCTCCTTGAGATTATTGTGCCAATTTTAATTTCATTGAATTTAATATCTTTTTTTCAATTCTTGAAACTTGTACTTGACTGACACCTAAAATTTTTGCTACTTCCATTTGTGTTTTATTTTTATAATAACGAAGTAAAATTAGTTCTTTTTCTCTATCTTGTAAATTATTAATCATTTCTTTAATTGCAATTTTGCTAACTACTTGCTCTGCTTCATCTACCCCAGTACTTAAAGAATCAATAAAAGAAATACCTCCTTCTTCATCACTATAGCTATCTTCATAAATAGAAACTGTTGGTTTTAAAGAATCTAAAGCAAGCGCAATTTCTTCTTTTGGTAATTTAAGTTCTTTTGCAATTTCTGTAATGCTTATTTCTTCACCTGTTTTAGCTAAATGCTTATTTTGTAAATCTCTAATTTTCATTGCTAATTCTTTTGTGCTGCGGCTTACCTTTATGCTGCCGTCATCACGAATAAAGCGTTTAATTTCACCTAAAATATAAGGAACTGCATACGTAGATAATCTCACATCAAAAGAACTGTCAAATCGTTTGATAGATTTCACAAATCCAATAGTTCCAATTTGATACAAATCTTCTAACTCATATCCTCTATCTTTAAATCTTTTTACTATGCTCCAAATAAGTCCATTATTTTCTTCGATTAATTTTGTCATCATTTCTTGGTTTCCGTTTTGAGCATCTATAATATCTTTCACATTATTTTCATATACCATTGATGACACTCCTCTTTTGTTATTGTTCTTTTCCTATTTGGCTTAAAACTTCTTCAATTTCCTCTTGGGTTACTTCTTCTTTTTTAATGAGTTTTTTCATAGTTACTTTCGTTCCCAAGCCTACAATAGATTCAATTTTCACTTCATCCATAAAGCTTTCCATAATAGTAAATCCCATTCCAGAGCGTTCTAAATTTGGTTTAGAAGTATAAAGTGGCTTTCTTGCCTCTTCTACATTTTCAATTCCTTTTCCAGTGTCAGAAACTTCAACAATGATGGAATTTCCAATGATTTTACAATGCACTTTTACAATGCCTTCTGTATCTTCGTACCCATGAACAATGCTGTTAGTTACCGCCTCAGAAACTGCTGTTTTAATATCTGCAATTTCTTCTATTGTTGGGTCTAATTGAGCAGCAAAAGCTGCTACACTAATTCTAGCAAAGGCTTCATTGCTAGATTTACTAATGAATTCTAAATTCATTTCATTTTCGTATATACTTTTCATTTTTACTCCTTTTTTAATGTCTCTTTAGGAAACGTCCCTAAAGAGACATTTCTTTTAATGGACATATTTTTGTAATTCCACTCATTTCAAATACTTTTTTTAGCATTGGAGAAACGTTTATCATTTCTACGCTTCCTCCTAGCATTTTCATCAGCTTGTATCTTCCTAGTACCATTCCTATTCCTGCACTATCCATAAAAGTGACATGATGAAAATCAAATACAATTTTTCTTGGCATATATCTAGTAATTTCATAATCCGCTTTCCTCCTTATTTTTTCGCTTGTGTGATGATCAATTTCTTCTGTAATTTCTAGTAAAAGGAGCTTGTCCTTTTCTTCATAACTTACATTCAATATTTTTTCCTCCTTTTCTTTTGTTTACTTTGCATATTATATTGTATTTTCCATTATTTTCCAATAGCAAAATATAGGAAGTTTTGCCGATTTTTAAAAAGTTTTCGACATTATTTTTATTTATTTTTTACATATTTTTTTTATTTTCTTTTCATACTAAACATAGAATAGTAGAAAGGAGATTTTAACATGACAATTCATGAAATTAGAGAGAAAGATTTATCTATTTTATCTAATTTATTTGCTATAGCGCATTTGAATAATAATTCTGAAGAAGAGTGGACTTACGAAACTGCTCTTTCTTATTTAGAATATTACTATCAACATCAACCAGATTTATTCCTTGTAGCTTATAGTGAAGATGGCATTCCTATTGGCGCTGTTATGTCTGTTTTAAAGCCTAGTTTTGATGGTAATTATTTAACACAAATAGAACTTTTTGTAGCAGAAGATATTAAAAATAAAGATAGTAAAGATGTTATGAAACAATTATTATACAATCTTTTAGAACTTTCTGATGCAAAATATAATGTTTCGCAAATAAAAATGATTGTTCCTAAAAAAGACGTAATGAAATTGCAGAATATATTAGATGTTGAATTAAATTCTTCCCTTGTTGTGCTACAACAAAATTTTGAAAATGCTATACAACAATTAAGAAGTCATCCTTAAGTTTAATTTAAATTTCAGTATCTATAAGTTTTTATAGATTAAAATTGATTATTATTGATAAATTATGTAAAATATAGTAAAGAAAACCAGACTGTGAAATTTCACAGTCTGGTTTTCTTTGTGTTGTAAAAAGCTGCCATGCTTATTTTTCATAACTATATTTCAAAATCTATCGATTTTTTACCACATTTTTAGGTTCTCTTTTGCTTTTTGTAATAAGTCTTGGTATTTTATTAATTTTTGTTTTTCTTCTTCTACTTTTTCTGCTGGTGCTTTGCTGATGAAACCTTGGTTTGAAAGCATTTTCTCTGCTCTTTGTACTTCTGATTCTAGTCTTTTAATTTCTTCTTGTAGTCTTGCTTTTTCTGCTTCTTTATCTATTAAATCACCAAGCGGAATGATAACCTCCATTTGTGAAGTATGGATAGAAGTTGCATTTTCTGGCATATTTTCGTTTTCTGTTTTTACTTCAATGTTATTGGCAAAACCTAATTTTTCTATCATAGCTTTTGATTCTTCTACCATTTGTGCTAATTCTTTGGTAACAAAGATTAGGCTTGATTTTTTTGAAGGGTGAATATTTTGTGTTGTTCTTAAGTTTCTAATTGCAACTATTATTTCTTTTAGTTGTTCTATTTCATTTTCTTCTTTTTCAAAATTCCATTCTTCCTTATATTCTGGCCATTTTGCTATCATAATACTTTCTTCTGTATGATATAGTTTTTGGAAAATTTCTTCGCTCATAAATGGCATAACTGGATGTAATAATTTTAAAGAATTGATTAACACTTTATTTAATGTCCATAAGCAAGCATCTTTATTGTTAGCGTTTTCGTCATATAGACGTGGTTTTACCATTTCTATATACCAATCGCAGAATTCATTCCAAATAAAATCATAAACTTTTTGAAGTGCAACACCAATATCGTATTTATCTAAGTTATTGGTAATTTCTTTTGTAATACGATTTAATTTTGCTAAAATCCATTTATCTTCATAAGCTAAGTTTGTTGGTAGTTCTTCTTTTTCTAAATAGCTATCCTCTATTTTTCCTTGAATATTTCCTAATACAAATTTTGAAGCATTCCATAATTTATTTGCAAAGTTTGATGCAAGTTCTAGTTTTTCTGGCATATAACGAATATCGTTTCCTGCAGAAATTCCATAAATAAGTGAAAAACGCAATGCATCTGTTCCATATTTATCAATAATTTCCAATGGGTCTATACCATTACCTAAACTTTTAGACATTTTTCTTCCTTGGCTATCACGTACAATACCATGGATTAAAACATCTTGGAATGGAACTTCTCCTGTATGTTTTATTGCAGAGAAAATCATTCTTGCTACCCAGAAGAAAATAATATCGTAACCTGTAACTAAGGTTGATGTTGGATAGAAGTATTCTAAATCTTCTGTTTTTTCTGGCCAGCCTAATGTTGAAAATGGCCATAATGCAGAGCTAAACCAAGTGTCTAATGTATCTTCGTCTTGGTGAATGTGCGTGCTTCCACATTTATTACATTGCTCTGGCATGGTTTCTTCTACCATCATTTCATGGCAATCTTCACAGTAGTATGCTGGTATTCTATGTCCCCACCATAATTGTCTTGAAATACACCAGTCTTTTACATTATCCATCCAAGCAAAATAGGTTTTATCGTATTTTGCAGGGATAAAGCGAACTTTTCCTTCTCTTACCGCTTCATTTGCAGGTTTTGCTAAAGGTTCCATTTTTACAAACCATTGCTCTGAAATTTTAGGTTCAATAGTGCTATGACATCTGTAACATTTTCCTACATTATGAGTATAATCTTCTATTTTTACTAAAGCACCTATTTCTTCTAGCTTTTCTACTATTTTTTGTCTTGCTTCGTATAAATCCATACCCTTATATTCTTCTACTAGGTCTCCCATTTTGAAGTTTTCATCAAATACTTCAATAATTTCTAGGTTATGTTTTTGTGCTGCTTGATAATCGTTTGGATCGTGTGCTGGTGTTAATTTAACCGCACCTGTTCCAAATTCTTTTTCTACGAATTCGTCTGCAATAATTGGGATTTCTTTATTCATAATTGGTAAAATAACAGTTTTTCCGACTAAGTCAGTATATCTTTCATCATCTGGGTGAACGGCAACACCAGTATCTCCTAGCATGGTTTCTGGCCTTGTGGTAGCTACAATAATGTATCTATCTTCGTCTTTTACTTTGTAACGAATGTGCCATAAATGCGTTGGTTCTTCTTCGTATTCTACTTCGGCATCAGAAATAGAAGTATTACAACAAGGGCACCAGTTAATCATTCTCTTTCCTCTATAAATTAAGCCTTCTTTATATAGGTTAATGAAAACTTGTTGTACTGCTTTGGATAACCCTTCATCCATAGTGAATCTTTCTCTTGTCCAGTCGCAAGAACAACCTAATTTTTTAATTTGATTGACAATGGCTCCACCATATTCTTTTTTCCAGTCCCATGCTCTTTCTAAGAAGCCTTCTCTTCCTATGTCTTCTTTGGTAATGCCTGCCTCTTTCATTTTTTCTACAATTTTTGCCTCAGTTGCAATAGCAGCATGGTCGGTTCCTGGAACCCATAGAGCATTATAGCCTTGCATCCTTTTATAACGAATTAAAATATCTTGAATGGTGTCGTCTAAAGCATGCCCCATGTGTAATTTTCCTGTAATGTTTGGTGGTGGAATAACAATGGTATATGGCTTTTTAGTCTTATCTTCAGATGGCTTAAAATAGCCTTTTTCTTCCCACTCTTCATACCACTTTTCTTCAAAGTTCTTCGGATTATACTTTCCTTCTAATTCATGTTTGTTTTGCATACAATTTCCTCCTTTTAGTTACCATTACCTTTTGTGACCATTAGGTACCATTGGGGACGTTTCCTTTTGGTATATCTGTCCCTAATGGATATTCAATTTTATAATGATAATATAAAAGTACCAAAAGGGACAGATATACCAAAAGGAAACGTCCCTAATGGTACCCAACAAAAAACTCGCCCTTGTATTTAAGGGCGAGCATATTTCTCACGGTACCACCTTAAGTTAAATAAATAGAGTATTATATAAATGCTTCTATTTATTTTTCTTATTTTGCTTTTTAACGCTAGCAACGCGAATATAGTTACTTTTTATTTCTCTATATTAACTCCAAAGCTACCTTCTGTTTGCTATTCTATAAGAAGCTTTCAGCCTTTGGCTTCTTTTCTCTATTCTAGTTAGTTCAAACATACTCCTCTTTTTCTTTGTTTTTTATTTTTTACTATGTGTTTTATTATACCCTATTTTTTTATTTTATGCAACTGGTTTTTGTGTTTTATTTTATACTTTTTAGCAATTTTTTTATATTTTTATACAACAGTGAAGTATAAACTTATTATTCCTATCATAGTTACAAAAAATCCACCTATTTTAAACCATTTTGCTCCTTCATTTTGGTCGTGAAAACTAAAATATTTTTTTGCTAGTTTTCTTGCGTCATAAATGCAAATAACTCCTACCATTGCTAATAATAAGGCAATAAGCATACCAATCAATTTTATTATTTCCATATTAATACATCCTTTTAAAAAAATTCTACAGTAAATTTACACTCAAATTCTTGCTTTGGTGGTAATAGTAAAATATCTGTTTTTTGCCTAAAGACACCAGAACCATTTATGCTATCCGCTGTTGTCATACATGGTGCAATACTAAGAAATGGTGCTTTTGGTTTTGACCAAAGTGCAAGATAAGGGAAACCTTCAAAGTACAAATTTAAAATTGGTGTTTTTCTTCCTTTTTTCTTTAAGCTAATTTTCTTTGATTTTAACCCTTTCATAATAAGTGCATCGTGGTCGAAAGTATGAGAATCTAGTGGAATTGTTTTTTTGTCTATCATTATGTTTTTTGCATATTCAATTCCTACTAAGCCATCAACTAAATATAAAAAATGAATTTTTTCTTCCTCTTCTTCAAATTCTAAATAGTAGTTTCCTTTTTCTAAATCTTCGAAAGAAATAGGGAAAGCTGGTTTTGAACCAATTCCAAATGGCATATCTACGTCACCTTCATTGGTTACTTTGTATATAGTTGTTAATTTATTTCCATCTGTTCTATATGTAACAAGTAAAGAAAATTTGTATGGGTATTTATCAATTAGTTTGTTTTCACTTTTTAAAAGATAAGAGTGAAAATTATCTAATTTACTAATTGGCTCAAATGACATATCTTTTACGAAGCCGTTTGCTTGCATTTCATACGTTTTTCCATTGATAATGGTTTTGTTTTGCTTACATTTTCCAACCGTAGGAAATAAAACTGGCCAGCGTCTTTTCCAATATACTTTTCCGTTTTCACTTACACATTCTTCCCCTTGGTGAATTTTTTCTTCTCCATCGATTTTAAAACTAAGAAGCTGGGCTCCCTCTTTCGAGGTTAATATTTGTGTATGCATAAAAGCCTTTCTCCTTTTTTCTACTTTTTCTGCTATTATCTTATTCTTTTTTTATGTAAATGTCAAGGCTTTGGAGAAGTTTTCTACTATTTTTCTTCTTTTATTTTATAGCAAATATTTTCTATTTTAAACCCTTGTTCTTTTATTTTTCCTTTTTCTCCATGTTTTGTATTTCTTTCATAAATAATTTTATACTCTATATCTTCCTTATTTTGCTTAAACCATTTGATAATTTCTTCTACTGCTTGTGGTTTATAATAAACTTGATAATATTGATTTCCTTTTGAGATATCTGGTACAATAGCTATTTTTTCATCTTCGTAATAATGTTTATAAGATATTTTCATTCCTAATGTTCTTGCAATTGCACCAATAAAGTTACTATAATGCATTATATCAAAAATAGTTTGAGGAGATTCTATAATAGTTCTATATCTCTTTTCAATTTCTATAAAATATTTACGTATTTTTCTTCCTATTTCATTATTTTCTATCATACATAACTCTTTTGCCATATCAATTGTAATATAATATTCTTTGCTCTTGTTTCCTAAATTGTCATTTTGGTCACGTTTAACAAATTTGTTAAACGTGAAAAAATCTTGGTTTTCTTTAAATTTATAATGCTCTATTCGTTGTTTTATCCAATTTGCAAACTGTCTTTTACTTTGTAAAGCACCATGTAATTCTCTTGCATCAATCAATCTCTCTCCTTGCTTATTTTCATAAATAGGCACAATATCTTCCTCTACTAGCTTTAAGTCTTTTTCCAAATTTCATTCCTCCTTTTCACTCAAAAAGGGACTAATTTTATAATTAGCCCCCTATTAAATATTTGTTCATTAGACTTTATTTTATTTGCTCTCTAATTAGCAAACCTTATTTGTTATTCGCCATCTTAACATATCAAAATAAGATTGTCAATATTATTTGTATATTTTATGTAAATTTTTATTACTTTAAATTTCAATTCGATTGCTAAATTTTTTCTCTACCAATTTATTTAATAATTCATTTTTCTCTAATTCCAATTTTGGATCTTCTTGTTCTATTTTTATAGCTAGTCCTTGCACCACTTTTAGAATTGGCATATCTTGAAATAAATTAGCAATTTTAAATTCTGGAATACCATGTTGTTTGGTTCCAAAAAATTCTCCGCTTCCTCTTAATTCTAAGTCTTTTTCTGCAATAACAAATCCATCGTTTGTTTCTTGCATAGTTTTCATTCTTTGCCTAATGACATCTGAATTTCCTTGGTATTTTAAAATACAATATGATTGATATTCTCCTCTTCCTACTCTTCCTCTTAATTGGTGAAGCTGGGCAAGTCCAAAGCGTTCAGCATTTTCTACTACCATAATACTAGCATTTGGAACATTTACGCCTACTTCAATTACTGTAGTTGAAATTAAAATATCAATGTTTCCTTCTTTAAATTCTTGCATAATGGCATCTTTTTCTTTTGGTTTCATTTTGCCGTGTAAATATTCTACTCTTAATTCTGGAAATACTTCTGTTTTATATCTTTCTGCAAGTTCTAAAACTGCTTTTGCATCAATTTCTTCGTTTTCTTCTACTAATGGGCAAACAATATATGCTTGTCTGCCTTCTCCTATTTGTTTTTTGATGAAGTTATTTACCCTTTGCTCCATTGCTTTGGTTACTGCAAATGTATCAATTTTCTTTCTATTTGGTGGCAATTCATCAATAATGGAAATGTCTAGGTCACCATATAAAATTAGAGCCAAAGTTCTTGGAATTGGTGTTGCACTCATAACTAAAACATCTGGATTTTCTCCTTTATTAGCAATTATGCTTCTTTGTCTTACGCCAAAACGATGTTGCTCATCTGTAACGACTAGTCCTAATTTTTGAAATACCACATTTTCTTCTAGTAAAGCATGAGTTCCAATTAAAATATCGATTTGCCCATTTTTTAGTCGTTCTAATAATTCTTCTTTTTTCTTTTTGCTAACACTTCCTATTAAAAGTTCTGTTCTAATACCATACTTTCCTAAAATTTCTTCAAAGGAAGATAAATGTTGTGTAGCAAGAATGGCTGTTGGTGCCATTACTGCTACTTGATAGCCACATTTTACTGCTTTGTATGCTGCTATCATAGCCACAACTGTTTTTCCGTGATCCTACATCTCCTTGAAGCAACCTATTCATTGGCTTTTCGCCTTCCATGTTGTTATCTATTTCTTCTAATACTTTTAATTGGGCTTTCGTTAGCTTGAAAGGAAGTTCATTTATAACATCTGACATTTTGACGTCTTTTGAAAAAGCAATTCCTTTTTCTTCTTTGGTATATTGATTTTTTAGACTGATTAGAGCTAATTGCATTGCAAGTAATTCTTCAAATACTAGCCTTTTTCTTGCTATTTCAAAGCTTTGAAAGTCTTTTGGAAAATGAATTTGCATATTTGCTTCTTCTCTATTTTCTAAATGATATTCTTTTAATATATAGTCTGGCAAGGTCTCTTCTAATAAATTTTCTTCTTTTGCTACATTTAGTCCATTTTCAATTACTTGTCTAATTGTTGTTTGTGTAAGTCCAAAAGTTGCAGGATAAATAGGAATGATTTTTCCTGTATTTTTGCTGGTTTGCTCGCTATCATATACAGGCGAATTCATTTCTATTTTTCCATATTGCATAGATACTTTTCCATAGAATTTATATTTTTGTCCTAATACAAATTTATTTTTTAAATAACTTTGGTTGAACCAAGTAAGCATACAAGTTCCTGTTTCATCTCGCACAATTAGTTTGTAAATTGTCATATTTTTTCTTATTCTTTGCTCACTCATACGTGATACGACCATTGCTTCAATTAAAGCTTCTTCTCCATGCTCTAAATAAGCAATTTTCTTTGGCTTACTTCTATCTTCATAGTCTCTTGGATAGTAGGTGATTAAATCTTCTAATGTATCAATACCAAGTTTGTGCATAAGTGCTGCTCTTTGTGGGCCAACTCCTTTTATAAATTGTATTTCTTTTTCTAAACCTTGCATAGCTTCTCCTTCATTTTTTCTATTCAAACTATATCATAAAATAAAAAAATGAACAAGCTTTGACTTGTTCATTTTTTCTAGTGTATTTCTATCTCTCCAAACTCTACTTTTCCATTGGCATCTATGTTAAAGTTAATATTTATCATAACGCCATCATAAGGGTATTCTTGCGCATTTGGATTTGTAATACTTTGTCTTAAACTATTTACTGTAGAAAGTGTGAAACGATATTTTTCTTCTTTTAATTCTCCATACATTTTAGACCAATCAATTATTACCTCTATTTGTCCATTTTCATTTAAAGTATAATTTGCTTGATTTGAAATCTCTGCTATCTTTGTAAGTTCTGGCCATTGATTATATCCAGATGTAGATGCTCCATTTTCAGTATATATTACTTCTTGTTTGTCTGGTGGTGCATTGTACCTATACAAATTATATTTCATAGTAGAATAATCATATTTTAATTCATTTTTATCTGTTATAGTAAATACAATTTGTTTGTTATTACTTTTCTCTTTGTCTATTGTAACTGTAACATTTTCTTTTGTACTATAAGCCTTTACTAATACATCTATTGGAATTTCAATATCACTTTTTTCTTTTAGAATTTCTACTTTTTCTACTATTGGCTCATAAGTAAAGTTTTCATTAGAAGATTTACGATAGTGGAAAGTGACTATTACTTCTTGGTCTTGTTTTAAATTTTGTACTTGACTATTTTCAATATAAAAGTTTTCTTCATTTCTATATTCTTCGTTTGCTATAATTGGCATAAGAGTAAAGATATTGCCTTCTGCTCGAACCACGACTCCTCTTGCTTGAAAAGTTCCTTCATAGTTAATTATTTCAATATCTTGCGTGCTACCTTCTCCACTTTGTTTTTTATCTTCTAATATATTAAGCGCATAAATAATTGTTGCCAAAATAACTATGATGCAAATTGCTACTATGAAAATAATTATTTTTCCACTTATTTTGATATTTTTTTCCATATTTACCTCACTTCTTTCTTATTTATCAATTTAATTTTGAAATACTTCGTTTTGGCTTTACTTTCCTACTAATATTTATATAGCAATGCTAACCGGTCCTGTTGTTTTTTCTTGTTTGTTTCCTAATAATTCATTTACGTACTTTTCTATGTCTTGTAATGGAAAACATAATTTTATCTTTTTATCTTCTGTCATAATATATCGGTTGCCTATTGTAACATATCCTATTTTCCCTGGAATTAAAAATTCACAAGTATTGATTTTAATTTTGATTCCATTTTCATATTCTTCTGTAATATCATGATTTTCAAGCCAATCTCGCTCTTGTATGTCAGAATAGATTAAAGGAGTTGTTATTTTTTCAATGACAGCTTCATCTGTTATTTCCATAGATTTATCTTTACTTGTAATAGTAATTTTATCTGCTGTAAACATTTTTTCCTTTTCTTCTAAATTTTCAAAAGCATTTTCTAAAAAAGTATTAAAACCTTCTAATCCATAAGCTCTATTTAAATTTCCATTTTTTAATAGAAATCCCTGCCCACTTTGGTTATATTTAAAAATCTCTACTTCATCATTAAATTTTATTCTATAGTCTGGTGCTACTATATTTAGTTCATCTATTATTTCTTCTGATGTAATATCTTTACATTGTTCTAATAGGTAATCTATTGCTGTTTTTCTATTTATTTCTATCTGTTTTCCTTCTTTATTGGTAATTGTCATTTTTTCTGTTTTAAACATTTGAATATTTTCTGTTAGTTTTTCATCTACAATTGCTACTATTTTACTTAATATTTTTGGTTCTATTTTTGTAAGGAATTGTTTTTCATTATGATGCATCATTACATATCCATCATCATCCTCATAATCAAAGGCAAAGCTTGTGTTTTCATCTAATTCTACTTTGTAGGTTCCCATTACGGCTAAGCCAATTAGTCCTGAATAATTTTCTAATTTTTTATTGTTGATGTTATCTTTGATTATTTTTATTAATTCTTCATTCGTTACGTCTATGTCGAATTTTTCATTTTGCAATTGATATGTATATGTTATTGTAATATGCTCTTTTTCTTCAAAAGAAACTACTTCTTTTGGCACCATTATTTTATATTTTAAATAACTTCTAATTTCTGTCCCTATTCCTGTGAATGTAATAATGCTAAGCGCAATTGTTATCACAAGTATTATTACTAAAATTATTATTATTTTCTTTTTATTCATTTTTCATCACTTTCCTTTTCTATATTTGCTTTGAACGTAAATTATTTTTCTTACGTTACCTTTTCTATTTAAAGTCTGATTTTCGATTTTTCGCCTTTCTATTTTTTAGACGATATTCAACTATAATTTTGTTGGTAAATTTATTATATCATTAACTATTTTGTTTGTACTAATATTTTTTGTTATTTGATTTTCCTTTAATCACATATTTTAACATTCTCTCGTATAATATTTTACGAAAGTAAGCATATATTAAAAAACTTACATTTATTAATATATTCTTAAAGAAAGACTAACTATTAATTGTCAATAGTTTTTCTAAAAAATTTGTTTAATAATTTGTTAGATAAAAATTTGCATGATTAATAACAGTTTCAAAATCTAATTTTTAAAACTGTTAAATAATGTAAATATGTACTT
>CANQXD010000013.1 GCA_947627755.1 uncultured Clostridia bacterium | reverse complement strand
TGAAAAAATTGACAAAAAAATTAAGCATTTTTAATGCTTACAAAGATTTTTTTATTTTAAAAGTGTCAAACTCCCGAATTATATAGAACAACAAAAAATGTCACAAGAAGAAACTGAAAAACAAGAAAAAGAACAAGAAGAATTTGACCGTTAACTATTGACTTTTACCTAAAAAAATGATAAAATAATAACCGCTAATGTAAATTGCCAAAAAGTGGCATTTCCGTAGCGGTTTTATTTTGTAAAAGAGAAAAAATGCTTTTAAAAATAAATATAGTAAAAAAACATAATAAAAAAGCATTTTATCTTAAAATAGCAAAATAAAAACAATCAATAAGGAGGTGAAATTTAAGTGCCAACAATCAATCAATTAGTAAGAAAAGGAAGACAAACTGCTACTACAAAATCTACATCACCAGCTCTTCAACATGGTTACAACTCAATGAAAAAAAGAACAACAGATAAGAGATCACCACAAAAAAGAGGTGTATGTACAGTAGTAAAAACAGTAACACCTAAGAAACCAAACTCAGCTTTAAGAAAAGTAGCCAGAGTTAGACTTTCTAATGGGTATGAAGTAACTTCTTATATTCCTGGAATTGGACACAACTTACAAGAGCACAGCGTTGTTCTAATTAGAGGTGGAAGGGTAAGAGATTTACCAGGTGTTCGTTACCACATTATAAGAGGAACCTTAGATACAGCTGGTGTAAAAGATAGAATGCAAGCTAGATCTAAGTATGGTGCAAAAAAACCAAAAAAATAATCAAAAAAAAGAAGTGCGCTATAACTTACTAATTTTAAGGGACTTAAATTTAGAATAGATTATATGCGCTATACTAGGAAAATTCGAGAAGAAAGAAAAAGTATTGAATTTTTCAAGAGTACCAAAAATACTTAAAGAAAACTTTAAGTAATATTTTAAAGGAGGGAAGAATAGTGCCAAGAAGAGGATTTATCGCAAAAAGAGACGTAATAGCAGATCCAATGTACAATAGCAAACTTGTTACAAAACTAATCAACAATGTTATGCTAGATGGTAAAAAAACAGTAGCTCAAAATATTGTATATGATGCATTCGAAATCATTAAAGAAAAAGAGCAAAAAGATCCGCTAGAAGTATTTGAAGCAGCACTTAACAATGTAATGCCAGTACTTGAAGTAAAGGCAAGACGTGTAGGAGGTGCTACTTACCAAGTACCACTAGAAATCAGACCAGAAAGAAGACAAACTTTAGGTTTAAGATGGTTAGTAACTTATGCTAGAAACAGACATGAAAAAACAATGGCTGAAAAACTAGCAGCTGAAATCTTAGATGCAATCGCTGGAAATGGTGGAGCATTCAAGAAGAAAGAAGATATGCATAGAATGGCAGAAGCAAACAAAGCTTTCGCACATTATAAATGGTAAAATAAAAAAGAAGGAGGAAACAACCAAATGGCTGGAAGAGAGTTTTCTTTAGAGAAAACAAGAAATATAGGAATTATGGCCCATATTGATGCCGGAAAAACAACTACAACCGAAAGAATTCTATTCTATACAGGTAGAACTCATAAAATCGGAGAAGTTCACGAAGGCGAAGCAACTATGGACTGGATGGTTCAAGAACAAGAAAGAGGTATTACAATTACTTCTGCCGCAACTACTTGTAAATGGATGGACCACAGAATCAACATTATCGATACCCCAGGTCACGTTGATTTCACTGTAGAAGTTGAAAGATCTTTAAGAGTATTAGATGGTTCTGTATTAGTTTTAGCAGCAAAAAGTGGTGTACAACCACAATCTGAAACCGTATGGAGACAAGCCGATAAGTACAAAGTACCAAGAATGGCATATATTAACAAAATGGATATGATTGGTGCAGACTTCTACGGAAGCGTTGCCCAAATGAAAGAAAGATTAAAAGCAAATGCTGTTCCAATTCAATTACCAATCGGTTCAGAAGACAATTTCAAAGGAATTGTAGACCTAGTAAAAATGAGAGCATTTATCCATAAAGATGATTTAGGAAAAGAAATTGAAGAATGTGATATTCCTGAAGATTTAAAGGAAAGTGCTGAAAAATATAGATCAGAAATGGTAGAAGCAGCAGCAGAGCAAGACGATGAATTAATGATGAAATACTTAGACGGAGGAGAATTAACAGAGGACGAAATCAGACTTGGTCTAAGAAAAGGAACTATTGCAAATACAATCGTACCAGTAACTTGTGGTTCATCTTATAAAAACAAAGGTGTACAAGAATTACTAGATGCAGTTGTATATTACATGCCATCTCCACTTGATATTCCACATATCAAAGGAGTTGACGAACAAGGAAATGAAGTAGAAAGAAAAACATCTGATAGTGAGCCTTTTGCAGCATTAGCATTCAAAATTGCAACAGACCCATTTGTTGGAAAACTTTGTTTCTTTAGAGTATATTCTGGAACATTAGAATCAGGATCTACAATCTTAAATGCAAACAAAGACAAAAAAGATAGAATGGGAAGAATTCTATTAATGCATGCTAACCATAGAGAAGATATAGATAAAGTATATGCAGGAGACATTGCAGCAGCAGTTGGATTAAAAGAAGTATCTACAGGTGATACACTTTGTGATCCAAATCATCCTGTTATACTAGAATCTATGGAATTCCCAGAACCAGTTATTGATATCGCAATTGAGCCAAAAGATAAGGCAAACAGCGAAAAATTGGGAATTGCACTTGCAAAACTTGCAGAAGAAGATCCAACATTCAAAACGTATACAGACCACGAAACTGGACAAACTATTATCGCTGGTATGGGTGAGCTTCACCTAGATATCATCGTAGACCGTTTAAAGAGAGAATTTAAAGTAGAATGTAATGTAGGTAAACCACAAGTTTCTTACAAAGAAACAATTCGAAATAAAGTAAAAGTACAAGGAAAATTCGCTCGTCAATCTGGTGGACGTGGACAATACGGAGACGTATGGATTGAATTAGAACCATTAGAGCCAGGAAAAGGAATTATATTCGAAAGCCAAATCGTTGGTGGTGCTGTTCCAAAAGAATACATCAAACCAACAGAAGATGGTATTAGAGAAGCTGCTGAAAGCGGTATCTTAGCAGGTTACCCTGTTATCGACTTCAAAGCAACTCTAGTAGATGGTTCTTACCATGAAGTTGACTCTTCTGAAATGGCATTCAAAATTGCAGGTTCTATGGCATTCAAAGAAGGATGTCGTCAAGCAAAATCTGTATTATTAGAGCCAATCATGAGAGTAGAAGTAACAGTTCCAGAAGAATACATGGGAGATGTTATTGGAGACATTAACTCTCGTCGTGGAAGAATGGAAGGAATGGAAGCAAGAAGCGGAAGCCAAATCATTCGTGGATTTATTCCATTATCTGAAATGTTTGGTTATGCAACAGACTTACGTTCTAAAACACAAGGTAGAGGAACCTACTCAATGGAACCATCTCATTATGAAGAAGTTCCAAAATCAGTATTAGATGTAATTGTAGCATCTAGAGCAAAAAAACAAGAGTAGTTTTTGTAAAACACTTGCAATTTTTATAAAAATGTTATAAAATGCAAGTGCTTGAACTTAAGTTATTAAATTTTAAAAAAATATAAAGAGTCAGAAACATCTAAAAAAGGGTAAACATTAATTCATTAGGGGAGGGACATATCTTATCCCTTAAGAAATACCCTAGAAAAAGATGTGTCCCTGACAAATAAAAAAAGGGAGGAAATTTCAAATGGCAAAGGAAAAATTTGAAAGAACGAAACCACACGTTAACATTGGTACAATCGGACATGTTGACCATGGTAAAACAACAACAACAGCAGCTATTACAAAATACCTAGGATTACTAGGAAAAGCAAAATATGAAGCTTATGATGCAATTGATAGTGCACCAGAAGAAAAAGAAAGAGGAATTACAATTAACACAGCTCACGTAGAGTATGAAACAGATAACAGACACTATGCTCACGTTGACTGCCCAGGCCATGCTGACTATGTTAAAAACATGATCACTGGTGCTGCACAAATGGATGGAGCAATCTTAGTTGTTTCAGCAGCAGATGGACCAATGCCTCAAACAAGAGAGCATATCCTACTTGCAAGACAAGTTGGTGTTAAATATATCGTAGTTTACCTAAACAAATGCGATATGGTTGACGATCCAGAATTATTAGAATTAGTTGAAATGGAAGTTAGAGACTTACTTTCAAGCTATGATTTCCCAGGAGACGAGATTCCAATCGTAAAAGGATCTTCATTAAAAGTATTAGAGTCTACATCTACAGACCCAAATGCACCAGAATATGCATGCATGAAAGAATTAATGGAAGCAGTTGATAGTTATATCCCAACACCAGAAAGACCAATCGATCAACCATTCTTAATGCCAGTAGAAGACGTATTCACAATTACAGGACGTGGAACAGTTGCTACAGGTAGAGTAGAAAGAGGAACAGTTAAATTACAAGACGAAGTTGAAATCGTTGGTATCAAACCAGTTAACAAGAGCGTTGTTACAGGTGTTGAAATGTTCAGAAAACTATTAGACCAAGCAGAAGCTGGAGATAACATTGGTGTATTATTAAGAGGTATTGATAGAAAAGACATCGAAAGAGGCCAAGTTTTAGCAAAACCAGGAACAATACATCCACACACAAAATTCACTTCTCAAGTTTACGTTCTAACAAAAGAAGAAGGTGGACGTCATACACCATTCTTCGATGGATATAGACCACAATTCTATTTCAGAACAACAGACGTTACAGGTGTTATTAAATTACCTGCTGGAACAGAAATGGTTATGCCAGGAGATAACGTAGATATGGAAATCGAATTAATTACTCCAATCGCTATTGAAAAAGGACTAAGATTCGCTATCCGTGAAGGTGGTAGAACAGTAGGTTCAGGAGTTGTAGCTGATATTAAAGAATAATTAATTTTAGCAAATAAAAAAGCAAAGTTAAGCAAAAAATTGCAAACTTTGCTTTTTTTTGTTGACTTTTCTTTTATTTATCGATATACTTATAAACGTAAATTTCTGTAAACAGAAATTGAAAGAAAAATAAAAAGGAAGATAAAAAATGAAACGTATAAAACAAATCGTATTAGGAATAGTAGTTATGCTATGTATAGCATTTATTCCTACGAGCAAAAGCATGGCAACTACTGCTGTTGTAAATACAGATACACTAAATTTAAGAAAGGAAGCGTCAACAGATTCTACAGTTTTAGAATTATTAAATTTAGGTGAAAAATTAGATGTAATAGAACAATCTGGGGATTGGGTAAAAATAAGAATAAGAGGAATTACAGGTTATGTTCATAAAGACTATGTAAAAATAGAAGAAGAAGAGCCAATAATGCAACAGGAACCAACAACAGAAGAAAAACCACAAGAGCAAAATCCAGAAACACAAACCGAAACAGAAGGACAAAATCAAGAAGAGCAGAATTCACAAGAACAACCTACAGAAACTGAAATAAATCCAACAGAAAATGAAAACAACAATGATTCAGAAAATAATAATCAAAATCAACAAGAGCAAACAAATCAGTTTGTAGTAAAAGAGGCAACTTTAAAAACAGACACTAATGTTTTTATTTTACCACTAATAAATGCTAGTAAAATACAAAACTTAAGCAAAGGCAATTCAGTTATTATTATGGATGAAGTAAATGGTTGGTATTACGTACAAACAGAAACAGTAAATGGTTGGGTACGTAAAGAAGCAATTAGTGATGGAACAAATAACGAAAATACAAATCCAGAACAACAAGAAAATGAAGGAACATCAAACGGTGAAACACCAAGCGATGAAACAACAAATGAGGACCAAGCAAACACAGTTAAAGAAACACCAATTGAAGAAAAAATAATGTATGTAAATTATTCATCTATATATGTACGAAAAGGTCCAAGTACAGAAGAAGAAATAGTAGATTCTTTAATATTAAATGATGAAGTAACAGTTGTTGCAGAAGTAGAAGATTGGTACAAAGTAAAAATAGGAAATACTACAGGGTATATTGCAAAAAGACTATTATCTAATACAGAGCAACAAGATACTTCTAGAGGTGCAGAAGAAAGAACAGAAGAAGCAAGTAATCAAGTAGAAACAACACAAGTAGAAACAACAAACGTAGCTTCAAATCAAGAACAAAACACAAATACATCAAGAGGACAAGAAATAGTAAATTATGCAAAACAATATTTAGGTTGTAAATATGTATATGGTGGTTCAGGACCATCAACCTTTGACTGCTCAGGTTTTACAATGTATGTATATCAACACTTTGGCATTTCTTTAAGCCATTCTGCAATAGCACAATCAAAAAACGGAACTTATGTATCAAAACAAGACTTACAATTAGGTGACTTAGTATTTTTCAAAGACTATGAAACAATGGATGGAATTGGGCATTGTGGCATATATATAGGGGACGGAAATTTTATTCATGCATCCTCAGGAACAGGATATTGTGTAAAAATTTCTACATTATTATCAGGTAGTTATTATAACAGATATGAAACAGCAAGAAGATTAATATAAAAATAAATAGGGGCGCAATCAGAAAGAAGGAAAAATGGAATTATTATGCATTACGATTGCGTGGTTATTAGGAATTATAATGGGGTTATACTTTAAAATAGGTATAGCCCTTTTTTGTCTATCAATTTTAATTATTTATATTTTAAGAAAGAAAAAACGATGGATAAAAGTGTGCTTCCCAAAGCGTTATTTAATTATATTCATAGTAGCATATCTTATTTCATTTCTGCAAATAACTTATTTAGAAAACCAATTTAAAACAAAATATTCAAATACACCAGAAGAAATCAAAGTTGTAGGAACCATTATTTCAAATGGTTCACAAAAACAATATAGTACAAATTACATATTAAAAGTAGAAGCAATAAATGGTGACACTTCTTATAAAAATACAAAATTACTATTAAAAGTAAAAAAAGAGAAAAAAGAAAAAACTTTTACTTATGGAAATCAAATATCATTTTTAGCAGAATTTGAAAAGCCTTCTAAACAAAGAAATGAAGGTGGATTCAATTATCAGCAATATCTAAAAACAAAGCAAATTTATGGAATAGTAACAACAAAAGCAGGAAATATCACATTGCAAAAAGAAAACAATACAAACTACATATTCAAATTAGCAAATACTATATCAAGAAAAATACAACAAAAAACAAATGAACTGCTAGAAAAAGAAGAAGCAAGTTTATTGACAGGAATTTTAATAGGAGATAAAGAAAACTTAGAAGATGAAATACAAGAAGCTTTTAGAAAAAGCAATTTATCTCATATACTGGCTGTTTCAGGAGCACATGTTTCTTATGTTATGCTAGGAATACATTATATAATGACAATAGGGAAAATAGGAAAAAAGAAAAGCAAAATAGCTACAATTTTTCTTTTACTATTTTTTATTCTACTAACAGGACAAACATCTTCTGTTACAAGAGCTTGTTTTATGACTATTTATATTATTATTGCTCAATTACTTCATAAAAGAGTAAGTACAATTTCTAGCATAAGTATTTCAATGTTAATATTGATGATACTAAACCCTTATTGTATTTTAGAAGTAGGATTTCAACTATCTTATGGAGGAACTCTAGGTATTGTTCTGCTTTACGAACCATTGAAACAATACATTAGTAGAAAAGTAAAAATATGCGGAGAAATGCTTTTAATTACTATAAGCGCTAATCTAATTTTAATGCCTATTATACTCTATCACTACAATACGCTTTCACTCACCTTCCTTATCTCAAATTTATTAGCAGCGCCAATTATGGGGATTATAGTTATTTTAGGCTTTTTAACTATTATCATTTCTTTTATATTACCATTTGTAGCAGAAATCTTAGCTATTCCGTTGCAACTTCTTTTAAAAATATTTCTAAAAATTGCAATACTTACTAGCAATATTCCTTTTTCTCAAATAAAAGTCGTTACACCTAAAATATATTGGATACTATTCTATTACAGTATTATTGCAATATTTATTTTTCAACAAAATAGAAAAAATAAAAGAAAAAGAAGATGGGAAAAGAAAATACTAAAACAAGCAAAAGAAATCACAAGAAAAAAGAAAATTGCTATTCTACTTATAATAATTTTATGTTTTTTTATATTTAAACAAATACCCCAAAATTTCAAAATTAATTTTATTGATGTAGGACAAGGAGATAGCACTTTAGTTACAACGCCAAATGGAAAAACATTGCTAATTGATGGAGGAGGCTCAAAAGATACTGAAAGTTTTGACGTAGGGAAAAATACATTAATTCCATATCTACTAGATAAAGGCATTTCAAAATTAAACTATGTACTAATTTCTCATTTCGATTCAGACCATGTAGGGGGAATTTTAACATTGTTACAAGAAATGAAAGTAGAAAAAGTCATAATTAGTAAACAAGGAGAAATCTCGCAAAATTATGAGGATTTTTATAAAATAGTAAAAGAGAGAAAAATAAAAGTAATAGTTGTCAAGCAAGGAGATAAATTAAATATAGATAAAAATGTAACACTTAAAATATTGTGGCCTAAAGAGGAAAAAATAAAAGATAATATACTGAACAATAATTCTATTGTAGCCAAACTTACATATTATTCTTTTTCAATGCTACTCACAGGTGATATTGAACAAATAGCAGAAGAAAAAATAATAGAAGAATACAAAAATACAGAACAATTAAAATCAAGCATATTAAAAGTTGCTCACCATGGCTCTAAAAGTTCTAGTATTCAAAAATTTTTAGAACAAGTAAGACCAAAGATTGCACTAATAGGAGTAGGAGAAAAAAATACATTTGGACATCCAAATGACATGGTAATTCAAAGGCTTGAAAGCTTGCGGTGCAAAAATTTATAGAACCGATAAAATGGGAGAAATATCTATAGTAGTAAATAAAAAGGGAAAAATAAAAATTAAACAATTTATAAATTAAATTTATTGTTAGTCTATAAGAAATAATGAGTTCACAAAAAACAAAATTCGAAAATTTGGTATATTTTAACTCTAAAAATCTCATACTAAGAAAAAATCAAAAAGGAAGATGTGTATGAGAAAAGAATATATTATTGCCATAATAGCAGCTATAACCATTGTTATTGGTATTATTATTGGCTTATTTTTAGGAAACAGAAATGAAACAACTAATTTACAACCAGAGTCAGATACTAGGTTAGCAAATCAAAAAGAGAATGAAAAAAACGAAATTCAAAGTATTCCTACTGTAATAATAGATGTAAAAACATCACCAAATACATTATATGTTTTTCAAACCTATTACCAAGATTGTAAGCATACTACAGCAGAAACTATAGAAATACCAAAAGAAGACGTTAACAAAACAGAAGAAGAATTGCAAGAAAAATATAGAGACTGGGGAATTCAAAAATTTACACCTACTGAAGTAATTTTCTATCAAGAAAAAGAAGGAATATGTGAAGAACATTATTTAGTAAAAGATGATAATGGATATATTTCAATTTACACCCTTGACATTCTAGGACAAGCAACATTAAAAGAAAAAACAGAAATAGTAACAAACTACCTACCAGAAACAGACAGAATGCAATTAAAAGATGGAATTCAAGTAATTGGACAAGAAAAACTAAATGCAACTTTAGAAGATTACGAGTAATAAATTGATTGCAAATAAAATACGAAAGGAACTATAAAACATAAATATCAAAATATAATAAAAGATACAAAAACATTATAAATAAGAAAGTGCATAAATTTTCCACTTCTAACAAATAATATGTGAAGAAAAACTATTATTTGAAGGAGTGGAAATTTTTTATGCCATATAGAAGTTTAAATCATAAAGGAGTTTCTTTAGATAAAGAACAGTTAGAACAATACTTAGAAAAATTGGCCTCAGACCATATTTTACAAAATAATAGTAGCAAAGACACATATCCAATTCCAAAATTAAAAGAAAACTTTTTTAAAATTGAAGAAGTATATCATTTATTAAATGAACATATCAAATTAGGAATTCCTATTCATCCTGCAGGAGAATGGTTATTAGACAACTTTTACATTATAGAAGAAACAGTAAAAACTATTTTGCAAGAACTTCCTTTAAAAAAATATAAACAATTTCTAGGAATTAGTAATGGAGTAGATGCAGGATTTGCTAGAATTTATGTCCTTGCGTATGATATTGTCAACTATAGCGACAATCGTATTGATTTTCATCAAGTAAGTAACCTGCTTGCAAGTTATCAAAAAAAGAAAACCTTAAGTATGGATGAAATTTGGAATATAGGCATTTTCATGCAAATTGCATTAGTCCAAAATATCAGAAATATCTGTGAAAAAATTTACTTTAGCCAAATGCAAAAATATCGTGTAGAAAATATTTTAGAAAGATTAGTAGAAAAAAAGGAAGAGTTAAAATATAAAAATTTATCCGAATATAAAGCAAAAGTAAAAGGATATGGTGAAATGAAATATCCTTTTATTGAATATTTATCATACCGTTTAAAAATGCAAGGAAGAGTAGCAACACCTTTTATGATGGCATTAGAAGAACAAGTAAACAAAATGGGAACTAGCATTGAAGAAGTAATAAAAAAGGAACATTTTGACATTGCTCTAAAAAAAGTAAGCATAGCAAACTGCATTACAAGTATGAAAGAATTATTGCGTATGGACTTCAAATCTATATTTGAACAAACGAATGGAGTAGAAGAAATTTTAAAACAAGACCCTGCCCAAGTATATTCAAAAATGGATTATAGAACAAAAGAGCAATACAGAAATACAATACAAGAAATATCCAAAAAAACAAAAATTGCAGAAATATATATTGCAAAAAAAGCACTTTCATTAGCCATAGAAGCAAAGGAAAAGAGTCAGAAACAATATGAAAAAAATAATAAACAATCACACATAGGGTACTATTTCATAACAGATGAAGGAAAGCAAAAACTATATACAGTATTACAACAAAAACCAATCAAAATAATGAAAAATGAAACAAAAGTAAAAATATATATTACAACAATTTGGACCTTTAGTATTCTTTTAGACATATTATGTATGATAAGTTTTTATAAACAAGTACAGAACGGAATTTTTACAATTTTGCTAGGAATTTTACTTTTGCTACCACTTCAAGAAATTATAGTACAAATCATACAATACATCTTAGGAAAAATACAAAAGCCAAAAGCAATACCAAAACTAGACTTTTCACAAGGAGTGCCAAAAGAAGATGCAACCTTTGTAGTCATTCCAACCATTTTAAAAAGCAAAGAAAAAGTAGAAGAACTAATGAAAAAATTAGAAGTCTATTATTTAGCAAATCAAAGTGAAAACCTTTATTTTGCTTTGCTAGGAGACTGTAGTTCAGGACCAAACAAAGAAGAACCATTTGATAAAGAAGTAATTGAAGAAGGAAGAAAGCAAGTAGAAAGATTAAATGCAAAATACCAAAGCCAAGCAACAACAAATATAGATATAAATATAAATCTACCAAAATTTAATTTCATTTATAGAAAACGTTACTGGAATGGGCAAGAAGAAAGTTACTTAGGCTGGGAAAGAAAAAGAGGCCTATTAAACCAGTTTAATGAATACCTTTTGGGACACGAAGAAAATCCATTTCTAGTAAACACCATCGAGGAATGTACCATTGGGGACGTTTCCAAAAGGTACATTTCTTATATTATTACTCTAGATGCAGATACCGAATTAGTTCTAAATAGTGGGTTAGAGCTAATTGGTAGTATGGCGCACATTTTAAATAAACCAGAATTAAATGAGAAACAAGATTGCGTAGTAGGAGGACACGCTATTATGCAGCCTCGCATTGGAATTACGTTAGAGGCAGCAAACAAAAACTTATTTACTAAGATATTTGCAGGAATGGGTGGAATAGATGCCTATAGCAGTGCCATTTTTGACGTGTATCAAGATAATTTTGGAGAAGGTATTTTTACAGGAAAGGGAATTTACGATTTAGAGGTATTTTCCAAAGTATTAAAAAAAGAAATTCCAGAAAATATGGTTTTAAGCCATGATTTACTAGAGGGAAGTTATTTACGATGTGGTCTTGTTTCTGATATTGTGTTAATGGATGGCTATCCAAGTAGTTATGCTAGTTTTAAAACAAGATTGCAAAGGTGGATTCGTGGCGATTTTCAAATTGTGCAATGGACGCAAAATAGAATTATAACACAAAAAGAAATCAAAAAGGAAAATCCATTAAATACACTTTCGCGATATAAAATTATAGACAACCTTATTCGTGCGCTAACGCCAATTATGACTTTGCTTAGTTTTTTATACATTTTTATATTTCATTTTTTTCTTCCAATAAAAACAGCAGGTACTTTACTTTTGCTTACTATTTCTTTATTAATACCTACTTTATTAGACTGGATTAGCAGAATTGTATATAAAAAAGAAGGACAAAGTTATCAAAAGACATTTTACCAGCGTATTCCATCGTGGGTAGCCAGTATGGAAAGAGGAATTTTAACAATTATGGCTCTTCCTGATAAAGCCATATATTCTTTAAAATCTATCTGTAAAACGATTTATAGGCTTACTGTTAGTAAAAAACATCTTTTAGAATGGACAACAGCAGAAGAAGCGGAAAAATTAGCAAAAAATGATATATTTTCCTACTATAAGAGTATGATTTCTAACGTGATATTTGGACTTTTAGGAATTTTATATAGTCTTGTATTTCCAAGCAAAATGATTAGTTTCTTTGTACTTTTACTTTCTATTTTGTGGCTAATTAGCCCAGCTGTTTATTGGTATATTAGTAAAAAACAAATAGAAGAAAAACAGGAAATTAGCAAAAAAGATAAAGAATATCTGCTAGAAATAGGAAGAAAAACATGGCAATTTTTTAAAGATTCTATGACAGAAGAAAATCATTATTTACCACCAGACAACTATCAAGAAGACAGAAAGCAGGCCTTCGTAGACCGCACTTCTTCTACAAATATTGGACTTGCATTATTAAGCACTATTTCAAGTTATGATTTGGGTTATGAAAATTTAGAAGATACCTTAAAAAGACTAAACAAAATAGTTACTACTATTGACATACTTCCAAAGTGGCATGGACATTTATATAATTGGTATAACATCAAAACATTAGAACCATTACATCCACGCTATATTTCTACTGTAGATAGTGGAAATTTTGTGGGTTATGTGTATGTATTAAAAGCCTTTTATGAAGAAATAAAAGAACAATTAGAAAATGGAACAATCCAAGTAGAAAAAGCACAAGAAACAAAAGAGGCACAAAAGATAGAAGAAGCAAAAAAACAGGAATTGCTAGAGCTTATTCCTACTTGGTCAGGAAAGCCAACGCAAGAAATTCCAATAGCAAATGCTGATTTCACCAAATTATATGATGAAGAAAAAGAACTTTTTTCCATTGGATTTAATATAGAAGAAAATAAATTAACGGATTCTTACTACGATTTATTGGCATCAGAGGCAAGACAAGCAAGTATAGTTGCAATTAGTAAAAAGGATGTTCCTGCAAAGCATTGGAATCATTTAAGTAGAACTCTAACACAAATGAATGGCTATAATGGGCTTATATCTTGGTCAGGAACAGCTTTTGAATATTTAATGCCCAATATTACTATGAAAAGTGAAAAAGCAAGTTTACTTGATGAATCTTGTGAATTTATGCTTATGCTTCAAAAAGAATATGCCAAAAAACTTGGAATTCCTTGGGGCTTTTCAGAAACAGCTTTTAACCTAAAAGACTTAAACCAGAATTACCAATATAAAGCAATTGGAATTCCATGGCTTGGTTTAAAAAGAGGGCTAGAAGAAGATACGGTAGTTGCAAGTTATGCATCTATTATGGCATTAACTAGAATGCCAAAAGAAGTTCTAAAAAACATGAAAGAATTAGATACTCTTGGAATGAACCAAAAGTATGGCTTTTACGAATCTATTGATTATACACCAATTCGTATGCCAAAGGGCGAAAGAAAAGCAATTGTAAAAACTTATATGGCACATCACCAAGCTCTTATTTTATTATCCATTAACAATTTGTTAAAGAACAATATCTTGCAAAAAAGATTTTCTAGCAATCCAGAAATAGAAGCAACGCAAATTCTACTACAAGAAACTATGCCAGAAAAAAGAATTATTACAAAAGAAGAAAAACTAAAACCAGTAAAAATCACGTATCAAGATTACGAAAATTATGCACAAAGAGTCTATACAAAAGAAAAGAGCAAATTGCTTGCATTTAACGTATTAGCAAGTGACGATTATACAATTGTAATGGACCAAAGAGGAAGAGGTTATAGCAAATACAAAAATTACTTGGTAAATAGGTATTTTTCTACTTCACAAGAAGAACAAGGAATCTTTTTTTACTTTAAAAACATTAAAAATAAGCGTATTTGGACAGCCAACACTATGTCATATTTAACTAAACCAGATAAACAAGAAGTAATATTTTCAGAAGATGCTACTAAAATTAAAAGAATTGATGGTTCTATAGAAACACAAATGAAAGTTACAATTAGTCCAGAAAAAAGAGTAGAAATACGAAGGGTAGAATTAAAAAATCAGGGGTTAGAAGATGAAACAATTGAAATAACATCAAGCCTAGAGCCATCATTAACAACATTAGCAGCAGACCGTAGCCACCCCGCTTTCCAAAATTTATTTTTAACAATAGAATATGACGAAGAAAACAATATATTTGTATTCAAAAGAAAAGATAGAGAAGATGGAAAAAAAGGAATTTATTTAGCAGTCTCTTTAGTTACAGAAGATACTACTATTGGAGAATTAGAATATGAAATAGACAAAGAAAAATTCCAAGGAAGAGGAAATTTAGGTTTACCCGTTATGGTAGAAACCTCAAAACCTTTTTCAAAAAAAATACAAGGAACAGTAGATCCAATGCTTGCATTAAAAAGAACGATTCTATTGCATCCAGAGCAAAAGGCTTCTTTTAACCTTCTACTAAGTATATCAGAAGATAAAGAAGAAGCAGTGCAAAATGTAAAAGAATATCAAAATGAAGAAAAAATAAAACAAGCCTTTGCGTTAAGCATTGCTAAAGCAGATACAGAAGCAAGATATTTAAGGCTAAATGCAAAGCAAATTGAAGCATATCAAGAATTACTTGGATACCTTCTATTTACAAACCCATTAAGAAGCAAATATCGAAAAAATTTGGAAGATAAAAAATATCCTCAAAGTGATTTATGGCAGTATGGTATTTCTGGAGATTATCCAATTCTATTAGTAAAAATGAGGCAAAGCAACGAAGCAAAAATTTTAGAAGATGTGTTAAAAGCCTTCGAATTCTTTAGACTAAAAAATATTGCTATAGACCTAGTTATTTTAAATGAAGAGCCAAATAGTTATGAAAAATATACAAAAGAAAGCATTTTAAATAGTATTTTAAATGTCAATTTAGGTTATTTGCAAAATGCAGCAGGAGGTGGCATATTTATCTTAGACCAAGAAGACAGCAGCGCAATTGAGTTTTATGCAAAATTTGTTTTAGATACGAAAAAAGGGCCACTTATTAGACAATTAAAAGACTTAAAAGAAGAGTATTTAGAGGAAGAAATACAAATTGGAGAAAAAGTAGCAATTTTACCTACTATGCCTTATGAAGAGAAGATTGGAAAGCCAGTTCTTCCAAAAGATACACTTCACTATGAAAATGAATATGGAGGATTTTCTGCAGATGGCAAAGAATATCATTTAGCTATAAATAAAGAAAATCGACTGCCAACTGTATGGAGTCATATAATGGCAAATGAAACATTTGGAACGTTGGTAACAGATAGCATGGGAGGTTTCACTTGGAGCAAAAATAGCAGATTAAATAGAATATCAAGTTGGTCCAATAACCAAGTCTTAGACATTCCTTCTGAAGTAATTTATTTGCAAGATGCAGAAACATTAAAAACATGGTCATTAGGCTTAAATCCAATGCCAGATAGCAAAGATTACAATGTTAAATATGGATTTGGTTATAGCATATATGAACATGAAAGTGAGCAAATAAAGCAAAAAGTAACTATATTTGTGCCAAGAAAAGAAGAAGCGAAAATTTCTCTATTAGAATTGAAAAATTTAGAACCAAAAAGAAAAAAGATAAATTTAATTTATTATATTAAGCCAGTTTTAGGGGAAGATGAAGAAAAAACAAAAGAAAATATGAAACTCAAATTTTACGAAAATGCCAATATGATATGTTTAGAAAATAAAACAAATGTAGATTTTGATGAAAAAATATATGTAACAAGTAGTGAAAAAATTATTTCATATACAGGAAGTAAAGAATTCTTCTTTGGAAAAGGAAATTTAAGTAGTCCAGAAGGACTAAAAAAAGTTCAACTAAATAAAGAAGATTCACTTGGAAAAGAGGCAATTATTGCTCTAGAAATGCAAATAGAACTAGAAGCATATCAAGCAAAAGAAATTTCCTTTGTATTAGGAGCACAAAAAAATTTATTAGATTGTCAAGACAAAGCCTACCAATATAGCAAAATTGCGAATGTACAAACAGAATTAGAAGAAGTTAAAAAATATTGGCAAGACCTATTAGGAAAAGTACAAGTTGAAACACCAATGAAATCCTTTGATATTTTAATGAATGGGTGGCTTATTTACCAAACAATTACAAGTAGGTTGTATGCAAGGTCAGCATTTTACCAATCAGGAGGAGCCTATGGATTTAGAGACCAATTGCAAGACACCATTTGTGTAAAATATTTTGATAGTTCTCTTATGAAAAAGCAAATTATTAAGCATAGTGAGCATCAATTTATAGAAGGAGATGTTGAACACTGGTGGCATGAAGAAACCTCAAGAGGTATTAGAACTCGTTTTTCAGACGATTTATTATGGCTAGTTTATCTAGTCGAGGACTATATCAATTTTACAAATGATACCTCTATTTTAGATATCGAAACCAGTTTCTTACAAGGAGCTATGCTAGAAAGCGGAATAGATGAAAATTATGATGTATATGAGGCTTCAAAAGAAAAAGCCAGTATTTTTGAACATTGTGAAAGAGCACTTGAAAAATCCTTTGTATTTGGAGAAAATAACCTTCCTAAAATTGGTTCTGGAGACTGGAACGATGGTTTTAGCAAAGTAGGAAACAAAGGAAAAGGAGAAAGTGTATGGCTTGGTTTCTTCTTATATGATATTTTAAAAAAATGGATTCCTATTTGTGAGGAAAAAGTCCAAAAGCTAAAAATACAAGAAAGTGAATATAATAATGAAGCAACGCAAACTAAAGAAAATGAAAATAAAAATGAAGCATTAGATACAGAGCAAAAGAAAAATATAACTGAAAGAATTAAAGATTTACAAAACAAAATAGTAAAATATCAAGAAATCATGCAAACATTAAAAAAAGCGCTAAACACCAATGCATGGGACGGAAGATGGTATAAAAGAGCCTTCATGGATACAGGGGAGCAATTAGGAACAATTCAAAATGAAGAATGTAAAATAGACGGCATTGCACAAAGTTGGGCTACCATTTCAGGAGCAGGAGACAATGACAAAAAATATATTTCAATAGAAAGTTTAGAAAATCATTTAGTAGATAAAGAAAATGGAATCATTAAATTGTTAGACCCTCCATTTGAAAAAAGTAATTTAGACCCAGGTTATATAAAAGCATATTTACCAGGAACCAGAGAAAATGGAGGACAATACACACATGCAGCTATTTGGGCTATTATGGCAGAAGCTATATTAGGTTTTGGAGATAAAGCATTAGAATACTTCCGTATGATAAACCCAATTGAACATTCAAGAACAAAAGAAGCAGCTTTAAAATATAAAGTAGAACCTTATGTAGTAGCAGCAGACATTTATGGACAAGGCAATTTAGCAGGAAGAGGTGGATGGACTTGGTACACAGGATCATCATCTTGGATGTATGAAGCCGGACTTCATTATATTTTAGGACTTACCATAGAAAAGGGATATTTATCACTTAATCCATGCATTCCTTCAATATGGAAAGAATACAAAATTCATTACAAATACAAAAATACAATTTATAATATAGATGTAAAAAATCCAAATGCAAAAAACACAGGAGTAGAAACAATGCTTGTAAATGGAGAGGTAATCGAAGAAAAGAAAGTTCATTTAGTAGATAATGGAAGAGTAAATCTAATAGAAGTTTACTTGTAAAATTTGCAAATAGGTACAAAATATGCTATAATATAAGTAGTTTCTAAATAGAACATGTAGAAAAGGAGATTACAATATGAAAAAAAATGACATCAAGGCTCTTGTATATGTAGTAGTAGGTATGATTACCGCCGGATTATCTATCTTTGCTATTGCAAAGATGTGGTTGTCCACAACCTTCCTTCCTGTATATGTAGGGAAGAACTATATATTTGGAAGACAGTTATTGCGGTATTTCCTGTATGTAGTGCTCTTTGCACTTGCTATCTCTGCCATATACTTGGCAACATACGGAGCCAAGTTTTTAATTAAAAGACTCCACAAAAAATTAAGAAGGCGCTAAGCCTTCTTTTTATAATTTTATTATATAAGAATATTAAAAAGCAAAAAAAGTATAGAAAAACTCTTGTACAAATAAAAAGATTATGATATAACTAAATGGAAAGAAAAGAAAGGCGGATTTTCTATGGAAGAAAATTTAGAGAAAAAAACAATTCTTATTGTAGATGATGAAAAAACAATAGTAGAAATGCTAGTTTATAATTTGCAAAAAGAAGGATATAATACGTTAGAAGCTAATGATGGAGAAGAAGCAGTACGCATTGCATTAGAGCAAAAACCAAATCTAGTTTTACTAGATATTATGCTTCCAAAAATAGATGGGCTTACAGTATGTAAAAGAATAAGGCAAACATTAAACATTCCTATCCTTATGATTTCAGCAAAGGATGAAGAAATTGATAAAATATTAGGTTTAGAATTAGGAGCAGATGATTATATTACAAAGCCTTTCAGTGTAAGAGAATTAGTAGCAAGAGTAAAAGCAAATTTAAGAAAAGCAGAAATAAGTGAAAAACAAATAGAAGATGGAGATTCAAAAACAGAAGCTAATATTATTAGTATAGGAGATTTAACACTAGACTTAAATAAATTTGAAGTAAAAGTGCGTGGAGAAGTAATTGATTTAACGTTAAGAGAGTTTGAAGTACTAAGATATTTAGCAAACCAACCGGGACAAGTAGTTACAAGAGAAACTCTATTAGAAAAGGTATGGGGTTATGAATATTATGGAGATATTCGTACAGTAGATGTTACAGTAAGAAGAATTCGTGAAAAAATAGAAAAAGATACTTCAAATCCTAAAATCTTAATTACAAAAAGAGGCGTTGGATATTATATCGCATCAAAATAAAAAAATAAGGGTGCACAAAAGGAAAATCCTTTTGTGCATTTTCCATAAGGAGAAAATATAATGATAAAAAATGTGCAATTAAAAATTATATTATTATTTAGTATTTTGGGAATTTTTTTAATTACTGCAATGGCAGCAGTATCTATTTTTTATTTACAAAATATAGACTTATCTTCAATTGTGCAAACCGAAGAACAACTACAGCAAATAGAAGAATTATTTTTAAGACAAATAGAAAGTATTAAAGCTGTTACCATTATTTTAATTTTAGTATTTGGACTTATTTGTATTTTAATTGGAATATTCGTAGCAAAAGTAGTAGTGGATCCAATTACAAAATTAATTAATCGTGTTCCTAAAATTACAGCGGGCGAAAATGTAATGTTAGATTATATAGAAGAGGGAAAAAGGAAGAGCCAAACTGATGAATTAACAAATGCATTTAACATTATGACTCATGAATTACAAGAAAATTTAAAAGAAGTAAATCGTCAAAAAAATCAAATTGAAACTATTTTACTTCACATGACAGATGGGGTCATTGCCTTTGATATGGATGGCAATATTATGCACATTAATCCAGCAGCAACTGATTTATTGCAATTAACACAGAAAGATAACACATTTGAAAAAATATTTAGTAAAATCAATATTGATGTTAACTTGGAAAAAACAATTTATTTAGAAAATTGGACTTCTTCTGAACAAAGAGCACAAGTAGAAGATAAATACTTAAATATCTTCTTTGCTTCATTTAAAGATGAAAAGGACAGACCATCTGGTATTATTGTAGTAATACAAGATATTACAGAACACGTAAAACTAGACAATATGAGAAAAGAATTCGTAGCAGATGTATCACACGAATTAAAAACTCCAATCACCTCTATAATGGGCTATGCAGATACTTTGCTAGAAGGAGAATATGACAAAGAAACAAAAGATAAATTTTTAAATGTCATAGCATCAGAAGCAAGAAGAATGGCAAAATTAGTTACTGACTTACTAATTTTATCCCGCTATGATAGCAATAAAGTTAAGAAAGAAGCAAGTGAATTTGATTTAGGCGAATTAGTAAAGAAATGTCAAGAAAAATTACAATTAGAAATAGATAAAAAACAGCATCAAGTAGAGTGTTTTGTAACTGCTAATGTACCACCAGTAAAAGCAGATAAAGACGGAATTGAAAGAGTAGTATTAAATATTATGACCAACAGCATCAAATATACGCCAGATGGAGGAAATATAAAAATATATGTAGGTTTTGTATATAATGATGCCTATATTAAAGTAATAGATAACGGAATTGGCATTCCAGAGGAGGATTTAAACCGCATTTTTGATCGTTTTTATCGTGTAGATAAGGCACGTACTAGAGAAATGGGGGGAACAGGTCTTGGACTATCTATTGCTAAAGAAATTCTAGACCAAAATAAAGGAAGCATAGATATAAAAAGCGAAAAAGGAAAAGGTACAGAAGTCGTTATACGTATACCAACAAAATAAAATTCAGTTATAATATTTTATCTCACTTTTGTAAAAGTTTTAAAAAGTAGTTGAAAACTAAAATAAAAAATAGTAGTCTTGCAAAATAAGAAAAAACGAATTATAATAGAGTAGATTAAAAAAGGAGAGAAAATAAAATGTTTCATATTAGTAATACAACAAAAGAAATTTTAGAATGGATTTATTGCATTGTGATTGCAATTGTACTTGCATTATTAATTCGTTATTTCGTAGGAACTCCAACAGTAGTAAAACAAACCTCTATGTTTCCAACATTAAAGCAAAATCAAAGACTAATTTTAAATCGTTTATCCAGAACCTTTCATGAAATACCAGAAAGAGGAGACATTATAACCTTTGAAGCACCAAGTAGTGATGAACCATTAGGCGTAAAAGCAGTTTATGAAGAAAAGCAGGGTTGGTTTAACAAATTTACATACTATGTGTTAGAAGTAGGTAAAAAAAGTTTTATAAAAAGAGTTATTGCGCTTCCAGGAGAGCAAGTAAAAATAGAAAATGGAAAAGTATATATTAATGGAGAAGAATTACCAGAAGACTATTTAGAAAACACAGTAATTACAGAACCAAGCCATGCCAATCTAATAGATTTCACTGTGCCAGAAGGCTATATATTTGCTATGGGTGATAATAGGCAATATAGTATGGATTGTAGAAAATTTGGTTGTATTCCAGTTGAAAAAATAGAAAGTAAAGTATGGATTCGTTTTTGGCCATTTAACCTATTTGGAAAAGTATAGTATAAAGGAGAAAAGGAGTAAGCAAACTTGAGCTTTAATAATATTGTAGGAAATGAAAATGTAAAAGCATTTTTAGACAAAACAATTAGTGAAAATCATATTTTACATAGTTACTTATTCTCTGGTATAGATGGTATTGGAAAAACCATATTTGCAAGAGAATTTGCAAGAAAACTTTTATGCTTAGAAAAAGAGGAAGAAGAAAATTGCTTATCTTGTCAAAAATATCATAACCATAACCATCCAGATTTTTATGAAATAAAGCCAGAAAACAATAGCATAAAGATTGAGCAAATTCGACAAATGCAAGAAAAAATATTAGAAAAGCCAATTACATCTAAAAGAAAAGTCTATATTATTATAGATAGCGACACAATGACAAAAGAAGCTCAAAATTGTTTATTAAAAACATTAGAAGAACCACCAGAATATGCAACAATTATTTTAACAACTGCAAATGAAAGTAAATTACTAAACACTATAAAATCAAGATGTATGAAGGTTTCTTTTGAACCAATAGAAAAAATTAAAATAGAAGAATATCTGAAAAATCAAATGCAAATAGAACTAAAAGAAGAATTAATCTCTAAAAGTGAAGGAAGCATTGATAAAGCAATTAAACTGCAAGAAGAAAAAGAAATTTATGAAAAAGTAGATGAATTAATAGAAAAAATAGGAAAGCAAGATAAAATTGCAGCCCTAAAGCAAGCAAAAATACTATATGAGCAAAAAGAAAAAATACTAGAAATATTAGAATACATGAATGTAGTTTTATATCATACAAAAGAAAAAGAAAAATGGAATTGCATTCAATATGTAGAGCAAACTAAAAAGAGATTGTTAGCCAGTAGCAATTATGATATGTGTATTGACTACCTTATAATGAATATGTGGGAGGAAATAAATGAAAAATATAGTAGGCGTTCGATTTAAAAAGCCGGGAAAAGTCTATTTCTTTGATCCGGGGGAACTACAAATCAACAATAAAGATTTTGTTATTGTAGAAACCGCACAAGGGCAAGAATATGGTGAAGTAGTTATTAGCAATCGAACAATGCCAGATGAAAATATAGTAAAACCATTAAAAAAAGTAATTCGTATAGCAACATATAAAGACAAAAAACAGGAAGAAGAAAACAAGAAAAAAGAAAAAGAAGCCTTTGAAATATGTAAAAAGAAAATAAAAGAACACAATTTAGATATGACTCTAACAGATGTAGAATTCAAATTTGATAATAGCAAAGTATTATTTTATTTTACTGCAGAAGGAAGAATTGACTTTAGAGATTTAGTAAAAGATTTAGCAAGCATTTTCAAAACAAGAATTGAATTAAGGCAAATTGGTGTAAGAGACGAAGTAAAAAGAATTGGTGGAAATGGTGTTTGTGGAAGAGAACTATGTTGTTGTTCTTTCTTAGGAAACTTTGAAACCGTATCAATCAAAATGGCAAAAGAACAAAATATGTCCTTAAATCCTTCAAAAATATCAGGAAATTGTGGTAGACTAATGTGCTGTTTAAAATATGAACAAGACGTATACGAAGAAAAAATGAAAAGACTTCCTAAAATAGGAGCAATTGTAAAAACAGAAGATGGAGAAGGAACGGTAGAAGGCGTAGAAACCTTAAAAGAACGTTTAAGAGTAAAATTAAAAGATGATAATGGAGAAAATTACTATAAAAAATACGATGCCAAAGACGTAAAAATAATAAAAAATATTGAAGAAGAAATTGTAGACGAAGAGGAAAGAGAAAACTTAAAAGAATTACAAGCACTAGAAAAGTTAGAAAAAATGGACAAAAAGAATATACAAGAAGATGAACTATAAAGCCAAAAAATAAAGTAAGAAATGCAATACAAACATAACAAAAGTAGAAAAAATAAAAACTAGCATTAAATAAGAAGCAAGCAAATACAATAAAAAAAGAACTAAGAAGGGTGGTGAAAGAAATGGCATATAAAATAACAGAAAGATGTATAAAATGTGGTGCATGTGCAGCAGAATGTCCAGTAGGATGCATTTCAGAGGGAGACGAAAGATATGTAATCGATCCAGCACAATGTATAGGATGTGGAACTTGCGCAGGAGTTTGCCCAGTTAGCGCACCAGAGGAAGCAAACGACTAAAAAATAAAATTAAAAAATAAAATAAAAAATGCGGTAAAAGAGTTAGCTTTTTTACCACATTTTTTTTATTTTTATTGCATTACAGAGATAGCAATGATATAATAAACTAAGAAAAATAAGGAGGTTAGCACATTCTATGAAAAAAAGAAATTTATTATATATTGCAATTACTATCATTTGCATTATTGCTATTATAGTAGGGGTGTATTACCAAATCTTTTTAAGTAATCCGAGTGATGAAAATATAGATAATAATCAAATCAATAATAATACAAATGACGGAAATAATGAAGTGGATTTAGAAAAAGTAAAAGAAGAATTCAATAGTCTATTTAATAATACATTTGACTCACAAGGTTACGACACATCTTCTATAGAAAAATATATAGGGTTAGAAGAAAAAGACGTTGTATATACAACTCAAACAGTAGTAGAAGAAAATGAAAAATATAGTTTAAATATCAATTTGCCAGTATTCAATGTAAAATCAGAAGTAGGTGAAGAATTTAATGTTACTACCCAATCTATATTTGCTAATAAAGCAGGAGATATAATCAACAATAGTACAATCTATACTATTTATAACATAGAATATGCTGCATACCTAAATGAAAATATATTATCTCTAGTAATAAAAGCAACATTAAAAGAAGGAAATCATCCACAAAGAGTTATTGTACAAACCTATAACTATAATATTGAAACAAAACAAAAAGTAACATTAAATGAAATATTAGAAGCAAGAGGAATAGACAAAGAAGAAGTAAATCAAAAAATAGAAAAACAAGTCACAGAAGCAAGTAGACAAGCAGAGGCAATTTCAGAAGCATTAGCACAAACTGGACAAACCATATACAAAAGAGATATCAATAATGCTATGTATGTAACAGACAATGTAAGCCATTTCTTCGTAGGATCAGAAGGACAAATATATATTGTGTATCCTTATGGAAATTCAAACTACACATCTGAGATAGACATTATAAAAATATAATTGCCATTTGGGACGCCCTTTTTTGGCAATAAATTGCCATTTGGGACAGCCCTTACTAATTAGAAAAGGATGTTTAACATGCCAAAACAACTACTAATTACAGAAAAACCATCGGTTGCTATGGAATTTGCCAAAGTATTAGGAATAGGTGCAACCAGAAAAGATGGCTATTTAGAATCAAATGAATGGATTGTAACTTGGTGTGTCGGCCATTTAGTTACCATGTCATATCCAGAAAAATATGACGAGAAACTAAAACTATGGAGGCTTGACACACTTCCTTTTATGCCCAAAGAATATAAATATGAAGTTATACCAAGTGTAGAAAAACAATTTCATACTATAGAAAATTTGCTAAAAAGAGAAGATGTAACTTGCATTTATGTAGCAACTGACTCTGGGCGTGAAGGAGAATATATCTATCGCCTAGTAGATCAAATGGTAGGTGTGCAAGGAAAACAAAAAAAACGTGTGTGGATAGATTCGCAAACAGAAGAAGAAATAAAAAGAGGCATTGCAGAAGCCAAAAACTTAGAAGAATATAATAGTCTGTCAGATTCAGCTTACCTAAGAGCAAAAGAAGACTACCTTATAGGAATAAATTTTTCAAGACTTCTTTCCATTATTTATGGAAGAAGAGTAGCAAAAGAAATTGAAGAAGAAAGAGCATCAATATCAGTTGGACGAGTTATGACTTGTGTTTTAGGAATGGTTGTCTCTCGTGAACGAGAAATTAGAAACTTTGTAAAAACGCCATTTTATAAAGTAATAGGCGAATTTGGAGACGAAACAAGTTCATTTAAAGCAGAATGGAAAGTAAGTGAAAAATCCAAACTAAAAGATTCACCAAAACTATATAACGAATCAGGATTTAAAAAAATAGAAGATGCCAAAGACTTTATTTTATCTTTAAAAGATAAAAAAGCAGTTGTAGAAGAAGTAAAAAAGAGCAAGCAAAAAGAAAATGCCCCTCTTTTATTTAACTTAGCAGAAATTCAAAACGAATGTACCAAACGCTTTAAAATAAAGCCAGATGAAACGCTAGAAATCATTCAAAACTTATATGAGCAAAAGCTAGTAACATACCCAAGAACAGATGCGAGAGTTCTATCAACAGCAGTAGCCAAAGTCATTTCCAAAAATTTAAATGGACTAGCAAAAGGCTTCCATAATGAAGAAATACAAGGCTATTTAAAGAAAATGGCAGACGAAAAATACTCTACGAATTTAGTAAAAACAAAATATGTAAATGACAGTAAAATTACAGACCACTATGCTATCATTCCAACAGGGCAAGGATTTGAAAACTATGAAAAGCTAAAAGATTTGCACAAACAAGTCTATATACTTATTGTAAAAAGATTTTTAGCAATTTTCTTTCCACCAGCAGAATATAATAAAATTTCCGTTACCGTCAAAATTGACGAAGAAGAATTTAATACCAGTGGAAAAGTTTGTACCAATATTGGCTATTTAGCTGTACTTGGTGATGCAGGAAAAAAACAGGTAGAAAAACAAATTAACAAAGAAACACAAGAAAACCAGGAAAGTAAAGATGAAGATGAAAATTCAGTAGAAAAAAAAGATACTGCAAACTTAGAAATACTTAACAAACTAAAAAAAGGACAAGAAATAAATACTAAAAACTTCGAAACAAAGGATTCAGAAACATCTCCGCCAACTAGATACAATTCAGGTTCTATGATACTTGCTATGGAAAATGCCGGAAAACTAATAGAAGAAGAGGAATTAAGAGAGCAAATTAAAGGTGCAGGCATTGGAACCAGTGCAACAAGAGCAGAAATAATAAAAAAATTAGAAAAAATATCATATATAGCTATCAATACAAAAACACAAATTATAACCCCAACCAAAAAAGGCGAAATCATATACGACGTAATAGCATCATCAATGCCAGACATGTTAAACCCAAAACTAACAGCAAGCTGGGAAAAAGGCTTAGACATGGTAGCAAAAAAGGAAATAAATGCAGAAGAATTTATGCAAAAACTAGAAAGCTATATTAATAGCAAATTTAACAAATTAGTAGTGAAATTTTAGGGATTATTATATGTGATTTCTAAAACTAAGGGAGAAAGGATGAAAATATGGTAAAATTAGTAGAAAAAATGAATCAACAAGAAAAAGAAGAACTGCTGGAAGCGATTACTAGAGATTTAAAAGAAATTTTATCAGAAAATAGATATTTACATTCTATATCTACTATGGAAAAAGCAAAGGAACTGGCAAAAGAATATGGGCAAGAAGAACAAATTGCAATGTTAACGGCACTGGCACATGATATTGCAAAAGAAATGACAAACGAAGAATATTTTATATATGCCAAAGAAAATAATATACAATTAGATGAATTCGATAAATTAGACAATATTGCACTTCATGGTAAAATAGGAGCACATATTGCCTTTAAAAAATATGGTTTTACGAAAGAAATGCAAGATGCTATTTTATACCATACAATAGGAAGAGAAAAAATGACCTTATTAGATAAAATTATTTACTTAGCCGATAAAACAGAAGCTAGAAGAGAAGGAGAAAAAGCGGAAAAATTAAGAAAAATTATACAAGAAGAAGGAATAAATCAAGCAATTTTATGGAATATAGATTATCATACAATACCTAATATGATTCAATCGCAAAGATTAATTCATCCAAATTTTATCTACACAAGAAATTATATATTAGAAGAAATAAAAAAATAGAAGGTGAAAAATATGAAGTTAGGTTTAGCACTAGCAGGAGGCGGAGTAAAAGGTGCCGCACACATTGGCGTTATAAAAGCATTAGAAGAAAATGATATAAAAATTGATAGTATTTCGGGAACTAGCATAGGAAGCATTGTAGCAAGTTTATATGCAATGGGCTATACACCAGAAAAAATGTTAGAAATTTTTAAATATTTTGCAAAAGAAATTATGAAAGCAAACGCAAGCCATTTCGCAGGAAATTTAAAAAACTCTAAAAGATTATTAGGCTATGGACTTTTATCAGGTGAAAATACAGAAATAGCATTAAAAGAATGTGCAAGGCAAAAAGGAATTACAAAAATGAAAGACATTTCAATGCCAATTTCTATTCCAACTGTAGATATTGTAGAAAGTAAAAAATACGTTTTCACGAATCAAGAAAACAAAGAAGACTTTTATATAACAGATGCTCTTATTGAAAAGGCAGTTCGTGCAAGTAGTAGTTACCCAGGGGTATTTGCACCATGCGAATATTTAGGACATAAATTTGTAGATGGAGGCCTTTTAGATAATGTACCAGCAGGCGAAGTAAGAAAATTAGGAGCAGATAAGGTATTAACTGTAAAATTTTCAACAGCGCTAAGCTATGAACCAAAAAGCATTTACGAAGTTGTATTTAAATCAATTGATATTTTATTTGATGCAAGAGCAGAAGAAGCTAAAAAACAAAGTGATTTAGTATTAGACTTAGACCTATCAGAGGCAAGTGTTTTCAACATAAAAAAAATAGACTATTGCTATAATGTAGGCTACATCACTGCACTTACAAAAATAAAAGAAATTAGAGAAATGTAAACATTCTCACCCTTTTTTTGCATGAAACATAATATATAGCAGAATAATTATTTAATAGAAAACTCCATATTAAATAAACATGCAAAAAGAAAGGGGAAAGAAAAATGCTTAGCTACATAATTAAAGGAGGAAAAAGGCTAGAAGGAACCATCTCTGTTTCAGGTTCTAAAAATGCTTCACTTCCTATTATAGCAGGAACTATTTTAAGTGCGAAAACAACAAAACTATATCACGTACCAAATATTCATGATACTCAAATTACTCTTAAAATTTTAAAGCTTTTGGGTTGCAAAGTGAAGAAAGAACGTGGTAAAATAGTAATTGATACAAAACAAATGAGAAAAACAGAAATTCCAGAAGATATGATGAGGCAAATGCGCTCCACTGTAATAATGGCAGGAGCCATTATTGGCAGATTTAAGGAAGCCACTTTTTCATATCCTGGGCGGATGTGAAATTGGTGCAAGACCTATTGATTTACATTTAAGTGCATTTCGAAAATTAGGAATTCACATTGAAGAAAAAGGTGGATTTATACATTGCAAATGTGATAAAATAATAGGAACAGAAATAAATTTAGACTTCCCAAGTGTAGGGGCAACCGAAAATATTATATTAGCTACAGTTTTAGCAGAAGGTGTTACCACTATTACAAATGCTGCTATGGAACCAGAAATAGAAGATTTAGCTAAATTCTTAAACAAAATGGGTGCAAAAATAGAAGGTGCTGGAACGAATATTGTAAAAATAACAGGAGTAAAACAACTAAAAGAAGTCAGCTATAAAGTTATGCCAGACAGAATAGAAGCAGGAACGTATCTTTGTATGGTAGCAGCAACAGGAGGAAAAGTAAAATTATTAAATGCAGAGCCAGAACACATTACACCAATTCTCCACAAACTGCAAGAATGTGGTTGCAAAATAGAAACACAAGGAAAAATAATTGAACTAGAAGCACCTAAAAGGCTAAAATCAATAGATATAAAAACACTTCCATATCCGGGTTTCCCAACAGATATGCAATCCGTTTTTGGCAGTATGCTTACAATTGCAAAAGGAACCTCTGTAATTGTAGAAAATATATTTGAAAATAGATATAAATATACTCAAGAACTCCAAAAAATGGGAGCCAAAATTCAAATAGAAGGAAAAATGGCAGTAATAAAAGGCGTTAGAAAATTAAATGCAAGCAAAGTAGATAGTTATGATTTGCGTGGAGGAGCTGCTCTAGTATTAGCAGGACTTTGCACAAAGGGAACTACATCTGTAAATAATATTGAATATATTTTAAGAGGCTATGAAAATTTAGAAGAAAAACTTCAAAGCATAGGAGCAAACATTGAAATAAAAAATAGCTAGAAAATAAAAAAAGCAAAAAAACAGCTAGAAAAGAAGAAATAAAAAAAGCAAAAAATAGTCAAACACTTAGAATAAAGTATAAAAATACCTAAAAAGAAGGTGAGAAAGTGGCGAAGAAAACAGAAGAACGAGAAATTATTATTGGTGTTACAAAAATGAAAGAACCTACAAGTCGTAGTGCTAATGAGAAAAATAATAAAAAAGTAAAAAGTAAAAATAAAAAGAAAAAAAATCAACAAAAAAATAATAAAAAAGCACAAAACAAACATAACACATCAAAAAGAAAAGTACCTCAAAAAGTTGTCTCACAAGAAGAACAAGAAAAAATAAGGAAAAAAAGAAAAAGAATTATTTTTGTGCTAAAATATGGAGCACTAAGCATTCTATTCATAACCATTATATTATGTGCTATGTTTTCGCCACTTTTTAATATAAAAACTATTCAAGTACAAGGAAACGAAAAAGTAACAGAAAATGAAATTATAAGCTTATCACAAATTCAAATAGAACAAAATACATTTCAAATAAGTAAAAACAGAATAAAAAAGCAAATCAAACAAAATGCCTACATAGGAAAAGTAAAAATTTCTAGGAAATTACCTTCTACACTTATTATTCAAGTAGAAGAAAGGAAGCCTGTGTATTTATTAGAATATGCAGGGGCTTATGTATATGTAGATAAATATGGATATTTATTAGAAATAGGACAAGCTAAACTAGAACTACCAATTTTACAAGGTGAAATTACGGGGGTTAGTGAATTTTCAGTTGGAAATCGTTTATGTACGGAAGACTTAGAAACATTATCTTCTGTAGATCAAATTATGGAAGTTGCAAAAATAAATGAATTATCTAATCTTATTACAAGAATTGATATTTCACAGCCAAAAAATATAAAATTAATATTTGAAACCGAAGAAAAAACAGCATATTTAGGAGATAATTCAAATTTAAATACAAAAATATTAACAATAAAATCTATATTAGAAAAAGAACAAGGAAAAGCAGGAGAAATTTTCGTAAATATAGACCTAAACAAAGAAAATGCAGTATTTAGAGAAAGAGTATAAGGAGATGAGTAGAGGGATGAATAAAAATAGAATTGCCCTTACTTTGGGAATTGTGTGCGTTATTCTAACAATTGCTATTTGCGTGCAAGTAAACACCATAAAAAATGCAAATTCCACGGTATCAAAAACCTTTGCAGAAGATGAACTAAGAGATGAAGTATTAAAATGGAAAGAAAAGTACGAAAGAATATCTAATGAATTAGACGAAGCAGAAAAAGGATTAGCGAAAATAAGAGAAGAATCAACAAAGGATGATAGTAACTCTACTAGCAAAGAAGAACAAATTACATTAAATAACAATTTATTAGGAATGACAAATTTAGAAGGACCAGGAATTGAAATGATAGTTGAAGATGATCCAAATGAAATTGGACCACTAGACGATATTTATAATCATGTAGTACATGACGCTGACTTAAGAGTATTAGTAAATGAATTAAAAAATGCAGGAGCAGAGGCAATATCAATCAATGGACAAAGAATCGTAAATACAACAGCCATCACTTGTATAGGAAATGTTATCAAAATAAATGATGAAAGAATTACATCTCCTTTCACAATTAAGGCTATTGGATTTCAAGAAAGTTTAGTAGGAATTGACTGGCGAGCAGGATATATACAACAATGCTTAAGACCAGCTGGTATTGTAGTTAATATAAAAAAATCAAATAAAGTGGAAATTCCTAAATATACAGGAGTTATTTCTGCTCAATACATGAATTTATCAAAATAACAAAATATAATAGAAAGGAACAATTAGCAAAAATGAATAAAAGTAAAATAATTCTTTCTGCTATCATAGGAATAATATGCACCATTTTAGTTTGTGTTATGTATATGCAATTTAAAATTGTAGAAGAAACAGATATCACAGGAATTGAAGCAGCAAGAGAAGAAGAATTACAAGCAATGTTATCAAGTTGGAAAACAAGATATGAAGAAATTGAAGAAAAATTAACAGAGACACAACAAAAAATAGCAGAATATCAAGAAAAAATAGATTCAAACGAGCAAGCATCTGAACTATTAGATGAAGAATTAGAACAAACCAATTTATTAGTAGGAAAGACCAATGTAACAGGAGAAGGCGTTGTTGTTACATTAAAAAATAACGAAGAAAAATCTATTACAGCAAGTGACTTGCGAACATTAGTCAACGATTTGAAACTAGCAGGAGCAGAAGCAATTTCTATTAATGATTCTAGAATTTTAAGTATGACAGAAATTGTTGATGTAGATCCATATATATTGGTTAATGAAGAACGTATTATTTCTCCATACATTGTAAAGGCAATTGGAAACCCTACATATTTGTCAAGTGCATTAAGTTTAAAAGATAGTGGATTTATAGATAATTATACAAAACTTGGAAAAACAGTAGAAATGGAACAGGAAAAAAATATTCACATTTCAGCATATAACAATAGTAAAAATCAATTACAATTTCGCTATGCAAAGGAGGTAAAAGAATGATACTAATAGCTATCATTATAGGATGCATTATAGGTGCGCTAATTGGAATGAACATTCCAACCATTCCATATACATATTCTGGCTATTTAGCAATTGCCATAATTGCTGCATTAGACTCTGTATTTGGTGCAATTACATCTAGCTTAAAAAGAAATTTTGATATGAAAATATTTATTTCTGGTTTTTTTGTAAATGCTATTTTAGCTATGGCACTAACTTATTTAGGACAAAAATTAAACGTTGATATCTATCTTGCCGCAGTAGTTGTATTTGTAGGAAGAATGTTTAATAATTTAGGAACAATCCGTCGTTATTACGTAGAAAAATTAGCAAGCAACAAAATCATTGCAAAAGCAGAAGCAGCTATTAAACAAGCAAATGAGGCAAGCAAAAGCAATAAATAATATATAGCATAAGAATTTTAAAATTTATAATTAATATAGTTCAAAAAAATAAAAAAATCAATAGAAAAAGTTATAATAAATTATGTAAGAAAACATAAAAATACATTATTACAAAAATATTACAAAAATATTACAAAATTATAACAAATCTATTGACTTTTTTTGTGAAATATTATATTCTTAGGAGGAAATAATTTTAAATAAAAATGGAGGAGTTAACTTTGGCTATCGGGGATATTATTGTAGGAATTGACATCGGTACTTCTAAGGTTAGCCTAGTAGTAGGAGAAGTCAATAATTTTAACCAAATTGAAGTTATTTGCAACACAAGCCATAAGTGTAACGGAATCAAAAAAACAAAAATCATAGATGAAGATGATATTGCATTGGCAATTAGCAAAGTAATTCAAGAAGCGGAAGCAGAAACAGACTTAAAAATTCATTCAGGATATGTTACGATTCCAGGAAAGTACATTACAATAGTACAAAATAGTGTTGTAAAAGAAGCAAAAGACAAATATGCAGGAATATCTACAAAAGATGTATCTTCTAGCATTATGCAAGTAAAAGATATTGAAATCCCAGAAGGAAAAACAATTATCGATATTGTAACTGATAAATTCATTTTAGAAGATGGAAAAGTAGTATCAGATCCAGTAGGAAATTTAAGCTCTAGCTTTACATTAAATGCACAAGTCATTTTAGCAGATAAAGACTACGTAAGGCAAATGGTTTCTATTTTTAGGAAAGCAGGCCTTGAAGTAGATGGATTAATTCCTATTTGCTTAGCGCAAAGAAATGTGATGTTGGACAGTAATGAAATGAACGATAACATTATGCTATTAGATATTGGAGCAGGAAATACTGATATTGGCGTTTTCGAAGGAAATGGGTTCATTTATACAAATACCATTCCACTAGGAGGAGATAGTATTACTTCTGATATTGCATTAGTATTAAACATAGATGAAGAAGAAGCGGACAAGCTAAAGAAGCAATATGGTTTAGCAATGAAATCTTTTATAGATAACGATAATGAAATTATTCTTAATACTTGTCATGAAGACGTAAAATCAAAGGCAATCAAAAGTTCAGAACTAATTGAAATTATCGAAGCAAGAATTGAAGAAATCTTTTCATTAGTAAATAAAGATATTGTAAGTCAAGGTATCAAACAAAGAATTAATAATGTTGTTCTAACAGGGCAAGGAATTGCTAATATAAACAAAAGTGATGTAGCAGGAAAAGTAATATTAAATATCCCTGTTAAAATTTCAACAGGAAGACTAATTAGTACAGTAAGACCAGAATATAGAACAGCTTATTCTTTAGTAAGATATATTGCAGCAAGGCAGTTTGCTAAAACAGTATCAAGTAGTATTGATTACAATAAAAAAGAAAATATATTACAAAACATTTTAGAAAGAATTAAAGAATTCTTTTATTCTTAAACATTTAATACAATAAAAATTTCACAAAAGAAATATAAAAAATTAAAGAAAAATCTTAAATATAGGGGCACACATATCAAAAAAGAAAGATGCCCAAAAAATAAAAAAAGGAGGAAGTAAATCATGTTGATGGAAGGCGGAGAAGAAAATACAATGTTAGATGGAGCAGCTACCATAAAAGTAATAGGTGTTGGAGGAGCAGGAAACAATGCTGTAGATAGAATGGTAGAGTCTGGAATTAAAGGAGTGGATTTTATTGCAGTAAATACAGATAGACAAGCACTATTAAAATCTAAAGCTGCAACAAAAATTCAAATAGGAGAAAAAATTACAAGAGGTCTAGGAGCAGGAGCAAATCCTGATATTGGAGCACAAGCAGCAGAAGAAAGCAAAACTGAAATTCAAGAAGCATTACGCGGAGCAGATATGGTATTTGTTACCGCCGGAATGGGTGGTGGAACAGGTACAGGAGCAGCACCAATCGTAGCAGCATCTGCAAAAGAAATGGGAATTTTAACAATAGGTGTTGTTACAAAACCATTCACATTTGAAGGTAAAAAACGTTTATCACAAGCAGATCGTGGTGTAGAAAGCCTAAAAGGAAAAGTAGACACATTAGTTGTTATTCCAAACGATAAATTATTACAAATTATCGATAGAAAAACTTCAATTGTAGAAGCATTCAAAATGGCAGACGATGTATTAAGACAAGGTGTACAAGGTATTTCAGACCTAATTGCTGTACCAGGACTTGTAAACTTAGACTTTGCAGATGTAAAAACCATCATGTTAAATACAGGAATTGCTCACATGGGTATTGGTAGAGCATCTGGAGAAAACAGAGCAGAAGATGCTGCAAAACAAGCTGTACAAAATCCATTACTAGAAAGCTCAATCGAGGGAGCAAGAGGAGTTATAATCAACATTACTGGTGGTGCAAACTTAGGATTACACGAAGTAAACACAGCTGCAGAATTAGTACAAAGAAGTGTAGACCCAGAAGCAAACATTATCTTTGGTGCAGTTATTGACGAAAGCCTAGACGAAGATATCGTTATTACTGTTATAGCAACAGGATTTGATAAAGGATTAGAATCACCATCTATGAGTAATGTTAGTAGCATTGTAGACAAAGCATGGGGAGAAAAAATCAATTCTATACCAGCTCCAATAGATAGCTCAAATTCATCAAATGATTTAGATATTCCTTCTTTCTTAAGAAACAAAAAAGGAATGAAATAAAAGAAAAAATAAGAATTAAAACAAAAATAGAAAAGCAATAAAAATTAAAGCAAAAACAAAAAAGCAATAAGAATAAAAGCAAAAACAAAAAAGCAATAAAAGTCAAAACAAAAAATAAAAGAACAAAAAAATAGAAATAAAAAAAGAAATAATCGCAAAATGTAGATTATTTCTTTTTTTCGTGCCTAAGAAGTGACAGAAAATGCAAAAGAAATAATGTATATTAATAACAATTATAATTTGAAAAAATAATGTTTCAAAATTATATGGGCTTTATATAAAATTAATTTTTTCCATTATATACCTTTGAACAAGGAAAGGAATGAATTATGAAATGACAATCTATTTAGATGTAGTTTTACTAGAAAATCTATGTATGAACTATATCATTCTATTTGCTACAGGATACTTACTAAAAAAGAAAATGAATCATATAAGGCTAATTTTATCTGCTTTGTTAGGAGGCATTTATTCTATTTTAGCATATTTGCAAATATTAGAAATATACTCTCATTTTCTTTTAAAAGTAATGTTATCCGTTGTAATGGTCTATATAGCCTACCATGCAAAAAATATAAAAAACTTAGCAAAAGAACTATTATTCTTTTATCTTACATCCTTTGTATTTGGAGGGTGTGCCTTTGCACTATTATACTTTGTAAAACCAGAAGAAATATTCATGCTAAATGGAAGCTATGTAGGAACGTATCCGTTAAAAATAGCTATTCTAGGAGGAATTGTAGGCTTCACAATAACAGCTATTTGTTTTAGCTATGTAAAATCAAAACTTAGCAAAAAAGATATGTACTGTACCATAAGAATTTATTTCAAAGAAAAACAAATAACAACAACTGCTTTGCTTGATACTGGTAACATGTTAAAAGATCCTATTACAAGAATGCCGGTCATCGTAGTAGAAAAGGAAAAACTAAAAGACATCTTACCAGATAGTATATTAAATAATTTAAATAATATCATAGGAGGTGATGTACCAAAAGAAGTCTATGAAGATGAAAATTTAGAATATATGACAAAATTTCGAGTAATTCCATTTAGTTCAATAGGCAAATCAAATGGAATGTTACTAGGATTTAAAGCAAATAAAGTAATAATAGAACAAGAAGACACAAACAAAATAGTACAAAATGTCATTGTAGGAATTTACGACTATTCATTAAGTAAAAAAGGACAATATTCTGCCCTAATAGGGTTAGATTTATTAGAAGAAGGATTAGAGGGGAGTGATAATGATGAACTTATTACAAATGTTAGTCGATAGTGTAAACACCATTTACACAAAATTTTTAAAAGAAGAAGAAATAGAAAATTTGCCAATTTACTATATTGGAGGCAATGTAAGCTTGCCACCTCCATTATCCGTGGAGGAGGAAGAAAAATTATTACAAGAATTAGAAGAAGGCAAACTAGAAACAAGACAAACTCTAGTTGAAAGAAACCTAAGACTTGTAGTCTACATAGCAAAAAAATTTGAAAACACAGGAGTAGGCTTAGAAGATTTAATATCTATAGGAACCATTGGGCTCATGAAAGGAGTAAACACCTTCAACACTGAAAAGAAAATAAAACTTGCAACTTACGCATCCCGCTGTATAGAAAACGAAATCTTAATGTACTTAAGAAGAAGTAATAAAATAAAAGGAGAAATATCAATAGATGAGCCACTAAACCAAGACGGAGATGGAAACGAACTTTTACTTTCCGACATACTTGGAACAGACCCAGACATTACCTCAAGAGGAATAGAAGAAGAAGTAGACAAAAAACTATTAAAAGCCTCTATTGAAAAATTAAATAGTAGAGAAAGAAACATCATGGAACTTCGCTTTGGCTTTGTAAGCGGAGACGAAAAAACACAAAAAGAAGTAGCCGATATGCTACGGCATATCTCAAAGTTACATATCTCGCTTAGAAAAAAAGATAATAGGAAAAATGAAAAAAGAAATCATGAGCAAAACGGGATAGTAAATATTAGGGATAGGTCTAAAAATTTAGAAAATAACTTAAATTAGATAGACAAAAATACAAAATCATGATATAATTGCATTATGTAAATAGCAAATTAATCAACTTAGTAACTAATAGGAGGATAAAATATGGCAGGAGAAAATCGGACTTTTAAACAATTACAAAAAGAGAAAACTTTCGATGACTTAAACCGCTTTGCAAAAGCAGTAACAGAAGCTTATGCCAAAAGTGACATGGCATATTCACAAACTAATGCAGCCCAAGATAACCACTTAACTAAAAAAGGTTTGCGAGATTTAATGGATTATGCAATTACCACTGCACTAGTTTCAAGAGAAATCTGCGAGCAAGTGCTAGAAAAAGCAATTAGCAACCAAAGACAGAAGGCACAAGAAGCAGGTGGAACATCTATTAGTCACCATAAGGATTTAATGAGAAAAAGAGAGGATTATTTACTTGGTACTTATACAAGAACAGGAACAGCTAGACTAGCAAAGGAGATTGCAGATAATCCTTCCTACTCAATTCATTACTTCACACAAAAATACAATATCGAATCTGACCGGCTTACGAAAAAGATTCTAGAGCAGGGCATTGTAGAAAACATTGTATCTGACGAAGTGATGGAAAAAATCATTGAAAGAAGTTTAAAAGGCATTGAAATTAACAGAGTAAAACATAAGGCAAAGCAATATTTTGTAGCCTTAAAAAAACAAAGAGAAGAAAACAAACCAAAAAGCTCCCAGAAGTAATCTGGGAGTTTTTTGGTTCTATTGACGTATTGGAGAAATCAGCTTTTGCATAAGCTATCTATAAATCACTTTCATTAGAACGGCTAACTTATTATTTTGCTACATCTGTCCCTTTTGGCTCATTAACTGTCGAAAACAGTCGTACGATAATTGAATAGAAAAAAATTCCTTTGGAAATAATGAAAATAACATTAGTTTAAAGGAGTTTTTTATGGGAAATAAAGTAGAGATATGTGGAGTAGATACTTCCAAAATACCAGTACTTAGTCCAGAAGAAAAAACGCAGTTATTTATCAAAATAAAAAATGGAGATGAACAAGCAAGAGACGAATTTATAAACGGAAATTTAAGGTTAGTACTAAGTGTCATCAAGCGATTTTATGGAAGAGGAGAAAACGTAGACGATTTATTTCAAGTAGGATGTATTGGACTTATAAAAGCAATGGACAACTTTGACTTAAGTCAAAATGTACAATTTAGCACTTATGCAGTTCCAATGATTATAGGAGAAATTAGAAGATATTTGAGAGACAACAATCCTATTCGTGTTAGTCGTTCAGTAAGAGATTTAGCTTATAAGGCATTAAGCATAAAAGAAAAAATGATAAAGGAAAATCAAAAAGAACCAACAGTAGAAGAAATAGCAAAAGAACTAGGAGTAGATAAAGAAGAAATTGTATTCAGTCTAGATGCAATTCAAGAGCCAGTATCATTACAAGAACCAGTCTATGGAGATGGAACAGAAAACTTATATGTAATGGATCAAGTAAAAGATAATAAAAACACAGACGAATATTGGGCAGAAAACATCACCATATTAGAAGCAATGAAAAAACTAAACGAAAAAGAAAAAATGATTATCAACAAAAGATTCTTTGAAGGAAGAACACAAGTAGAAGTAGCAGAAGAAATAGGCATATCACAAGCACAAGTCTCACGTTTAGAAAAAAGTGCGATAGAGCATATAAAAAGAATTTATAAATAAAATGTCTCTTTGGGGACGTTTCCTTTTGGTATATCTGTCCCTTTTGGTAACTTATTTATATAGAGAGAATAAGAAAAGGTCTCAATTTGAGACCTTTTCTGCAGACTGTTGACAAAGTATATAAAAATATTTTGCTCAACAGTCTTTTTCTTTTTTTATTTTGAATTTTACCAAAAAT